>QBMS01000019.1 GCA_003249095.1 Snowella sp.
GTATTATACGTTTCTGAATATAGTGACTCACATTTTTGACAGATAAATATTTTTCTCTCTCCATTATTTTTCGTTTTGTAATGAGAATGAATTTTCACTTCCTCGCTGTGACAATGAGGACAGTCTCGTTTAAATAATTCTTTTTCTTTCCCATTGCAAAATATAGAATCATTAAACTCTTGGATTGGCTTTATCTTTTGGATTGACATACTCTCTCTCCTTTTTTTACCGATTTATTTATAGTATTATTACCCTTAACACCCCTGTAAAGTTATAACCATTACTTCCAAGCTTATATTTGCTTCTTTGTTTCTCTAATCCTTTGCCCAGTAATCCTTTCTGCCTTTAATCAGGCTGAACCATTGCCCCGTCAACAAGAATCTCAAAAACTTATTGAGCCTTAATTTTTGCTTTTATTTACTTAATTTATTAAGGAGTTTTTTATGGTAGCTAGATATCCTGTCAACCCAAAATTTCACCCTGAGAATTTAAACAAAGTTCTTAATTTATTAGATAAAATAACTCGTCTTGTGGAGCATTGCAAAGATGATAGCTTTTTAAAGGTTCTCACGTCCATGCGAATAACCTTTGATGCTTGGAATATTGATGAGTTAATCCGAAAAAATAAATCAGCCTTGCTAGAATATAAAGATGGTATTATTATCAAACAATGGTATGTTTATGGCATCCTCCCAGTACTACAAATCTTTGTTTGGATTGCCTTATTACCTTCAGTGCTAAAATTTACAGCATATTTAATTTCCTTAACTGTCAAGGTTTTTATTGCTAAGTCTATTACCTGGGATAACTTCTTTAAATACAATAGCTTTGGTGTTTTTATCCAACATAATCTTAACTCATTTACTTTTTGGGGATTGGTTGGTATCTTTGCTCTTTGGCTCTCTTTTAAAATCAATCATAAAGACTCAATTTCTCTCACAGATACATTTATAGCGAATAAAGAAGAATTGGTGAAAGCTCGTAATGAGTTGACAGAAGGAGCAAGCATTATTCGTGAATTAGAGTTAGACATGGAAAGACAAAAACAACAAATTACAGTTCATTACTCTACCCTCGGAAGCACGATAGAAGCTGCGATCAGTAACTTTCTTGTTCAAAAAATTGCGAATGGTTCTTTTCAGAATGCCGATTTGCTTGAAATTAAAAATTTAATTCGTAATACATTTGAAGAGTTTGATGTAGATCGTCCCCAAACTCCCCGCTTAAATCGCTTTGGTCAATCACCAACAATTGCCACAGATTATAACAACCAAGATAAGAGTGATGATCCATTTTCCTAAAATAAAAATATGTCCGATCTTTCTCCAATTAAACCAATCCTATTAGCTCAACCCAGTAATAATCTAGGAACGCCTAAACGGATTCCTCGAAGTCTTCAGTCAGTCTTAGCTAATCTTGAGCCTAATGACAATAATCCTGATAATTCATACGTTGGTGATAAAATTAAACCAGGAAAAAATAAAATTTATTTAGGACAAGCGGCATCCTATCCCGAAATAACAACTAGATACCCTTTTTGGTTGCCTGTAAACTTGCTTTCTACCCATTTGTTTATTGGTGGAGCAATTGGTTCTGGCAAAACTACGGTATTATTAAGATTAATTTCAGGGGCTTTAAAGTGGTATGGTACTGTCATTGTCGGCGAAGCCAAAGGCGGGATTAATGGCGGAAAAGAAGGCGCAGCATTTACCGATCTTGCTGATTACTTACAACAGAAATTTCCTAATATTATCTGTTATCGTTGGCCGCGTGGTAACTGCTGTTTTAACCCATTACAGTCTCTCAGCAATCCCCAAGATAGACGCGAATTTTTTGCGATGATTGCTCAGGTTATCGTTGAGCATTATCAACTGGATGGTGAAACATCTTCCGTTGTCTATAATGCGGCTACAATCGCTGAATATTTATTAATTTATCTTCAAAATTTTGAATCTGAAAAAATACCAACATTAAGAGAATTAGTTCATCTATTGTGTTTTCCCGATAAAGTCAAAGAAAAACTAAAAAAAGCAAATGAGAGTATAAAAAGACAAGAAAACTCTTTAAAATCCAAATATTTACAACTTTTAGAAGATATTGAACAACAATTTAACATGGCCAATTTCTTCTATCTCAATCAGCCTCAACTTATTTTAACAAGACGAGGTGTACAACTTTTTAAAGATATGTTAAACCATGAAGACTTATTAGACTATACCGAACCTCGTTCAGACTTAAAAATGCTTGACTTGGATGACATTCTTTACCATCGCGCCCTCGTTATTTTAAGCCAACCTCTCTCTAAATCATCATCAAATATTGTCGGGCCATTATTTTTAGATAACCTACTCACCCGCATTCTAGAACTAGGGCCAAATCCCCAACCCCAAGATAATAAACCTCGTGAAAAAATTTTAGCGATTCTCGATGAAACTCATCGGCTTCCTGTCGGTACATTGGGACTTGCAGGCGATTATTTACGAGAATTTAATGTCGGTTTAGTTGAAGTTGCCCCCACCATTCCCGACAATCAAAAACGTTGGGAACAAAATAAACACGTTTACCAAACTCTATTATCTTTAAGCCCTGGAATCCCGACTTTAACAAATCTAATGCGTGATAGATTGCCTAACTTACCTATCAGTCCCACCGTCACCCGTCACAGTCCTAATGCTAGTGGAATTTCAAAGTTACGAGTAGAGAGAAGAGAAGATTATGAATTATCTTTAGGAGAGGATAATCCAGGAGTGGCAAATCGCTCTTTACAGATGAGTGGCCGTTTTACGGGACTATTACAATCGCCTGAACTTCAGGAAGAACGCAAACTTTTTTGGATAGATTTTGAGGATGAATTACTTGCTAATATTAAAACTCTGCTTAAAGATGCCATAGCCCCTGATGCCACACCCCACGCTAGAAATTTAGTGGATTACGCGCTAGGATTAGACGAATACAAGCCGCCATCATCTTAATTTTTTACTTATTGTTACTTAGGAGAGTGATCAACCATGTCGGGAAAAAGCAAGAGTTTTGTAAAAGATTGGGCAGAGGATGTCGTTGAATATTTTACGCAAGATAGTCCAGATAACTTTGCTGGTAGAGATATTAATCAAGATAGCTCTGAAAAAACTACCAATATCGAAAATAATACTCAAAAGGGAGATATTATCGAAGGCGATCAAAATAATACTGTTATAGATACAAAAAATTGTGAACCTGAAAGTATTTCTGTGAAGGAAGTAGATGCTCCATTTTGGGATAAAGACACAAAAACAATTGATATAAAATGTAAAGAAGGCGATCAGCCCGAAGCTTATACAAAACCTGAACCTGAACCTGAACCCGAACCTGAACCCGAACCTGATCCCGAACCTGAATCGGAACTAACACCAGAGCCAGAATCTGGAGTTAATGATGCTTCTCCATCAGAACCTCAAGATTTAGGGATTCAATCTCCTGAACCTCAATTTGAGTTTGAATGGGGAGGGTGAACTGCGATCGCTTTTCTCTTAATTTGGGATAGGCGATCGCTTTTTAAAGGATGAACAACCTGAACCGCGATCGCTTTCTTAAACAGATTCCAAACTATCAGATAAAGCCGAAGCAATTAGTTTCATCACACGGCGATCAGGTGAACGAACGAAATAGCAATCAATGATTAGTGATATTTCGTAACCTTTGTTAATCCAAAATTTCCCTTGCTTTACGATTCATGACAAAAGCAGTTCACTTCCATTACAAAATTACAGGGCTTCAACTTTAACCAGGCCTCCCTCAACCGCATCAACTTGTAAGCGATAACCATAAAGCAGTGCCATTCCTAGCAGAGGCTCCGTTTCTGATTCTGCGATATAAATTTCGCGGTACTGCCCATCCCAAATCACAATCCCAGTGTACAAATCAAATAGTGTTTCACTACCGTCACCCAAGGTGACAATATCAGAAGCACTCCAAGGTAAGCTAAGACTAGCAATAATTGAAGAAGGCAAAGACAAAAACCCACTAAATCCTGTGTCAATCACTGTATTGAACGCTTCCAGTTTTCGATTTGAGTTGCCAACTACAACCGTTAATGTGGCTTCACACCGTAAATTCACAACTCCTTGCATCATTGATTTTGTTTTAGACTCCTCGCGCCAAAATGATCAACAGCACGATATCCGATCCGAATAACCCAGGGTTGAGCGTCGGGATATTGCTCAAACAAGCGATTAGTTGCAGGGACAACATTTTCAGCAACTTCAAAAGCTCCTGTTTCAATATCGATCGCCACAATTTTGCCTTCATTCCCAACTTCGATCTGTTGTCGAATGCCTGATTCATAGAGTTGTTGTCCACGTCGAGCGATTTCTTCTTTGGGGTAACGGCGTTGGCGGATGGTCATAGTTATCGGTTTTAACACAACCTCTCCATTTTACCCAAAATCCCATTTGGTTGACGATTCATAGCAAAAGCGATCGCAGTTTTCAATGGAGCTTTTTTAAACAGACTCCAAACTATCAGATAAAGCCGAAGCAACTATTTCCATCACACGGCGATCGCTGGGCATCCAGGCATGAACCGCAACGGGAACAGAAATTTCTCGACCAATCCCCATTTTGGAACTGTGAGCAGGCAAAATCATTAAATCGTAGGGAGTCCAAAGATTTGTGACCTGGAGTTGGCTTAAATATTGATCATGAT
Organism: Snowella sp.; assembly: GCA_003249095.1. Lineage (GTDB taxonomy): Bacteria > Cyanobacteriota > Cyanobacteriia > Cyanobacteriales > Microcystaceae > Snowella. Next base: position 4,684 of record QBMS01000019.1, read on the forward strand.
CTTGATTTAAATCCTCTAAAAAAATGCTATTCATCCGCATTTGGACGATACCCTTGAGCAGTAAGGAATAGGCTGTTAAAGTCCCATTATTGGGGGCGGAAATCGTGATATATCGCTTTACTCGTTCCACACCTCCCAGGCGTTGCAAATAGTAGCGAGTGACTAGTCCCCCCATGCTGAATCCCAACAGATCAATCATTTGTCCAGATTCAAAAGTTCGATCCACATAATTTGCCACTTGTTTGGCTAAATCGTTGAGGGGTGCAGAACCATCATTGGGTTGAAGATTAATACTATGGACTGACCAGCCCAATTGATCAAGGTAGGTAGATAATTCTTTAAATTTGGCAACAGTGTCATAAAGTCCATGTACCAACAGAACAGGATTACGTTCCATAAATTTTTTCTGTTTATTAATTTATTACAAGGTGATTACTCTAAGTTAAAGCGATCGCGTTTTTATCCAAAAAATTAGAGAACAGATCATTTTAAACAAATGGGAAATTTATAATGCTAGGATTCTAATGTTTGGATAGTCTCTTCTAGGATAACCACGAGTTCAGGTAACGCAATCTGGACAGTTTGCCAGAGACGATCCAAGGTTAAGCGGTCATATTCATGGGCTATTCTATTTCTCATCCCAATAATTTGATGCCAAGGAATATCAGGTATTTCAGCTTGAGAAGTTTCTGAAATGCGACGAGCTGCTTCACCAATAATCTCAAATTGACGGGTCACTGCCGCCTGCCGCATCAGATCGACTTGAAAATCATCCCATGAAATACCTGCAACAAACTCTTGCGCTAACTTTGCCGAATTGAGCATATCTAATAAATAGTTTCGTTCACGAGGTAGCATAGATCACTCTGTAAGATTGTAAAATTTCTTTTTTGCGTAGATAGTTGAGACTTTTTTCTATACTTTGCTTTTCAATTAAATCTACTTTTCTGGCAAACAGTACACTTAAGCTATCTTCAACATCAACTAAGTCAAACAGTGTCCAATGGGCATCTTGATCAAAGGATACCAATACATCAATATCGCTTCTATCTTGCTGAAAATCATCTCTTAGAACAGAGCCAAATAGGGCAAATTCGGTAATCTTCCACTTTTGACAAAAGTCGGCAATTTTATCGTAATCGATGGGGATTTGGATTGACATAGGCGTTGGGCGATCGCGTAGGGTTCACAGAATCGATTAATGGGGACAGATAGTGCCTTAAACTGAGTAACGGTGTCCTAGATTTGATCCTAACATTCTTTCTTAGTTACGACTATTATCTAGCATTTTTATATTAAAACCCTTAATTTAATGATAAATATCAAAGAACCACAAACTGAGCTTACAAAACCCAAAATAGGGATTATTTTAGGAATTATTTGGTTAGTCAGTAATTTCTGCGATCGCCTCTGGTTGAGTTTAGATCAATCCGTTCCTGCCTGGGATCAAAGCAATCATTTAACTTATTCCCTGGAATATCTGCGAGCATTACAAAATCCTGATGTTTTCAATGGCGAATGGTGGCGACAGTTTTGGATGTTATCCACTAAATATCCTCCTTTGACCTATTTAGCCAGTGTTCCCTTTCAGCAAATTTGGGGTGTAGGTAATGATCAAGCTTTATTGACTAATTTTTTGTATAGTGCGGTTCTGATTTTCTCGGTTTATATTATTGGAAAAACGCTATTTAATGCAGAAATTGGTCTTTGGGGAGCCGCTTTTTCGGTACTGTTTCCCCGACTGTATCAGACTCGATTACAATTTTTATTAGATACGCCTTTATTAGTGTTAGCGATCGCCTGTTTTGCCTGTTTAACTCTCTGGAAAACTGCCCAAAATCGACGAGAACAATGGCTTTATGCAATCTTATTTGGAATCTGTTTTGGATTAGGATTATTTACCAAGCAAAGTATTTTATTTTATTTGATTGGCCCCGTAGCGTGGGTAAAAATTAGCTATTTAGGGAAGCGTCAATGGGAAAGATTTTTACAGCTTTTAGTTGGTTTTATTCTCTCTCTTTTTATTTGGTTTCCCTGGTATCGGACAAACTGGATCTATCTGTTTAGTACAGCCCAAAATTCTAATGCCATACCCGCCGCCTTAGAAGGTGATCCTGCGGTTAATACTTTAGCGGCTTGGACTTATTACGCGAAAGATTTACCCCTAGCGGCCTCCTGGGTTTTATTAATTGTTCCTTTAGTGGGTTTATTGCTACATTTATTGGGACGTTTTCCGAATAGGGGATTACTCGTTGATGCTAAAAAAGCGTTTCCTGGCATTATTTGGTTAAGTGTTTTTTTCCTCAGTACCTACATCATTTGTTCCGCTCTGTATAACAAAGATAGTCGTTATATTATTCCCTATTTACCCATTTTAGGGATCTTTTTAGCCTATTGTTTAACCCTCTGGCGCGGACGTTGGCAGTTTGTGCGCTGGGGAACGTTGGCGATCGCCTTTGGGGTGATGATTATGAATCTATTCCCGATTCCGAATAGCGATCAATTGACCTTAGCCATGAGTCCAGGGGTTTTATTTCGTCCCGACTTAGAAAAAACCGTTCCTAACGCAGAATTAATCGAAAAAACGATTCAAACAACCCCCTATCAAATTGCCAATTTAGGAGTCATTCCCAATACCAGTTCGGTTAATCATAATACCCTTAATTATTTTGGAGCCTTAAGAAATTTTCAAGTTTATGGTCGAGAACTCGGAAATACCCCAGAAACTGTCGCAGAAGATAGCCAAAATTTTGATTGGTTTATCACCCAAACAGGAGACAATGGATTTGCCAGGGAACCTCAATTAGAATTTGCGAAGAACTTGGCAAAAAATTCTAATTTTCAATCGGTTCAAAACTGGTTATTACCCGATAAAAATACCCTAGAACTTTATCATCGTCATAATCCATCGGTTGTTGTTAATCCTCTCAATAAAAACTTAGATAAAATTCAGCTTGACTTAGTGAGTGTGGCAGATAAAATTGCGGGGGAAAGACCCGTGAGTATTAATTATCAATGGTCTGGCCCCTGGGAAAAATTAACCTCTGGTTTGGTTTTATTAACCTGGCGATCGCTAACTAATCCTGATGCTTTTTGGATTCATGATCATGCCATTGGTTTGGGTTCCTTAATCAGTCCAAAGGATACTGAAAAAAATCAAGTATTACAAGTAACTGAATCTACCGCGATGTTCCCTACGGGAAATTTACCAGAGGGAGAATATCAATTAGAAGCCACTTTTTTAGATTATCAAACAGGAAAAACAGAAGAGATTACTGTTCCAGAATTTAAAATTACTCTCGATCATAACACTCCTCAATTATCTGCTCCTAACCTAGATTTTGTGACCCAATTACGACAACTGGCGTTAAATTTACCCAAGGGAGTCAAGGGATTAGATCCCGTTTTTCGACAGGTGGACAGGCTGAATGTCTATGATCCAACTCAGGATTATCTTAAACAAGTGGATGTTTCTCTCGGTTATCGTCTTCAGGAAAAATCCAAAAATTCCGTTGATTGGACGTATGCCCAGGTTCTCGCCAGGGTCTTACAACAAAATCCCCAAGCCGCGATCGCATCTCTACAATCCTTGGTCAAACTCGATCCGAATAATCCCTACTCCCACGCCTATTTAGCCTTTGTTTATCTCTACGATTGGCAAGGAAGGGCGGCGGAAATTGCCCTAGAACCTGCTTTAAAATTAGCTCCTGATAATCTAGAAATTAATGCTCTCAAAGGAATTGCTTTGGTTATGCAGGGACGGTTTATCGGAGCTTGGCAAAGATTATCGCCACTTTTAGAGAAAAAATCTGCCTAACTTGCTCAATAAAATCCATCTTGTCCAGGCGATCGCCCGAATCTCCCCAAATTAAATCGATATAATATACCCACAAGGCACGGCAAAGACGAAACTCGTTAGTAAAATCATGAATCTTGGTTTGCAATATCCCCTTTTTGGCCCCGAAATTCAGTGTCCCCATTGTCGTCAGATGATCCCAGGATTGACCCTGACTGATACCTATCTTTGCGATCGTCACGGCGCGTTTGAAGTGAATCCTGAGACGAAGGATTTGGTGCATCTCCAATCGGGCAGACATTGGCGTTTTTGGAAGGGGGAATGGTATCGTCAACACACCCATCCCGATGGCATTCGGTTTGAAATCCACGAAGCTCTAGACCGCCTTTATACCGAGGGTTATCGAGCGACGAAGGTGGTGATTGCGGAGCGTTATAGAGCCTTGGTCAATGCCTATCTAGAACGAAATTCTTCCTGGCGCGGCAATGAGGAAAATCCCATCCCCCGTCTCTATGGTTTGCCCGTAGAATTTAGTCCCGAAGGAAAAGATGCTCCTTGTTGGGATGTGATTAATTTTGATCTCGAAAAAGAGCCTGGTGTCCCTAAACGTTATCCCTATTTTCGATTGTTTGAGTAATTTAATCTTCAGAGACAAGATTCAACGTTGCGATCGCATTCACCAAAAATAACATAGTAAGTTAAAATCTATCTAAATACTAGGAGGAAAGTCTAGTAATGATCGCTCAATTACCAACTATTTATTATCCCGAAAGTGATGGAAAACCAATGGCAGATAATACGAAACAATTTCGCTGGATTCTGGTGATCGAGCAAAATTTAGATTGGCTCTATGCCCAAGATTCTGAGGTTTTTGTCGCAGGAGATTTGTTTTGGTATCCCGTTGAAGGACGTTCTAATATTGTGACGGCTCCTGATATTTTGGTCGTTTTCGGCAGACCCAAGGGAGATCGGGGTTCCTACAAACAGTGGGAAGAAGAAAATGTGGCTCCCCAGGTGGTTTTTGAGATTCTTTCGCCTTCTAACAGTAAAACGGAAATGGATAAAAAATTACTGTTCTATGACCGTTATGGAGTGATGGAATACTATATTTATGACCCCGATCGCGACCAATTAGAGGGTTGGCTGAGGGGAGAAAATGGAAGCTTAGAAAGTATTGCAGAAATGCACGCTTGGGTCAGTCCCCGTTTGGGTATCCGCTTTGATCAATCGGAAGAAGAATTAAAAATTTATTGTCCCGATGGTACGCCCTTTCATTCCTACAATGAGGTTAATATCCTTTTGAAGGAAGAGCGACAACGGGTAGAAACAGAACAACAACGCGCCGAATTTGAAAAGCAACGTGCCGAATTTGAAAAACAACGCGCCGACGAAATGGAAGCTTTATTAAACCAATATCGCGCCCAGTTTGGGGATCTGAACCCTTCTTAGAGTTGTCTTAGAATTGATTAAGACTGTCGAGATCGCGTTTTTTCGTGTAAATTGTTCAAAAAAATCATTTTCAAACCCAATGTTAGATCCTGATAAAGCAAATCTTGCCGTTAGTCTTCCCGATTGTTCCCAAGCCGCTTTCATTGCCCCTACGGCCTCCGTTATGGGACAGGTCACGATCGCTCCAGGAGTCAGTATTTGGTACAGTGCCGTTGTGCGGGGGGATGTGGAAAAAATTGAAATCGGAGCCTATAGCAATGTCCAGGACGGAGCTATTCTGCACGGCGATCCAGGTCAAGTCACTTTTTTAGGGGAATATGTCACCGTCGGTCATCGAGCGGTTATTCATGGGGCTCACATTGAAAAAGGATGTCTGATTGGTATTGGCGCAATTATCCTCAATGGGGTTCGGGTTGGCGGAGGTAGCATCATCGGAGCAGGATCAGTCGTCACGAAAGATGTCCAGGCGCGATCGCTGATAATGGGAGTTCCTGGCAAGAAAATACGGGACGTTTCCGAAGAAGAAGCCCAGGAATTAATCAATCATGCCCAACGTTACGCCAAACTCGCTCTAGTTCATGCAGGGCAAGGAACCGATCTTGGATTCACAAGGGGGCAAGATTAAGTTATATATAATGAATAATGAAAAAATCTTAAATTTCTAGAACAAATTCCGAGAGGTTAAACTATGGATTGGCGTATTGTGATCGTTCTGAGTCCCCTAATCATCGCGGCTGCTTGGGCCCTTATTAATATCGGTGCGGCGGCTCTACGGCAAGTTCAAGAAGTTTTAGACCGCTAACGCGAAAATGTACTTTAATCCATAACTCAAAAACCGGCTGTTTAAACCAAAAAGGCAGTCGGTTTTCTGCTACTTTTACCCGAACTATTTTCAATGAGCAATTTTTATCTAAACGGATTGGTGGATGAGGTGTGATGGACAAGGCCCTACAGTTTGTAATGATGCTAGGTGGCTTAATAGTGGCTAGTAGCGGGATTTTAATGATAATTACCAATCCAAGTCAACACGACTACGAAGTTTATGCGACGGATGCCCTATCATTTTATCTCAAGGATCGAGTCTGTACTCAAGCTTCTACGGATTTTGGGAGTTTTGTACAAAGCTACTGCAAAACCCTAGTGGACACGGGACAACCGCAAATTAAAACGATCATCTCCACTGCCACGACTCAACACAATTTTTTGATTTTTAGTATTTATGAAACGGAACTCGCTCTACCCGCACCAATTCCCAGTTACGGTTTTCAGACTATCGGGGTAATGCAAAATTTTTATACCTATCAAGCAGAGAAGTTATAGAATGATTAGCATTATTTGGAGAAATAGCCATGAACGATTCAGCCCGTCTCGAACTTTCTAACAACTCTGAACAATTTTTAGAGACCGATCCTCACCAAACTCGGACTCCGCCCTGGGGAATGGTGACGATGTTGGAAGAAGGGGTACGCCACCGCATTAATCGGATTGTGGTCAAGCCTGGTCAGCACATGAGTACCCAAATGCACTATCACCGTAGTGAACATTGGGTTGTGGTGTCGGGGACAGCTAGGGTTATTTGTAATGGGGTAGAAAAATTACTGAAGCAAAAAGAATCTACCTATGTACCGATGAATACGCCCCATCGTGTCGAAAATCCTGGGGTTATTGATCTGGTCATGATTGAGGTTCAAAATGGAGAATATTTAGGCGATGACGATATTGTTCGTTTTCCTGAATAGCAGTCCTCGATTTTTTCCTTTCACGACTACCGCTAAAACTATTGGTAAGATAATGCAGTTAATTTTTTACAGTAAGCCAGGCTGCCATTTGTGTGAGGGGCTTTATGAAAAGTTGCAACAGGTGCAGTCGTTAGCTCTGGAAATTGAAGTGCGCGATATCACCACTCGCGAGGATTGGTTTAATCTCTATCAGTATGAAATTCCTGTGATTTGTCAGCGTTTGGCAGATAAAGAACAACCTTTACCGCGTCTTTCTCCCCGTGCTTCAATTCAGCAGGTAGAAAAGATGTTAATTCAGCTTTCCCAAAATCAATCAGGGAAACCCTAACCCCGTTAGTTGATTGTTTACACATTAGAAGTAAAGCTGAAAAAAATTAAACATTTTGAGAATTTAATCGATTCTTATGTCAGGCTTGAAAAAGTCCTTTTTTCCTCTTTTTCCATGACCAAAAATCTTAAGTACGCTTATTTTCCTGGCTGTGTTGCCCAGGGAGCCTGCCGCGAGTTATCCCAATCTACCGCCGCTCTGACTCAAGCCCTCGGCATTGAACTGATTGAACTCAAAAAAGCCTCCTGTTGTGGATCAGGCACTCTTAAAGAAGATTCGCAGTTATTGGAAGATACGGTGAATGCCCGCAATATTGCCTTGGCCGAATCCCTGAATTTGCCGCTTTTGACCCACTGTAGTACCTGTCAGGGCGTAATTGGTCATGTAGATGAACGCCTCAAGGACGCAAAAATTAATGATCCTGAGTATTTCGATAAAGTCAACGGCTATTTACAAAAAGAAAATTGCTCTCCCTATCAAGGTTCGACAGAAGTTAAACATATTCTCTGGGCTTTGGTCGGAGATTATGGTTTAGATGAATTGCAAAAACGGGTGACGCGATCGCTGTCGGGATTAAATTGTGCGGCGTTTTATGGGTGTTATTTATTAAGAGCGCAAAAATCCATTCCCTTTGATGACCCGATCGCGCCTGAGTCGATGGAAAATGTTTTTCGGGCAGTGGGAGCCAATGCCATTTATTATGGTGGACGGACTCAATGTTGCGGTTGGCCCGTTTCTAGTTATGCCACAACCGAATCCTTTCGTTTAGCAGGTGGCCATCTCCAAGACGCGATCGCCGCAGGAGCCGATTGTTTAGTCACGCCTTGCCCCCTTTGTCATTTGCAATTAGATTCTCGACAGCCCGAAATCTCCAAAATGTTAGAGAAACCTCTAGCTTTACCCGTTCTACATTTACCTCAATTGGTAGCCCTAGCTCTGGGGGTAGAACCTGAAAAATTAGGCTTAGACCGTCACGTGGTTTCGACTCGTCCCCTTTTGAAAAAATTAGGCTTTTAAGTTTTCAATTAGTTTCGCAAGGCCCATAATTTTCTGAGATTTTTCAGGGGTTGCAAAGAAAAAATCACCCGCCCCGATAAACTTTGGAAAAAGATACCGCCCACTGTGATTAAAAAGACTCCGTAGCTAAGGGCTTGAACCACATAAAGTCTTTGGGTATAACCCAATAGGGAGCTAAAAATAATCCCTGGAAAGCGGTCATCAGGTAATACTTTGCTAAAGTTCCAGACCAACGGGCCGAGGATACAATCTCGGTCTAAGGGTTTGGCAAAGGCTTCATAGTAAAAACAAAGAGACTCGGATTGGCGATCCATTTGGGCTAAGGCGTGAACGGCGGTGTCCAAGTTTCCTAATGCTTTAACAACCAACCCGCCAATAATGAGCAGTAAAAAAACGCCCATCACTTTGAAAAATAGCCGAATATTTAACTTAACGCCCCATTTGAATAACAAAATACCAATACCCGATGCCACTCCGATCCCCGCGATCGCGCCCAGGGCGGGAATAAATCCCTGTTGAAATTTAGCCGCAATAAATAAAACTGTTTCAAAACCTTCTCGTACTACCGCGAGAAAAATTAGAGTAAAAATCGCCCAACCGCCCCCAAAATCCTGTTTTAATAACTTTCTTAAATTTCCTTCTACCTGTTCTCGCATTTGCTTAGCCTGGCGAGTCATCCAGAGCAACATCCAACTCAGCATCGCCACGGCCATCAAACTAAAACTGGCTTCTAACAAGAGTTCAATCACAGGCGCATATTTTTGATTCGCGGTCGATAAATCCTGAATCAACCAACTAAAAAACAGCCCAATCATCGCACTCGCAATAATTCCCGCCGTAATTCCGCCATACACCCACTTGGTTAAATGCCTCTGACCTGCTTTTTTCAGATAAGCAACCACAATTCCCACCACCAGGGCCGCTTCGACCCCTTCCCGTAGGGTAATAATAAAAGTGGGCAGGACGACACTATAATCCATGTTATTTCTCCGCTAAGGGTTTACTGGTTGTTTCGATCGCTTTAATCAGTTCTGTCACCTGTTGGGGCGTTTTGACAGGAGCGGAAGGAGGCAAGGCAGAGGGCCAAACTTTTTTTCAAAATAATAAAATTGGCTTGAATCGATTTGTCACCCGCGCTATTAGCTTTTTTAATTTGCGGCGCAATGCTCTGATAAAGTTGATCGGCATAAATCACAAAACCCCGTGAATCTTGATATTCAATCGGAGCCCCAATTTTTCCCTTCGACACCGAGGCTCCATATTCCGAATTAGCCGTATCTAAAAGGCCATTGATGACGGGCAAGATAAATCCTGGAGATTGACGTTCTTTTTCAGGTAAGACCGCGATCGCGTTATCAATGGCTTGCATTGAAGTTTTAAAAGCCGTATCAACCTTTGCCTTATCTTTTCCGCCCGCTTTCACTAAATTTTGTAGAGAAATTAAATTCGTTTTAAACTCACTCACCTTGCGCTCATTCAATTGATCTTCCACATCAGCATAAATTTCTTCGATGGGATGGCCAATATGGGGTTCAGCTTGCTCTGGCTTATTTTGGGCTAACAGTTCCTGGGCGACCAACAGATGTCCCTTCATCAGCCCCAATTTAATCATGTAATCAATATCTTTGGCTTCTCCTTCTAAAACGATATCCTCGACCGTAATCGTGTCTTTGATTTGGTCTAATTGTTCTTGAGTCAATACATTTTTAGAAACCAGTTCTTCAATGGAACCGTAGGGCCGACTGGCCTGAATTTTATTCGATAAAGCGGGAATCCCCAATTTTGCTTCTAATTTATCTAATTGGGACAAAATCGCATTATTTATATTAATTTTAGTCTCCATGCTGTGAGACATTCCCGCGTTGTTTGAAGCGATCGGACTCGGCGCGATCGCAGAAGGAGCAGGAGACTTATTCTCATTACACGCATTGAGAACCAATATATTGACCAAAATAGCCAGAAAATATAAATATCGATATTTTTTCATTACTTTTATTGAAATCTAGACACTTTACCGCAGAATTTCTCGCAGGTCGTTAGATTATTATTGCAAAAGATTACTAATAAGATTATCACATCAAGAGGTTATTGAGAAAAGATCACATTAAGATTTCAATATAAAAAATCCAGTAGGGGCGAATGGCGTTCGCCCTTGACTTTTAAATTAATGATTCGCCCTTTAAATTAAAGAATTTCGTTTACCCTTTAAATTGATCAAGAAATCACATTAAACATCCCCATACAGCCTGATTCCGCGATCGCGTCTTGGTGGGGATGAAACATATACTCGCCTGGATAACGGTAACTAAATTCGAGAATCTGTCTTTCTGCCGTTCCCATTGTGATCACATCTGAGGATTGGGTCGGCGTTGTCGTCATCCCTGTGGGATAAACCTGAAAAAAATTGGCGTGAATATGAAAAGTTACTACAGGGTCATATTCAATCATATTTAGCAAATAAAGACGAATACGTTGATTTTGTTTGATATCAATCGGATGTTGCATATAGTAATTAGGCTTACCATTAAAGGCGAAAAGCTCATTTTTGTGGTCTTCATTTACGTCATAACCGCCCATAATCATGACCATCTCATCTGCCTGGGGACGGGGTTCGGGCGGATCAATAACCATCATTCCGTACAATCCCTTACTGATATGGCGGGTAACGGGGGCAATATGGCAATGGTAGGGATGCACGCCGTAGGGTTCTGCGTCAAATTCGTAGATAAAAACCTGATTATTGCGTACAGGCTTAACCCCATCCATCTCGGCAGGGTGTATCCCATGAAAATGGAGAGAATGGGGATGGCCCGCTTTATTAAAAAAAATGACTCGAATGCGATCGCCCTCGGTTGCGCGGAGAGTCGGGGCGGGAACTTGTCCGTTGAGATTCCAGCTAATCAAAGAAACCGCATTATTAAGTTGAAGCGTTGAAGTGCGGGCTTCCACTCGAAACTCTCGGATAGTTCGTCCATTTTCCTGTTTTATCGTTCCGTAGTCAAAATTTCGTAGAAAAACAAGGGGATTCGAGGGATCGCCCTGGGGTTTCGGTAAATGAGTTTCCCCCTTTAAAGGAACTGTCGAATCGGAAAGCCGCGATCGCCCAAGTTGTTGCCATGCCCAAATACTCCCCCCAATGCCTAATCCTGCTCCCAGTCCCCCATAAATAAACTGACGACGATTGGGAAATTTCGAGATTTTCTTTTCGGTAGACATAAAGGAATCAGAAGTAATGACTTTTTTAACGATATTTTCAGCATTGGGCTGATCGTCATCGTTATATTATAGACATTAATTCTCAACTAGTCTGAACTGCTGAAAAAAGACTTGTGGGAGTCTCAGCTTTTATTCACATCGCTTAACGAGTTGCTTGATTGACCAATGCTAAAACATCACTACGGGTCAGTTTTTCCTTCCCCAGAGCCATGATATCTAAGGTTCCATAGGCAAGGGTCAGGGGAATTTTACAAAAATTTAAGGCTGGCCCCGCCGACAGAGATTTAGTGTATTGATCTGCTAATTTTAAATTACGACGCGCATAGACGTGCATATCTTCCATGCGCCATCCTTTGGGGATAAAACTCACGCCGCGCCGTAAATCTTCCCGATGATTACGAATAATATTCACCGATTGCAGTCCCCGACCAAAGCCGATCGCGTGACTCCGATTCGTTTGAGTGCCATCGTGCCAAGCCCATAAATCCGAAAGCAATAAACCGACGGCTCCTGCCACACTGAAGGTGTATTGGTCGAGATCGGATTCGGTTTCAATCTGCCAATTAGTTTCTGACCAGTAGGCCATGCGATCGGCCATGGCCGCCGTTGCATCCCAAATTCTAGGGCCAATGGATTCAGGAGCCAGCATTGCCCATTCTCCGACCCTAAGAGTCACATCGGGCAAAATCTCTTGATATTGGGAGAGATCCCTTGAAAAATCTTCTAGGGTAGAATTTTCAGTCGCGGCTTGCAAATTAAGACTGATGCGATGGAGAATCTTCGCCTTTGTGGAATTATCCAGTTCAGGATGATCTTCTACCTCGTCAATGGCCCGCATACACAAGTAGGCCGACGCAACGGATTCAAGTAACCCCGAAGGAAGCATACTAATGGGAATATAGAATGTCCGACTGGTCTCTTTGAGAACCTCTAGGGCATTATGACGTAAATTCATTCAATCAACTCCTCACACCAAACCTATGTAATAAGAGATACTTCATTGACAGAGAGATACCCAAGAGGGACTAGGAAGTTCCTGGTACTGGCCAAACAATCACCAGAGTTCTCTTCCGATTAATAATTTTATAAAATGGTCTGTTCATTGTATTACGGTTATGGATCCTTTCTCTGTGTGGTTAATATTAATCCTCAATCGCTAGGAATTGCATAAATTGACGCGATCGCAATTAATCTACCCCAGGATAGAATCATGGAAACCCAAACGAGAGAAATAATGTTAGCAGAAAAATAACCGTACTTTCTGGTTTATAAAGTCTAAAATTTGTTGTGTGCGAACATCCCATTGCCCGATAAGATAGAAAGTCAATTCCAGTTTTGGAGTTTGCCCCATTATTTTAACTATAGTGAAACTTTTTATTTACCATACCCCTGAGCTAACCCCACCTGATCCCCTTCCTGACTGTGCGGTAGTAATTGATGTTCTCCGTGCTACCAGTACGATCGCAACGGCCCTAAAAGTTGGAGCTGAGGCCGTCCAGACCTTTAGTTCCCTAGAAGAATTAATAGAAGCGGGGAAACAATGGCCAACGGAAAAACGTTTATTAGCTGGCGAAAGGGGCGGAGCGAAGGTAGAAGGATGTGATTTAGGCAATTCTCCCCTCGATTGTACCCCTGAATTAATGGCCGATAAACGCCTTTTTCTGACCACGACCAACGGGACTAGAGCCTTACAACGAGTTAAATTAGCGAATTCAGTGATTACGGCGGCTATGATCAATCGTCGAGCGGCTGTTCAATATTTATTGGAAAAACAACCCGAAACCGTTTGGTTAGTGGGTTCAGGCTGGGAAGGCGGTTATTCCCTCGAAGATACGGTCTGTGCAGGGGCGATCGCTGATTTATTGGTGCAAACCGAAAATGTCACCGTTGGAAATGATGAAGTGATTGCTGCGATCGCGCTTTACCAGCAATGGCAAGATAATTTGTTAGAACTCTTTGAAAAAGCTAGTCACGGCCAACGATTATTGCGATTGAATGGCAGCGAAGACTTGAAGTATTGTGCTACATTAGATTCATTAGATATTTTACCGATTCAAAAAGAACCTAGTGTTTTGGTCAAATGGTAGATAAATTCTATGATTAAAATGCCTTAATTAAAGCTTTAGTTCTATCTTACTTAAAAAATGACTGATCGGATACTAGCAAAGAAATTCTCCTGGCAGGAACTAGACATTTTACGAGGACTAGCTGCCTTGTTTATGATTATTAATCATGGAGGCTATGAAATTTTAATTCCTGATTTAGCAACTCATGGAATATCAGGTTTTATTATTTTCATTGGTAGTTTTGCTCCTGTTTTATTCTTTTTTATCACAGGAGTTGGTTATGGACTTCAATCAAGTCAAAAAATAAAACCCAATTACTGGTCTGATGTTATTTATAAAGTCATAATCCTAATCCTAGCCGATCAGTTTTTTTTCTGGAAAAATGGACAGTTAATTGGACTTGATTTTTTAGGATTTATTGCTTTTTTAACCCTAGTAATGGCTGGAATCAGAGTTTGCAAAAAACCTTTATTTTACGTTATTACTGGTTTTAGTGTTATTCCTATTTTACGGTATTTTATTGGGCCCTATCTTGACCATAATAGTATACAAATTCCTAGCTTGGTAACATGGGTCATTGGCACTAAAGGATTGCCCAATATTTCCTATTCTCTATCTCCTTGGTTAGCGTATCCATTGATTGGCTATGTCGTAGGAATAGCTGTTATCAAATATCAAAAAAAGTTAGAATCTGAGCGTTTAGGTATTATTACTCAATTATTTTTATTATCACTATTTCCCATCATTATTTCACTTTTTTTCTGGTACAAGGGAGCTTCTTTTTTTCGTTGGGGCACTGTATCTTTAGGATTTTATCTATTTAGTTTTGCTATTTTACTTGTTAGTCTAGCATTCATTTTGTTAGTCAAAGTAAATCCTCCGAGTATGATTTCCCAAGAAAAATTATCAGAAAAATTATCGCTTAGAGGTGTTGCCTCTCTTGCTTTTGTGCCGATTCATTATACTTTGATTGCTTTAGTGACCCTCATCGGCATCAAAAATCTGAATTTTCTGATGTTTACCTTCGCTATCGCAATAATTATTCCCTTGAGCTTCTTTTTAGCTCATCAAGTTAATTTATGGAGTTATTGGCTTGCTAAATCTCAAAATCACAGGATTTGGATATGGATTATTCTTATGTTATCATCTCTAATAGTTGCCTTAACGATATTTTATGGTCAAAAAAACTCTGTTGGAGGAACTTTTTTAGCAAGTTTTGGACAAATTTTACTTTGCTTTTTGTTTGTTGTTCGTTGGTGAGGCGTAAAAATGATTACTTTAATTTTTATTGATTAAGTGAGAAACCAAAATGTTACAATCCGAACTCGCATATTTTCTTGATCCTCAATACCTAGAGGGTCTTGCCGCTAAATATCACCAAGATTATTTTAACGCAGAACCCTTTCCCCATATTATTATTGATGATTTTCTGCCGACACATATTTTAGATCAAATCCTAGAGGAATTTCCCAAGCCTGGCGCGATCGACTGGCAGAGTTTTAAGAATAAATCAGAAAAAAAACTGGCTTCCACCTCTGAATTACAGATGGGAGAAACGATCAGACTTCTACTGTATCAGCTTAATTCTTCAACTTTTATTGATTTTTTGGAAAAATTGACAGGAATTGATGGTATCATTCCCGATCCTCATTTCGTTGGGGGAGGATTACATCAAATTGAAAGAGGTGGCTATTTAAAACTCCACGTTGATTTTAATAAACATACACGTCTCAAGTTAGACAGGCGTTTAAATCTGCTGATTTATCTCAATAAGAATTGGGAAGAAGAATACGGGGGACATCTGCAATTGTGGGACAGTGAAATGAAAGAATGTCATCAAAAAATCTTGCCAATTTTTAATCGTTGTGTAATTTTTAGTACCACTGACTTTTCCTATCATGGTCATCCCGATCCCCTCACCTGTCCTGAAGATCGAACCCGCAAATCCTTGGCACTCTATTATTATAGTAATGGAAGACCCGCCGAAGAAGTCAGTGGTTATGATCATTCAACGGTATTTAAAGCTCGCCCTGATGAAGATTTAACCGAAAAAAAATCCACATCAGATGAAGTTAAAGAAATGATCAAAAAATTTATCCCGCCTATTTTATTAGATTTATCTAAGGGCAAAACAAAATAGGGATCGTCATTTGATGGTAAACGGAGATAAAATCATTTATCCTTATTCGCTTACCAACATAAAACCATGTTTCCCCCCTTTATTCCTCCCTGGTTTCTCAAAAATGGAGTTTCCATGACCCTCTATGGTGTCTGGGGAGCCAGTCGTCGTTGGGAAGCCAGCACTCTCCACCCTGAACCGCCCTATCAAGACCATATTTTTCAGGGAGCCAATGATGTTCCCATTTTTGGCTGGATTACCATACCCGAAAAACCGAAGGCAACTCTAGTGGGAACCTATGGCATTACGGGAGATTTGGATAATCAGTGGTTTTTGCGATTATTAGGACGAAAAGCCTTTGCCCAGGGTTATGCGGTCGTTTTATTTGATTGGCGCGCTCACGGAAAAACGGCGGAACTGTCTCCCACCTTGACTTCTGATGGTTTATATGAAGGGGAAGATTTTGTCCGAATCGCGGCCCAGGCGAAACAAATGGGCTGTCCCGCTCCTTTTTGGTTAACGGGCTATTCTTTGGGGGGACAATTAGCTCTCTGGGGCATTAAGGCGGCTCAAATGTTGAGTTCTGAGCTGGGATTGGTAGATTCGGATATTGTGGGCGGGGCCGTAATTTGTCCGAGCTTGGATTCGGAGCGATCGCTGACCTATTTAGTGGCCCATCCCTACGGAAAATATATGGAAAAAGCCATTAGCAACCAATTAAAAAAATTAGCGTGGAATCTCCATCGTTTTCATCCTCAAGACATTGATCCAGAAGCCATTAATCGGGCTAATAGTATTTGGGGGTTTGATCAGGAATTAGTCATTTCCCGTTTAGGATTTGCCTCGGTTTCGGATTACTATACGGCGAGCAGTGCCTTAACCCTGTTACCCCATTTAGAAAAATCAACCCTGATTCTCTATGCGGCGGATGATCCCCTCTTTGATCCCAGCCTAGTTCCTGAGTTAGACGCGATCGCTTCCTCCAATCCTTCCATTGATTTGGCACTGACTGACTATGGCGGCCATGTGGGATATATCAGTGGTCGGGAAGGTCAGGCGTTAGCAGGAGATGAAGATTGTTGGTGGGCTTTAAATCGCTTATTGGACTGGTTTAATCAAAAAATGTGATCACAAACTCATTTTTCCTGTTCCTCTATTTGTCGAACCACCGTTAACGCCGAATAGCTCACCCCTGCGGTTCCTTCCCCTGGATGGGTAGAATCTCCCACTAACCAGAGATTATCAATGGGGGTTCGAGTCGCGATCGCAAAGGGGCCAAAGGTTCCAAGGCGTTGACCTACACCACCCACGATTCCCTGATCCCTGGCGGTGAATTTAGCAAAGGTTCGAGGGGTTGCCACTTCCTGGTGAATAATCATTTCAGGGGTTAATTTAAAATATTCCCCTAATCTGGCGATCGCGGTTTGGGTATAAAGTTGTTTTAGTTTTTCGTAATCTTCGAGAGTTCCCTGCCACCAGGGTTTGACATCTACAAAAGAAGAGGCAATAATTGTCCGTTTTCCCGTCGGAGCGCGACCATCATCGGCTTTACTCACCGAGACAAAGAGAGAATTGTTTTCCCCAATGGGGCCATTCGCGTCATAAAGAAACTGAAGATGGGGAGGACAATTAGGGGGAATAGCCGTTTCTTCCACTCCTAAATAAACTACAAAAGCCCCTGAAGATTCGGGTAATTTATCAATTCTTCGTTGAAAATTAGCAGTAGGAAAATCCCATAATTGCACTAAATTTTGCACCGTTGTATTAGCAATGACCTGATCGGCTTTTTCTAACCAAGATTTCCCTGATTTATTGTTTTTTACGACAACTCCTGTGGCTTTTCCTCCTTGCGTATGAATTTTTTCCACACTATGACCCATCAATAATTTACCCCCATATTTTTCTAAGCCTTCTACCAGGCGATCGCTTAAAACCTGCATACTGCCCTGAAGATGGAATAAACCCTGGGGAGACTGGGAAACCGATAGAGCCGTTGCCGCATAAAGTAGAGCCGTTTCGTCTGCGTTGACTTGAGAATATAATTTTAATTGCAAATCCAAAAAGGTTTTTAAACGGCGATCGCCCGCCAAACCATAAAGTTTTAAGGCATCTGTGACCGTCATCAAGGCAAACGGAACCGTTATCAGGGTATCAAGGCGCATGGCTCCCACTAATTGCTGTAAATCCCAAACATTGCGGGTTGGCAAAACGGGATCTCTGGCTTGAAACTGCCAACTAGCCTGAAATAATTTACCGAGTAACTGCCAAAAAGGTTCACTACGGGGAAATTGTCGTTGTCTTTCCTGTTGCCATTTTTCGCGATCGCGCCAGACATTAATCGGTTGGGTTTCTCCTGGCAAAAAGACCGCACAAGCAGGATCACAAAAAGTTGCTTCGGGTAGAGGAAGATCAAGTTCCTGAAAAATGCGATGGTGAATGCCTCCGACTTCCAAACCCGCTACCTGGGTCGCGCCCACGTCAAAGGTAAAACCCCGACGATTAAAGGTTGAGGCACAGCCGCCTGGGAGAATTGCTTGGTCATAAATCGTAACTTCATAACCCCGACGCGCTAATAACGCCCCTGCGGTCAACCCTCCAATCCCTGCGCCAATTACAATCACACGACCTTTGCCAGAATGAGTTATCTTAGAGGACATAGCTTGATGCTTAATATTTCTTTACATTTCCATCTTCTATTATGATAGAAAAAGTCGAATCGTTCTTCTAAATAACGGGCTTAACAATGAAAATATGAGAGGGATTCCAGAAAAAGTTAAATTAGGATTAGATGAGTTTTAATGTGGCATCAGACTTTGTTATCAAGGACATCTAACTTCCTTTGAGCAACAGCAGTGGATCGATTGGGCTATTTGGATGTCTGCTAAGTTCCAACGGATATCCTCTGCCGTTGAGGGGCATAATGGCTACCTATCTGGTCTTCATCACGCAGGTCGGGGATTCACACAACAAACATTGAGAGTGTTAACTATCATTCATAATTTTGGGATTAGACGTGACGATGGCACCACCGCCGCACAAAGATTATTCGCTCAATCATTCCCAGATTTATTTGAGTGGGTTGTCCCACGTATGGGAGAGTTGCCCAGACCCAGAAGAACTCTCAAATCACCAAAGTACAAAAAGCCTACCCCATAAACTGTCCCGCCTTAAGTTGGTACCCCAATTTTCTATTATCAATCTGGAGACGGCGATCGCCTAATCAATAACCCTCTCCTAAAATATGCTCTCCTAACCACTCACTTATAAAAACACGATCCCAAACTTACGTACATATTTTTGAGCCTAGATGTTTTAGTATTTGTAATACTTCATAAAGTTCATTATTAGGATTTACCAAAGAAAATAACCGTGAATTTTCATAGTCATTTTGTGAAGTCTTTAAAAATAAAAATTCGTTACCATTGGTAATCATACCAAATGTTGGTTGTACTATTTCCGAGTTACTCAACATATAAGCTAAGGCTTGTGGAATTGCTCTTGTTACGGCAAAATCGCTGCGTTTTGATTCAATAACCAATAACCAAAGTTTATTTTTTACAACTAAGACATCAATTCTTCCTCGAATGATTGTGCCTTCGTCTTTCATTTCTAACGCCACACTTGTTTCGGTCTCAATCCGAAAGGGCTTGTGATAAAAACCAGCCAGATCTAGCAAAGGTTCAAGCACAACCATCTTCACATTATTTTCTAACATTGGTGGCTCTTCCATTAGTTCCTGAAAGTTAGCCTTCACTCGGTCTAATAAATGTCGTTCTTCTTCACTTAAGAGCGTAAAAGCCTCTGACAATTCCGTAAAAAAAGCGGGAGATTGAGACATCTGAATCCCAAAATTTTGCTTTAATTCTTTCAGCGTTACATCCTTGGCCGCGATCGCCTGACTCATGATCAATTTTAGTTAGCAGTAATAATCTTAATATTAGTGCAAAAATAAAAGTACAACGCGATCGCCGATCACCTTTCTGGCATTTAACAGGTTGGCAGGTATAATTTTAAGAACAGAATCAACCTGAAGCCGATGTTGGAATTAACCCTCAATTTTACGACTGCCGATCAAGTCACTGTTAGCTTTGACGATGAAACCTCAGACGCGATCGCCTTTAGCTCACCGTTGACGGAAAAGAATCACAAGGATTTGCGCTGGTATATGGAAACCTATGCCAGTGGGCACATGACGGAAGTGGATGATCGCCGTGCGGAACAGATTGCGGCGCAGTTAAAGGAATGGGGGAAAGCGTTATTTAACCAGGTTTTTGGTGCGAGGGATGCTCAACGCTTATTTAATGCTTTTCAGGATAGTCGAGAAGTGGGGCGCGTCGTTACTTTGAATGCAGAACAGCCTAAAATTTTGGCCTTACCCTGGGAATTACTGCATGATCCCCAGGGCAATTATTTATTTAACGAAAATCCGCGTATTTCTATCCGTCGCAAATTGAAAAGAGGGGGCAGAAAACCCTTTAAAGTTAACCCGAAACATCAGTTACATTTACTGTTTGTCATTAGTCGGCCCGATGATGTTGGTTTTCTTGATCCTCGTACAGAGCCGAAAGCGGTACTCAATGCCCTAGCTGCCAAGGGAATTAATCAGGTGACGGTGGAGTTTTTGCGGCCAGCAACCTTTGATAAATTGATTAAACGCCTAGAAAATACTGACCTTCCCCAGGTAGATATTTTGCATTTTGATGGGCATGGAGTTTTTGATGCCGATGGGGTTTATTTTGACCAAGCAAAACAAATTTTTCCAGAGGGTTACGCAGGGACAAAAGCAGGAGAAAATAGTCAGTCTAATCGTAAAAATATCGGTTATTTAGTCTTTGAAGAAGAAAACGGTAAAAAGGCGTTAATTGATGCAGAAAAGTTGGGAGATATGCTCCATCAACAGGCGGTGAGTCTGGTCTTTTTATCGGCTTGTCAGTCGGGTATGGTCGGGACTTCCGAGGAGTCCGTTGATGAAGAAGCCCTGGGATCGATCGCCGTCCGATTAACCAAAACAGGCATTCCCAGTATTATTGCCATGACCTATTCCGTCCTGATTAACTCGACCGAAAAGTTATTAGGGGAATTTTACGAAAATCTGGCCAATGGTAAAGCGATCGCCGAATCCTTAGACAATGCCCGTCGCCACTTGATCCGCAATCCCGACCGAGGAGAACGCCAACGCGGCCAAAAACGCATCACCCTCAAACTCCAGGACTGGTTCCTACCCGCCCTCTACCAATCAGGACAGGATGTCCCCCTTCTCATCAATTCTTCCTCTTTTTTAAGGGAAGTTGGGAAGATGGGGAGGAGGGATCACCATAATCTTCCCAAACAACCCGAAGCAGGCTTTTTCGAACGGAGCCGCGAACTATGGGAAATCGATCGCTGGTTCACCCAAAACACCCGACGCATCACCCTTTCTGGCTTTGGTGGTCAGGGCAAAACCTCCTTGGCGATCGAAGCAGGAGCCTGGTTACAAACAACGGGAATGTTCAGCAGGGTTTGTTTTGTGGACTATGCCAACTTTCAAAGCGTAGATGCCCTAGCCGTTGCCGTTGCCACCCTGGCCACCGTTCTCCAGCACAGTTTTCTGGATGCCGAAGCGGTGATCCCCGTCCTGGCCCAAATTCCCACCCTGATCATTTTGGACAATTTGGAAGCCCTGCCTGAAACTGCCCTACAGCCCCTCCTCACGGCGGCCAAAGTCTGGTCAGAAGTGGGACAAACGCGGCTCCTGTTGACGACTCGTTCCCCTGAGTTGGGTCATGCCGATTATTCCAGTACAAGTTTAAAGCATCGGTTCTTGCGTTTGGACGGATTAGCGGCTCAGGATGCCCTGGACTATGTGCAACGTTTAATGCAATTTCCCCCCGAACCGACCTATGGGGTTCCTGCACGGGAAGATTTACTGGATTTATTGGAGTTAGTGGACTTTCATCCCCTTTCCATTAAGGTTTTGGTTCCCCAGTTAAAAGCCCGTCCCTTAACGGAATTGGGGCTGGCGTTGCAACAGGCGATTTTGGACACCAGTAATCTAGAGGATAAGGATCGCAGTTTGGTGGCTTCCTTGAATTTGTCCTTAGAGCGATTGGACGAACGAGCCAAGGCCCTCTTGCCCCGTTTAGGTGTGTTTCAGGGAGGAGCCTTTGAGGATGATTTGTTAGCGATTACCGAGTTAACGGAAACGGATTGGTCTGTTTTGAGAGGGCAGTTAGTCAGTGCAAGCTTAATTGAATTAGAAACCGTACCAGGCGTTAATTCTCCCTTTATCAAATTTCATCCCACCCTAGCCCCCGTCCTCCTCCTCAAATTACGAGATCGTTCCCCAAATACCGAAGAAGCCCAACTCCTCGCCCGACACCGAGAACGCTATTATCAACTGTCGCGCTATTTGTACTTTGAAGATGACAAAAATCCCGACTTGGCGCGGTCTATCGTGCGACGGGAACTGCCCAACCTGCTTTTCGCAGTGGATCACGCCCTGAGTTTGCAGGAAGACTGGGCCGTAGAGTTTGTGAATAGTCTCAACAAATTTCTGGATTTTTTTGGACTGAATAAGACTCGCCAAAGCCTGACGGAAAGAGCCTCGCAACGGGCTAGCGAAGTCGGTTCCAATGATTGGTATTTAGCTCAAGGTCATACAGGAGAACAGTTATGGCAAGAGGGACAAACCGAGCAAGCGGCGGCCATTTTCCAGACTATTCTCAATGCCTTGGGAGAAACCGCCAGTTATCAACGCTGTGCAATCTTAAATAGCTTAGGGCGATGTTTAATGAGTCAAAGCCAATCGCCAGAAGCCGCCACCCTTTACCGTCAAGCGATCGCCGAAGCCCAAGAGTTAGAGGCATCAGACAGCGTGAAAAGACAGATTGGTGCTTTACAAACCGATTTAGGAAATGTGCTAACAGATATGGGGGACTATGGGGCCGCCCGCACTGCCTACGAACAATCCTTGGTGATCGCTCTGGAATTAGGGGATAAACGAGAGGAAGCCGTCACCTTGGGACAACTGGGTACTTTAGCTTATTTTGAAGGAAAACTGGAGGAAGCCCCGCAACGGAACCAAGTCGCTCTCAGCCGTTTTCAGAACCTTGGTGAACCTAAAATGGAAGCTGTCTATTGGCATCAGTTGGGCGTGATTTATCAAAAAGCAGAGCAGTGGGCAGAAGCAGACCAGGCCTACCGTGAATCGGCCCAAATTAATGAGTTCTATGGCAATTTAACTGAAGTCGCCAGCACTTGGGGACAATTAGCATTACTGAATAAAAAAACTGGAAATCTGGACAGTGCCGAGGCTTGGTATCGTAAGGCCATTCAAGGGTCTGAGACAGCAGGCGATCGCTTTAATCAATCCCTAGCCCTCAATAACCTGGCTGACCTTTTGCGGCAATTCGGCGATCGTCTTCCCGAAGCCCGCCAAGCCGCCGAGGAGTCCCTGGCTATTTCTCAAACCCTAGACCCCAATACCGCCGAAATCTGGACAACCTACCAAATTTTGGCAGAAATAACCGCCCAACAGGGAGAAACCGCCACAGCCCAGAACTATCGCCGTTTAATGCGTGAAACCTACTTCGAGGCTCCCGTTTGCCGCCACCACCTGCAACAAGTAGCTCCCCTCATCGAAGCCATTGTGGACAACTGGCCAGACCTAGAACCTCTATTAGCCGATCTCACCGAAAATGGTAGTGGTGAACTAGCCCAAGTCTTGGCTCGCTTGCAGACAGGAGAACGCAACGAAGACCAACTCTGCCAAAACTTAAATCGAGTAGAGTCCGCTATCCTCCACACCATCCTTTCCCGCCTTGGTTAGTTTGGGAGAGATGGGGGGATTGAGTTTCAAAGGAATAAGGCGATCAATTACCAGAAATGCGATCGCATCATGGAAGACCCAGAATATTACAAACTACTTTCTCTATGATCGTTTTGCCCACGACGATACGGGTTAAAATCTGGGGATAGATGTTACTTGCTTGGATTTTTTACTAAACGAATTTTTTCGTACAAGTTGACATCTTTGACCCAATTTAACCGATTTTCTATTTTCAATAGGGGGAGGGCGATCGCGTTTCAAAAAATTGGTTAGTGATTATCCTGTTTTCATAGACAGGTTAAAAATTCAGGTAGTCTTTCGTTACGTCAAATTACGCGATCGCAAATTTTGAAAATTGGACAAAAAAACAGGTAAAGCCAAGGATTTTTTCTCCATTGAGTTAAGATATTGAACAACTAATGAATAGGATTCAACCTCTATCACAAGAAATCTCTGATAGCACGAAGCTAAGAAAAATGGTGCATGGTGCAAACTCTAATTATTGATAACTACGATTCCTACACCTTTAATCTCTACCAACTGATTGCTGAAGTTAACGGCAGCTTACCCCTAGTGATCCAGAATAATCAGATGGACTGGGAAAGTCTAGAACAATTGACATTTGATAATATCGTGATTTCTCCAGGCCCTGGCCGTCCAGAAAACCCCACAGATTTTGGAATTTGTGGTTTAGCCCTTAAAAATCCTCCTGTCCCTGTCCTGGGAGTCTGCTTAGGCCATCAGGGACTCGGCCACCTCTATGGAAGCAAAATTATTCATGCCCCCGAAGTGCGTCATGGCAGACTGAGTCGGATTTATCACGATCGCCAGGATTTATTTAAGGGAATTCCCAGTCCTTTTTCGGCGGTGCGCTATCACTCCTTATTGGTGGCCGACGATCTGCCCGATTGTTTAGAAAAAACTGCTTGGACAGAAGACGGATTGATCATGGGACTACGACACCGCCAGTTACCCCTCTGGGGCGTTCAGTTTCATCCTGAATCTATCTGTACCGAGTATGGGCGAGTTATCTTAGAAAATTTTAGAGACCTCACTAGCCAATTTGCCCTTAATTCCGCTAAAAAATCTAGACAACAGCAAGAAAAAAACATTAAACCTATTTCTCTCCCTACATTTCACAACAAAAAGCAAGATCTTACACTGGTTAGCCAAAAATTAGATCAATATCCCGATTCAGAGCAATTATTTTATAATTTATTCACTGATTCCCCAAATACTTTTTGGTTAGATAGCAGTCGAGTAGAGGCAGGGCTTTCTCGTTTTTCTTTTATGGGGGATGATCGGGGAAAACACAGCTCGCTGGTTCAGTATCATGTCCAAACTCAAGAATTAATCGTAACAAAATCGGGAGAGATCACTTGTTACAGAGAAAGTATTTTTGATTATTTGAAACGGGAATTAGCATCTCGTCAATGCCTGTCGGAGAATCTGCCCTTTGATTTTAATGGCGGTTTTGTTGGTTATTTGGGCTATGAACTCAAGGCCGAATCTGGCTCGGAATTAGTGCATCAATCGCCGTTTCCTGATGGGATGTTTTTATTTGCTGATCGCCTCATTGTCATCGATCATCAAGAAAAAAACCTTTATTTAGTCTGTTTGGTTGAAACAGGACAAAAGCAGGAAGCCGAAGCCTGGTTTACAGAAATTCAGGCAAAATTGCAAGCTCTTGCTCCTCTGCCAGAAATTATAGGCGATCGCCATCAAGAGCCAGTCGTTTTTCGCCTAAGCCGCTCACCCCAGATCTATCGGGAAAATATTGCCCAATGTCTTCAGGAAATTCATGAAGGAGAAACCTATCAAGTTTGTTTAACTAATCAACTGAAAACCAAAACCACTCCCGATCCTCTTGCTTTTTATCGAACCCTACGTCGTATTAATCCTGCTCCCTACTCCGCCTTTCTAAAATTTGGTGAGGTCGCGATCGCCTGTTCTTCACCCGAACGTTTTTTAAAAATCGATTCCCAAGGTTGGGTTGAAACCAAGCCCATTAAGGGAACTCTCCATCGGGGAAAAAATGCGGAAGAGGATTTAGTTTTACGGGGACGTTTACAAAACAGTGAAAAAGATCGGGCGGAAAATTTGATGATTGTCGATTTGTTACGCAATGATTTAGGGAAAGTTTGTCAAGTGGGAACCGTCCAAGTACCGAAATTAATGGAAATAGAAACCTATGCAACCCTCCACCAATTAGTTTCAACCATTCAGGGGCATCTGCTGCCAGATTTACAAGCAGTCGATTGTGTCCGAGCGGCTTGGCCTGGAGGCTCCATGACAGGCGCACCGAAAATCCGTACTTTGCAGATTATTGATCGCCTAGAACAGGAAGCGAGGGGCATCTATTCGGGATCAATCGGCTTTTTCGGGTTAAATGGCTCTACTGACCTTAATATTGTCATTCGGACTGCAATTTTGACCCCCCAGGAAACCTCTATCGGCGTGGGCGGGGGCATTGTGGCGATGTCCGATCCTGAAGCAGAATGTCAAGAAATTTTACTCAAGGCTCAGGCTCTTATGCAGGCGATCGCCTTGACGGTACACGGGAGGCCAGATAATTATCAAGTTTTAGGAGTGGATTAAATGCTTTTTAATTTTGATGATTAGGCGATCGCGTGCAATCCAATTTGAGGATACAATAATCGTGATTTAAACAAGTTTTTCTCCACTTAAAATAAAGCTCGGATCGAGAGCGGCAAAGGTTTGATTCAGTCCCCTCGTTTCTAATCGATTAACACCTGATTGAACGACCTCGATATTACGGACTTGTAATTCTGCCAAACTTTCGGAAATCAGATAAAGATTTTCCAAATTATTGGCCGTTGCCACAATCCGTCCTTCGGGTTCGAGATAAGCCCAAATAGCTTTAATAATTTCTTTAATAGGACGACCTCCTTCAATACAGACGCGATCGGGCGGGGGAGCCAGAGTCTTTAAACAGTCGGGTGCGCTACCTTCTAGGACTTGGACATTTTTGACTCCAAAGCGATCGCAGTTCCGACGAATGAGGGCTGCTACTTCTTCATCTCGTTCAATGGCAATAATCGTGCTTTCGGGACAGAGTAGAGCTAATTCAATGGGAATGGTTCCCGTTCCCGCACCAATGTCCCAAATCACCGAATCCGCTTTTAAACGGAGGGCAGAAATGAGGAGTAATCGAATTTCTCGTTTACTGAGGGGAATACCTGGTAAGCGTTCAAATAAACTATCCGTAATTCCAGGCGTTTTATAGGGCCAGAGCATAAATAATGGGATGTTAAATTAGAGGGTTAAAAAATTAAATTGCTTTGAACTGACTAAACAAATTAGAAAATATAGTTTATAACTCATTCGCTTGTCAAAACATTCCTAAGTAGGGGTTTGGTTTCCAAATCCACACAAAACTAATTACTAATTACAGCACTTTGTAGTTAAATCCCTTATAGGGAAAGGACATAATATATTATGTCCCTACAAAAATTTGTCTGTTACCACAACGCAATTTGCTGTAAAAGCGTGTAACTAAAAAATCTAGTATTAATTATTAGCATCTATCAAAAATGAGTAAAAATTATTATTTTAAAGAAAAAGAGATTAGAGAATGGATAAACCAAACCCTAATCTCCTTACTTTTGCTTAGAGTACGGGGCTAAACTCGTCTAATGAAATTTTGACGGGGCTAACATCCCAGATTTCTTTGCAATATTCTGCGATCGTCCGATCTGAGGAGAATTTCCCCATACGGGCTGAATTGAGAATCGACATTTTTGTCCAACGAGCCTGGTCTTGATAGGCGGCACTAACGGCATCCTGACAATCGATATAGGCTTGATAGTCAGCGAGCAACATATAGGGATCGCTATACAGTAAGGAATCGACAATCGGTTGGAACTGAGATTTGTCGCCATGCGAGAAATAACCATTGGCAATGCGATCGATCACTGCCCGTAGGTCTGCATTTTTCTCGTAATATTCCCTGGGATGATAGCCTTTGGCTTTGGTGGCATAGACTTCTTCGGCAGTTAACCCAAATAAGAAGAAGTTTTCCGCGCCCGCTTCTTCCCGAATTTCGATATTGGCTCCATCTAGGGTTCCGATGGTCAAAGCTCCATTCATGGCAAACTTCATGTTGCCCGTTCCTGACGCTTCTTTTCCTGCGGTGGAAATTTGTTCCGAAAGGTCGGCGGCGGGATAGACTCGTTGACCGAGAGAAACGTTAAAATTGGGTAGAAAGACGACATTTAAACGCCCACGCACATCGGGATCGGCGTTGACGACTTCACCGACGGCATTAATTAGTTTAATAATTAATTTGGCCATGAAATAACCAGGAGCCGCTTTTCCACCAAAGATAAAGGTGCGGGGAACGATTTCCGTTTCAGGGTTTTGTTTAATGCGGTTGTAGAAAGCAATAATTTGTAAAACCGCTAAATGTTGGCGTTTATATTCATGAATCCGTTTGACTTGAACATCAAAAATAGAATTGACATCCATTTCAATGCCGCGATATTTACGAACGTAATCAGCGAGGTGCTGTTTGTTGTCTTGTTTGATTTTTCGCCAGCGATCGCAGAATTCGGGATCATCAATAAATTTTTCAATTTGTCGCATTTCATCCAAATTTTTCAGCCAACTGTCGCCAATTTTTTCGGTGACGAGGGCAGAGAGTTCGGGATTACTGAGTAAAATCCAACGACGGGGGGTGACACCATTGGTTTTATTGAAAAATTTCTGGGGCCAGAGGCGAGCAAAATCGTGGAGGGTGTCTTTTTTGAGTAATTCCGTATGGAGGGCGGCCACACCGTTGATGGCATGACTCCCAATACAGGCTAAATTAGCCATGCGGATCTTTTGACCATGATTTTCTTCGATGATGGAAAGACTGCTGACTAGAGCGTCATCATCGGGGAACCAAATCCGTACTTTTTCCAGAAAACGGTGGTTGATTTCGTAGATAATTTCCAGATGGCGGGGCAATAGTTTGGCAAACAAACTCACTTCCCAACGCTCTAGGGCTTCGGGCATGAGGGTGTGGTTGGTGTAGGCAAAGGTTTTTTGGGTAATACTCCAGGCTTTTTCCCAATCATAGCCATACTGATCCACCAATAAACGCATGATTTCCGCGATCGCAACGGCGGGGTGGGTATCGTTTAATTGGACAGCGGCCCGTTCGTGGAGATTGTCCAAATTATCGTGCAGACGAAGATGAATGCGAATTAAATCCTGAAGAGAAGCGGAAACAAAGAAATATTGCTGTGCTAGACGTAATTCCCGACCCGCAGGGGTATTATCGTTGGGATAGAGGACTTTGGAAATGGTTTCGGCATCCATTTTTTCTGCCACCGCACGGTCATACAGCCCCGCATTAAAGGCTTCAAAGTTAAAGTCTTCACTGGCTTCTGCCTTCCACAGACGCAGGGGATTCACCGTATTGGTTTTGTACCCTGGCACAGGTGTATCGTAGGGAATCGCCAAAATCACCCGTTCAGGAATCCAGACCGTTTTTGTAAAGCCCTTTTCATCATGAGCAATTTCGGTATGACCGCCCAATTTCACAGGAACGGATTCATCGGGACGGGGCAATTCCCAAGGATTACCGAAACGAAGCCAGTTATCAGGGACTTCCACTTGCCAACCATCTTGGATGCGTTGATGAAAAATTCCAAACTCATAACGAATGCCGTAACCGATCGCAGGAACTTCCAAAGAAGCAAGAGAATCGAGGAAACAAGCCGCTAATCTGCCTAAACCACCGTTTCCCAAGCCTGGATCGGGTTCTTGTTCAAGAATTTCTTCTAAATCTAGACCGAAAGATCCCACGACATTATCAACTTTGTCATAAATTCCTAAGTTAATCAGGTTATTTCCCAGATGTCTGCCCATAAGAAATTCCGCCGACAGGTAACACACGACCTTGACTTTCTCTTCTTTGTAGGTGGCAACACTTTTGAGAAAGCGCAGTAAGAGGCGATCGCGGATCGTATAGGCCAGGGCCAGATAATAATCGTAGGGAGAAGCTTGGGAACGATCAACTCCCTGGAGGTAGAACAAATTATCCAGAAAAGCTCGCTTGAGGGTTTCTTCACTCATCCCCGTGCGATCATCTTCTACCTTGATTGTTCGGACTTCATTGATCGCAGTCTGTAAATAGGTTTTTTCCATGATGGTTAGTCCTTAGAATCGATAAAATCGATGGTCATCCAAAAAAATGCTACACGCGCTTAATAGCATAGACGATTCTTAGCCCTGCTTTCGTTCATGATTGACCCTTTGCTTAGTCAGTTTAGTTGATCCCAAGAAAAAATGGGCGATCGCGTCGCTGTCCATCGGTCATATTCACGACATTTCATCGCCTTTTCCGAATTTTTACAGATTGATCGGATTTAGGGTTTGTCAAAAATCTCGGATAATCATTGTATGATTCTCAATCTGACCCTACATTCAGCAACACTAGATCAGACTTGTCAAAAACACTAGATCAGACTTGTCAAATTTATGAGATCTATGAGATTTATCAGATTTCAAATTGTACAAAATGCCAATTACTCCTCTTTACTTAAATCATAAATTGAGACTAATCTAGCAACCACAATCGCCAAATAAAACGATCCCAAAACGGCTTCCATATTGGCTAAAAACATCACCCAGCGATCAATAGGAATGATATCGCCGTAGCCCAAGGTTGTCAGTGTTGAAAAGCTAAAATAAATTGATAAATTCCAAGGCTTATATTGATATTCTCTCGCGATCGTTAAATGAAAAGCGTGGGGGTCAATTTCCCAAAAAATTAGATATAAAAATGACCAAATAATCCCAATTAATAAATAACCGCAAATTGCGGCCAGAATCGTTTCTGACTTAACTTTTTTGGCACTAATAAGCACAAAAATCATCAAACAACAGGCATAACTAAAGAAAAATATCCTAATTACAATGCTGCTGGCTAAAAAGAACAAATTAAGCTGAGGAAAAATTCGCTCGTAATATAAAAAAGAATTAATCGATGAAATCGAAATTAAAATAAGAGAAAGGGGAATAATTTGAAAAGAAAATAAATGAGAATGGAGATGATTTACCCTCAAAGCAATAATAAACATCGTGAAGTAGAGAATTCCTATCCCTACAATAAATTGAAGTCTATTATTAGCATTCATCATGGTTGCAATTCCCATGATCAGCGTCGGTAAAAGTGTTAAATAAAAATTGTTTATTTTGTGTAACATAAGTGATCAGTAAGGCAAGGAGATTCGGTTCTTTGTTACAAAATAGTAGTCATTTGGAATCATAAAATTTAGATTTTTCACAGTTTATAAATTTTGATCAATAAAGAATTGGGGATAAAAAAATAGAAAATTCCTGACTAAAATATAGCGGTTTACAGTCATATGAGGTATAGGCAAGGAGCTTAAGCCCCTTGTGAATTAGGAATTTTTAATTCGTGCTAAAAAATCAGTTAGTTGTACTCTGACGGATTCATGACTGTATTCGTCATCAGGATGGGCAGGCGCACCTGGGTGTTGAAAATAGGGACGGTCTCCATACATTTGACCGTATTTACAATCAACTTGCTTGACTAATTCATAAAAAACTTCGGGCTGGTTTAGGATATGTTCTACTAACTCTTGTAAAACCAGAAGAGGGTGTTCTATATGGCGACTAATAGCTTCATCCGCTTGATCGATAAATAACTGTAAAACCGCTTGAAGTGACCCTGATAAATCCTGAAGATTTTGACTAATAAACAATTTAAGCTCATTTTTAATTTGCACTAATTTGGGAACGGGAGATTCACCTTTCAAAAAATCACCCCCAGCCTGGGCGATGACATCGGACAGGGTAAATTCTCGGCCACTTAAGGCTTCCATAAATAGTTCGCGATCGCGAGCGAGATCTTCAGCTTCAGGCTCATCGGCATTAGAGAAATCAGATTTTTGAGGCATCATTAAAAATGAAAATATTGTATTTATTTACTTGAGTTTTTATCCTGATCAAGCTAATCTTTGATTAACTTCGTCTAGATCAAATTCTTCTGGATCAAAAGCACCATCAATCCACTCCAATATATCATCGTGATCGGGATGGGAAGGATTTTGAATTGCCTCTAGAAACTCAACATATCCCCAGGGGCCGCCGCAATCTTCAGGAGGACAGGCTCGTTTCCCTTTAATACAAATCGGATAAATAACTTTAGGATCACGGGGTAAAATCTTTTCAACTAGGATACTATGATCCCAACCATCCCCAAAATCGTAGGTATATAAAAATTTAGCCTTTTCTCCTCCCACAACTTTAGATAGTTTTACCTTTGCCTCATCAGTCACATGAAAATCATATTCAGGGGCAGGTTTTCCATATTCAACCCCATCAATCAAAAACTGATGTAAGTGGGAATTATACCAACCCATTGATTCTTGGATAATGAAGTGTAACTCTTGCAGGGTCGTAGAACTGAGAACCTGAACTCTCCGCCAGATGGGCGGTTTGGTATCTCTCAGAGAGATTTTGAGTTGATAAATCGTGGTATCTGCGGGTTTCTTTTGAGCGGCCATTCTTCACTAAGTCCCAATTAGCAAGGGTGAATTAAAAAATAGAGCTTAAATAGACTTTAATCCTATCGTTATATTACCGCTAAACGTGAATTGTGGTCAGCGAATTTATCGAACAGCGATCGCCCTTTGAGGGATAAATTTAACCTATCAACATAATTTTGAGACAGTCACTTTTTAACTTGTGATTGATTTATTGCCCATAGCCCAACTGAATCGAACCCAGAGGTAAAATTATTTCGGTGGTCGCGCCTGGAGACTTTAAACGAACTTTTAACTCTCCTTGAGTAGTGATTCCTGTAATCATTCCTGGACAATTTTCAATCAAAACTGTTTGCCCTAAATTGATAAAATACTCTAAATAGCCTGATAAAATAGAATCAATTCCTTCTTTTTGATAGCATTGATGACCTAAAAATAATCCTTGTAAGGTTATGGCGGCTAATGTCTCTAGGGAAAAGACAGAAAGCTTTTTTTTCTGGTTTAAAAATGTTTCCAAGTTAATGCCCGTACTTGGGACAGGATTAGAGCCATTGATCCCTATCCCAATAACACTTTGAATGATTTTTTCTTGATAAACTTTCGTTTCTGTTTTAATCCCTCCCAATTTCTTTTTTTCTAAAATTAAATCATTGGGCCATTTTAGATATACCGCAATTCCCTGCTGTCTTAAACTCTTGGCAATTCCCCAGGCACTCCAGAGGGTAATATGAGAGCCTTGTTGAAGGGCTATTTCCATCGGCAAACCGAGAGATAAATACAAACCTCCTTGCTCAGATTGCCAACTCCGTCCCCACTGCCCCCGTCCTGCGGTTTGCTCTGAGGCGATCGCAACGAGTAGATTATTCTCTCCCTGCTCTAGGTTGTCCCAGACAATTTGATTGGTTGAGGGAATCCGATCAAACAGTAAAATAGACAGGTTCTTCTGCCAGGCGGGATCAAGGTATTTTCTCAATTCTGTGTCTAATTTTTCTCGATCCAACGTTTTGAACATGACCAGTTACCTCGATAATATTAGTAATAATTCATCAACAAAGGCAATGGAAAAGAAGCTCTGGCAATGGCAAATCTGGAATAATCTCCCCTATTTAACCTGTTCTTTACTGGAGGGTTGGCAACATGGCTTTTTTACCCAGGATTTTTATCCCCGCTTGCCCGAAGAATTGGTCACCGTACTAGACTCCAATGCTACTGTTTATCGGGTTAAACAAGTTCACGGCGATCGCGTTTTAACCCCCACAGAAATTCATCATGTCATGAGTCAGGGAGAATCGGAAGACGTTTTACCCCCTGCCGATGCTGTACTGAGTGACCAGCCCCAACAAGCTGTCTGGGTTGCCAGTGCCGATTGCACGCCTGTTTTAATCGGAGATATCCTGACGGGACGAGTTTCGGCTATTCATGCGGGTTGGCGCGGAACGGCTCAACGCATTGTGCCTAAAGCCGTAGAGCATTTTTTAAAACAGGGAAGTCAGTTAGAAAATTTACGGTTTGTGATGGGCCCCGCGATCGCAGGAGAGGTGTATCAAGTGGATCGGTCAGTCGGTGCTGAGGTGGGAGCAAGTTTATTTGTGGCAGAAACAAAACCCCCCGACGAGATTTTGTTGACCCTACAGGCATTGCCGACTCCTCCTATTTTGCCCGATCCCGATCCCGACAAAGTTCGTTTGGATGTACGTCAGATAAATTTTTTACAGTTAGAGCAATTGGGCATTCATCCCGAAAATATTGCGATCGCGCCCGAATGTACTTACCAAAACCCCGACAGATTTTTTTCCTACCGTCGTACCCACGAAAAAAAGGTGCAGTGGTCTGGCATTGTTAGTCGTTAACCAGGTCTTGAATTCTCTAATTATCATAAAATTAGATGAAGTTTATCTTAATTTTAAAAAATTGATTATGTCGCGATCGCTCACGGGTATTGAAGAAAAAATTATCAAAATTGAAACGGATACCACCGAATTTTTCAAGGAATTTCAGCATTTTTACCGCCAATACTTAAAATTATTAAGCTACTCCATTGAGCAACAATTAATCCTAGCGGCCCACCATATTTGTACCGAAATTTATCCTGATGCCTTTCTCCGACTCACTTTCAACCAACGCCAACGCCTACAAGACCGTCTCCGCACCTTAGGACGACAATTTGAGACGGATCTCCTGGCTTTTTTAAAAAATCAAGCCGAATTATTGATAGAACCTGAATCATCAGAAAACAATCCCTCCTCCGAAATAACCGAAACTGAGGAGACGGAAAGCCAGTCTCAAACCGTTTCCATTAATACGGCTAATCCCGATGAGTTACTGCACTGGAGTCGGGGCGTTGAATATGGCGTGCGCGAAACCCTAGAAAAAATCTCCAAAGAAGCCAATTCCCTATTGAGAGGAGCGGCTATTTTATCTAATGCGATTCCCGCAAAAGTCTTAGAAATGGCCCTAGAAGCGGAAGAAAATGGGATCGGCATGAATCGGTCAGGACACCCTAACATTTTAAATTTATTGATAGAAGCCACCGCCGTCTCGGAATTTAATAGCGATGACGAGAATGATGATGATGATGACGACGACGAGGAAACGGCCAATCATAGCTCTATTACCAAAATTACGGCCATTCATTTACGATTAGCCGAAATTGAATTTGGTGACCCCAATTTAAGTCATTCCCGTAAACAATTACGAATTTTTTTAGAAAGACTGGGTAAACTGCGGAAACAATATCGTCAGTTAAAGCGGGAATATCTAACAGTTGAAGCTAAAAATGCCTGGCGCAGTAGCTGGTCAGAAAATTAGGGCAATCCATTCAAGAGAAGACACCTCGTCTTAGAATATTAAGAAATGTAACTAAAATTAAGGTAAGATGAGAGTAATCAGTTAAAAATAAAACTATGTCTAATTTCCATCCCAACGAGCAAGAATTGCTGAAAACCCTTCTAGAACCTCTTTTAGGAGATTTTCAGTATTGGTTCTCTCGTGCAGTAACCTTATTGGAAACCGAGTTAATCCCTTTTTTTTCTCAGGAAGAACAAACCCACCTACTAGGGCGCGTTAGGGAGGCCCAGCAAGAGGTCTTGTCGGCCAAAATGCTCTTTGAAGCGATGGATGAACAAGTTGGAGTTGATATGGCGATGCTGATGGTCTGGCATCAACTGGTGACGGAATGTTGGCAGGTTTCGACACGTTTTCGTCAGCACAAACAAAACAGTCATCTCCCAAGCAACTTCTAGCATTCCTTAAATTATTGTTAAGCTAGTGATAGAGAGTTTGTAAAAATTTTTTCGTGTTTCCTTATTTGTAGGGTGGACAATTCAGGCTCATTCCTGACTATCCCAGTTTGAACGCTTTTATCTTCAATTTTTTCTTTCCCATTCCCTTTTGACGGAGCCAATTCAGGTGTTGCATCTACTTTATATTTTAGCCTTTACGATTATTGCTTTTCTCGCGGTGAGTAACCTCATTCGTAGTCTGATTACGGTGAGCATGGGAACCCAACGCTCCTATTATCCCCAAGGCAATGGAAACTACCGAAATAGTATGCTGGGTCAAAAAAGCTATCATCCTGAGTTATTTGATGAGAATGGCGATCGCATTAATGAACCTTTGTTAGTGATGCGATCGGTGAATGTGGAAGATGCCCGTCAACAGTTAGACGCTCTTTACAATGCGTCTCCTAGTGTTGGCCGTCAAGAGCAAGAAGAAGATATTTAATTTTAATGATTGGAGGGTAATCCATCCCCTTGAGCGGCTTTCTTTTGCGATCGCGTAGCGGTACTTCGTGATCGCCTACTATTTTGTTGATTAAAACAAGAGAGTGAGCCAGTCGTGTCTATAATTTGTATATCACTGTTAAAGAGAAATTAGAGTTATCCGAAGTGGAAAAAGGAAAGTTAATTGAATTCAGGCTACAAGGAGAACGTCGTCTTGCGGTAATGGATCGCCCAGAGGGAAAAAAAGATTGGATTGCCATTGATCAAGGGGGACAATCCCATAAAATCCGTCTCCAGCGCGTAGAATACGAAATTGATGGCGGCCCCTACCAACCGAAAGATATTGCCCCTTTTTTAGAAAAAGTTCAGCCCTACCTTGATCCCTCCAGTTTGGAAGTGGCTTGGGAAATTTTGGTTGAAGATAATGCGGCGGTGACTCCCATCGAGATGGCCCAATTGCTGTTTTCTGAAAAAAGTCCTGTTCTTTGTTATGCCGCCCATAGCTTATTGGCAGAGGATAAGATCTTTTTTAAAAATAAGGGAGATAACTACGAACCCCGTTCTCTTAATCAAGTTCAGGAAATTCAACACCAGATTGCTGTCGAAAAACAACGTCAAAACGAAAAAGAAGGATTTTTAGCCCGTTTACATCAAGCGATCGCAGGAGAAACGGTAGAATGGACGGACAGCGATCGCCTGCGCTTGGAATCTTTGGAACGCTATGTCTTGCAACCCGAACTGAATTCCCGCAATGCCCAGGATTTACTGAATTTAGTCGATCGTCCTCCCACACCCGAATCAGCCTTTGAACTGTTAGTTAAACTGGGTCTGTGGAAATATCATGAAAATCTCTTTCTCCGCAGAAGTGCTTACCCCCTCAAATTTCCTCAAAAGGTGCTTGACGTGTTTCAATCCTACCTACACTCGCCCCCACCGGATCTCGATCGCGATCGGCTAGACCTGACTCACCTCAAGGTTTATACCATTGACGACGAAAGTACCCAGGAAATTGATGACGGTCTTAGTGTAGAAATTTTACCCGACGGCAGAGAGCGACTGTGGATTCATATCGCCGATCCCACTCGTTTGATGATCCCCAATGATGAACTGGATTTAGAAGCCCGAAAACGCAGTACAACCATCTATTTACCGACGGGAATGATTTCCATGTTTCCCCCCGAACTGGCAACGGGGCCGATGAGTTTAATTCAAGGTAAGCTTTGTCCCGCCCTCAGTTTTGGCGTAATTTTAGGCGAATTAGGAGAAGTCCAGGATTTCACCATTCATGCCAGTTTAATCAAACCCACCTATCGTTTGACCTACGAAGATGTGGATGAGATGATTGTGATGAAAATTCAGGATGAAAAGGAAATTGACGTTTTAGCCAAGGCCGCTTCCCAACGCAAAAACTGGCGTAAATCCGAGGGAGCGATCAATATTAAGATGCCAGAGGCCATTATTAAGGTCAATGAAGAGGAAGAAGTCGTTATTCAAGTGTTAGAAGCTTCTGTTTCTCGGCTACTGGTGGCAGAAATGATGATTTTAGCGGGAGAAGTGGCAGGACGGTATTGCCAAACCCATAGTTTACCCGTTCCTTTTCGTGGTCAACCCCAGCCCGAATTACCGCCCGAAGAAGAATTATTATTATTGCCCCCTGGCCCTGTGCGAGCCTGTGCGGTGCGTCGTTGTATGCCCCGTAGCGAAATTAGTATTACACCCTATCGCCATGCCAGCTTGGGTTTAGATGCCTACACCCAGGTCACGTCTCCCATTCGTCGTTATACGGATTTATTAACCCATTTTCAACTCAAAGCCCATCTGCGTGGTGATGAATTGCCCTTTGCGGCGGATCAAATTCAGCAAATTTTGTATAGTGTGACCCTTTCTTCCCAGGAAGCGACGGCGGTGGAACGGCAAACCAATCGCTATTGGGGGTTAGAATACTTGCGACGCAATGCGGATCAGGTCTGGCAATGTCTGGTTTTACGTTGGTTACGGGAAGATGAAGGGTTAGGCGTTCTCCTATTTGAAGAGTTGGGATTAGAATTAACCCATCGCTTTGATCGTCCTGTTTCCCTCGGCGATCGCCTATCCATCCAGGTGAGTCGAGCCGATCCCCACCGAGACGAAGTTCGTTTTCGGGAAATGTTACCTAATGAAGTGTAGTTTTTAAAGGTTGCATTCCATGATTAATGATTCTTTGCCCTCTTTTTCTCCCCATCAAATTGTCTGTTTAGAACATGACCAGAGTTATCTCTACGGTGAAGTGATTCAAATTATTGAATCCAAAAATTTGTGTTGGATGCGTCCTCTCCTGCTGGCTGTTTTTCCGCCAGTGGTGCGTGCCGTAGATGATTTTTTAGAAGCGAAGGAACTGCTGGATTTGAGGTTTACCTCCGATGTTGCCTATCCCCTCGCCTTATTTCGTCCTGCTTTGGATACGGAAGTGATTCCTTTGATTGGTCAATTAGAAATACTCGATGAAACCAAGGAGCCTAATGCTGGTTCTAAACAAAAATTACGTCAGTTTCTCCAACAAATTTGGCAAGATAATCAAGAACATTTCCTCGGAACT
Organism: Snowella sp.; assembly: GCA_003249095.1. Lineage (GTDB taxonomy): Bacteria > Cyanobacteriota > Cyanobacteriia > Cyanobacteriales > Microcystaceae > Snowella. Next base: position 43,040 of record QBMS01000019.1, read on the forward strand.
AGATTACAGTGATATTCCCAAGTTGTTGATCCTGACTTCACCCCTTAAATAAACCCTGAGGTCGCACTAATAAAATCACAATCATAATTAATAGGGCGACTCCCACTTTATAATCGGGGCCAAACCAAGGTACACTCAATTCCTGCACAATACCAATGATTAAGCCGCCCGCGATCGCGCCGTAGGGATTGCCGATACCGCCGAGAATGACGGAAGAGAACATTGGTAAAATCAAAAACCAGCCCATATTTGGTTTAATCGTCGTAATTAACCCATACATCGACCCGCCCATCGCCGTCAAAACTGCCGTAATCACCCAAGTCCAAATCACAACCCATTCCACATTAATTCCTGAAACCCTGGCTAAATCAATATTGTCTGCCACCGCTCGCATGGCTTTACCGACCTTGGTTTTTTGTAATAATAAATGTAGGGCAATCATGGCGACAAAGGCCAGAACAATTACCACCAGTCGATTATATTCGAGTCTTAATCCCAAAATTTCTTGAGCCGTTACGACGGGAAGATCGTAATTTTGATTATTGCCACCCCAGGTAAATAAAACCCCGTTTCTCAAAAATAGGGCCAGTCCAATGGAAATGATAATCAAAGTAGTAGAAGTGGCTCGGCGATCGCGCATCGGCTTCCAGAGTAACCATTCCGAAATCAACATGGCAATAATCGTACCGATTGAACCCACTCCCATCGATAACCAAATATTCACCCCATTAGTATTAGCAACCCAGGTAAAATAGGCTCCCAGGGTCATAAAATCACCATGAGCAAAGTTAGACAGTCGCAAAATGCCACAGGTTAAAGTTAGTCCGACTGCGGCCAAAGCAATAATGCTACCCAGGGCAATTCCATTAAAAAATAGTTGAGCTGTTTCCATTCCGTCCCAATTGGCGATGAATACTGATTGCTTTCTAAAAATACACCGAATCGGGAAAAATACGTCATAAGAATTTCCTTTCATCAATACTGCATCAAAAAGATTGTATGACCTGATCCGTAATAAAATTCCAGAACTGTAATTGCCCTGAAAGATTAAAAACAAAGATCGAGAAGAACAGATGTAAGATAAAAGTAACTCAGTTTTAACCCTAATCTAGTCACAGACTACCTATGATCGACATCTATGGGGGACAAGATCCTAGAGATATTCCCAGCTATTCCATTGGAGATGCCGCTCGCTATCTTCGTATTCCTGCTGGCACGATACGCTCCTGGACAATGGGGCGAATTTATCCCGTCGCCGATGGAGAAATGTTTTTTCAGCCTCTCATTCCTATTAAAAAACAGAAACCAAGATTACTGTCGTTTACTAATTTAATTGAAATTCATGTTCTGAGAGCGATTCGCCAACATCATCAAATTAAGCTTGATAAGGTAAGAACCGCTTTAGACTTCATTGACGAAAAATTTCAAGTTCCCCATCCCCTAGTGCGAGAAATATTTCGTACAGATGGAATTGATCTTTTTATTGAAAAATATGGAAAGTTAGTTAATGCGTCTCAAAAAGGACAAACCGAATTAAAAGATTCTCTTGAAGCCCATTTAGAGCGGATTGAAGTCGATGATAAAGGATTAGCAAAAGGACTTTATCCATTTACTCGTTCCCAGGAAGAAAATAGTCCTAAAATTTTGGTTATTGATCCGCGTATTGCTTTTGGACGCTTAGTGATTGCGGGTACGGGCATTGCGGCTAAAGTTTTATCGGAGCGTTTTAATGCGGGAGATTCCATTGAAGAACTTGCTGATGATTATGATTGCGATCGCTTCAAAATTGAAGAAGCCATTCGCTTTGCGGCCTAGATTGCCTGATCGGAGTTGCCTTAAAACAGTGAATTCTTGGATGATGCAATGGTAGAAAAAACGCGGCAAATAGTATTTTTTCTCGATACCTGCTTGGCAATGGTTCAGCCTGATTAAAGGCAGAAAGGATTACTGGGCAAAGGATTAGAGAAACAAAGAAGCAAATATAAGCTTGGAAGTAATGGTTATAACTTTACAGGGGTGTTAAGGGTAATAATACTATAAATAAATCGGTAAAAAAAGGAGAGAGAGTATGTCAATCCAAAAGATAAAGCCAATCCAAGAGTTTAATGATTCTATATTTTGCAATGGGAAAGAAAAAGAATTATTTAAACGAGACTGTCCTCATTGTCACAGCGAGGAAGTGAAAATTCATTCTCATTACAAAACGAAAAATAATGGAGAGAGAAAAATATTTATCTGTCAAAAATGTGAGTCACTATATTCAGAAACGTATAATAC
>QBMS01000001.1:0-60539 GCA_003249095.1 Snowella sp.
GTATTATACGTTTCTGAATATAGTGACTCACATTTTTGACAGATAAATATTTTTCTCTCTCCATTATTTTTCGTTTTGTAATGAGAATGAATTTTCACTTCCTCGCTGTGACAATGAGGACAGTCTCGTTTAAATAATTCTTTTTCTTTCCCATTGCAAAATATAGAATCATTAAACTCTTGGATTGGCTTTATCTTTTGGATTGACATACTCTCTCTCCTTTTTTTACCGATTTATTTATAGTATTATTACCCTTAACACCCCTGTAAAGTTATAACCATTACTTCCAAGCTTATATTTGCTTCTTTGTTTCTCTAATCCTTTGCCCAGTAATCCTTTCTGCCTTTAATCAGGCTGAACCATTGCCTTGCCGATATTTTTAAGAAAATCCTGTAGGGGCGTAAGGCTTACGCCCAATAAAATAGTCTAACTGCCCTCAACTCCATTTAATTTAGTTTGATTTTGGCGTTAAAGATCAGATTTTAAGGAACAAGGATTTAATAAGTTGTGCATTCAAGATTCCGATTTCTGTAGGGACATAATACCATTATGTCCATAATCTCAACGGTCAACAGACAATGTATTGCTTGATAGACGCATAAAAGGGCTTAACAGTGTTAAGCCCCTACAAAAAAAGAATGATTTTAGGGATAGGAACCTACAATCTTAAGAATTAAGAACAAAAGTATTTTTAAGGTCTGTTGACAACAGAAAAAGCACAGGTTATTTATTTTTCATTCCTAAACATTGCCAAAGGTTTCTTGTAAAATTTCATCATTATCATCAGCAATTGTCGCGACAAGAGTAATAGCCCGCGAAATTTCTCCAGGAGACAAATCCGCAACCGCCCTTTGTAAAACCACCACCACTGCGTCATTCATGATGGCAAAACGGGTTTCTAAGGTTTCTGACCAATTCATGGTTAATAATTTTCGGGTTAATCCTGCCTCATCTCTGACGGGAAAGGTTAGGACACTGGCCCAAACGGTGAAAAGATCTTCGTCCGTTTCTCTCGTTAATTGCACAAACACTTCGACACTACCGTACTGAAACTTCCAGAGATAGCCGTGTTCGTTTTCGTGAACCATCGCGCTTTCATTTTGAGCCATGCTACCAATAACCGTTTCGATCACTGACTGATGGCTATCGGGAATGAGGTTCTGTATGGTTGTTTCGACGGTTTCGGGGGTTTGGGTCTCGGCTGTCATGATAAAAAGAGATTTAATGAATGATTAAGATCATCTTTGTATTATCCCATCAGATACCTTAGCGCAAACAGAAATTTTGCTAATTTTTTAAGACTATTTCTAAAAAGCTATGAAACGTTATATGAAGACAGTCTGGAATCTGTTGGATAAATACAGGAGAATAGCGATAAGTGAATTAGAGCAATGGGTTTTCGCCATGCAAGGATTGCAATCGAAATTTTTTTCTGACCGTGACCGTCAGGCTACAACGGAAGAATCGACTCGTACTCGAATTTTACAGTCGGCTTTGCGGCTTTTTGCGACCCAGGGTTTTGAAGGAACAACGACGAAGGACTTGGCCCAGGCGGCTAATGTGTCAGAAGGAACTTTATTTCGCTATTTTACCAATAAAAAAGCTATTCTAGTCGAAGTTGCCACCGAGGGCTGGATTGAGATTTTAACGGATTTATTGACAGAGTTAAGTGAAATGGGCAGTTATAAGGCGATCGCCCAGGTGATGCGCCATCGAATGTTGCGGATGCAGGAAAATAAGCATTTATTACAGGTTTGTTTTGTGGAAGCTCAATTTCATCCCGAACTCCGCGATCGCATTCAATTAGAAATTATCGCCAAAATGACGGATGTGGCCGAAGCTTTTTTTGAAACGGCAATGAAGAAGGGCATTTATCGTCAAATGAATCCTAAAATTGTTGCCCAGGTCTTTTTGGGAATGTTCGCTGTAGCGGGTTTTTCGGAACAAACCATCGATCCCCATGCCTCCCCCAAAGCGTTACAGGAAATGGCGGAAGGATTGGCCGATATTTTTTTAAATGGGGTTTTGGTAAAAGACTAAAAAATAAAAAATAAATCAGATCGGCAGAGGATCAAAGAAGCGCGACCAAATCGCCTTAAATTAAAGAGAGACTTGTTTTTGATCAAAGCCCATGAATCCCGTTGCCAAACCATCCAACCCCAACCCATCGGTTAGCAAAAATGCTGCGGTCAAAGATTGGTCATGGCCCTTTTGGTATCTGGTTCCGATTTATCCCTACAACCAAAAACGAACCATCAGAATTGAAGTCGTCAAAGATTGGATCTGGACATTTGAACAGGTGCAGGGCATTTTTTATGTCGTTGTTCCCATCCGCATGACCGTCATTCGGCTAGAAAAAGGAGGATTATTAGTATATGCGCCCGTTGCTCCGACTCCTGAATGTATCCGCTTGATGCAGGAATTGGTGGCCCAATATGGAGAAGTCAAATATATCATTCTGCCCACCATTTCAGGCTTAGAACATAAGGTTTCCGTTGGCCCCTTTGCCCGCTATTTCCCGATCGCCCAGATTTTTGTCGCGCCCAATCAATGGAGTTTTCCCGTCAATTTGCCCCTCAGTTGGCTCGGTTTCCCGAAGGAGCGCACCCAGATTTTACCCTTTGATAGTTCTAAAACGCCCTTTTTCGATGAATTTGACTATGCCATTTTGGGGCCGATTGATCTCAGGCTGGGACAGTTTGGAGAAGTTGCTTTTTTCCATCGGCGATCGCAGACTTTGTTAGTCACCGATTTAGTCATTTCCCTACCCGAAAAACCTCCCGCCGTTTTAGCCCTCGATCCCTATCCCCTTTTATTTCATGCCAAAGACAAAGCCTCCGATGCTATTCAGGATAATGAAAGCGATCGCATCAAAGGTTGGCAACGGATTTGTTTATTTGCCCTCTATTTCCAAGCCAGTAGCCTGGAAGTTCCCCATTGGTTAGCGGTGTGGCAGGACTCCAGAGAGGCGGCAGATCATTCCTTAAAGGCTTATTTTGGCTTATTTCCCCTTAAATGGAAAAAAGATTGGCAACAAACCTTTGATACCCTGCGCGGTGGGGGTCGATTATTGGTGGCTCCCATTCTTCAGCAATTAATTCTCAATCGACAACCCCAGGAAACCCTAAATTGGGCCAATAAAATTGCTACTTGGGATTTTTCGCGTCTGATTTCCTGTCATTTTGATGCGCCTGTTACGGTTAAACCCGAAGAATTTCGTCAAGCATTTTCTTTTTTAGAAAAATCTTGTCCAGCATCCCAGCGTTTACCCGTTAAGGATTTAGCAACTTTGCAAAAAATCGATCAGTTTCTTTACCGTTGGAAAATAACACCGCCTCCTAAACATTAGACATCTCCAAGAATTAAGTAAGGGCAATTCATGAATTGCCCCTACCAAAGGTTTCAATCGATGCACTCTTTATTTCTGGAGATATCTATTAGTAGAAGCAATTTAGGGATCTAATGGCCGCATTTCTTTGGTATAAAAGATTACACAATCAACTTCACTAAAAATTTTTCAATCACGACAGTTTTGATTTTTCTAAAAGTCCGATAGTTTTCATAATCGAGTGAGTTCACTTTACGAGTATTAAGTCATAATATTAATTATTCTAATAGATTTAACCATGCCTAATGTGACTGATTTAACGATGATTAAACCCTTGATAACCATTTTGATCGTGGACGATTCCGAAAGTGATTGTTTGACCTATCGTCGTTATTTACAGTCAGACCGCGATCACAACTATCGCATTTTAGAAGCCGAAACCCTGGAAGAAGGGTTAGAACTATGGCAATCCGAGACTCCTGATGGTGTGTTGCTGGACTATCGACTGCCTGATGGCGATGGATTAGAGTTTTTGGAAATTTTAGCAGAAGGAAAAGTTGATCCCAAGCTTCCTATCATTTTTCTCACAGGGAATGGAGATGAGCGGACAGCCGTGAAAGCAATGAAATTAGGGGCGATCAATTATTTAATTAAAGAAGATCTGACTCCTTTTATAATGTATCACAACATTCAAAAAATATTTGAACACAGCTTGGCACAATCTAAACTTCAAAAAGCCGAACATAAGTATCGTCATCTTGTTGAACAAATTCCAGGGATTGTCTATACTTCTCCTCTAAGCTTTAGTTCTCAATATGCCTACATCAGTCCCTACATCAAAGTTCTCTTAGGGATTGATCCCGATCAATGGATTGCAGGTTTTTTGAATAATAGTTGGCTCACTCATATTTATCCTGAAGATCGTGAATGGGTATTGAAAAAAATTGAAACCGCGATCGCTAAAAAAACAACATTCCAAGCTGAATATCGCATGATCCATCAAGATGGGCGTATTATTTGGGTCAAAGATTTAGCCACCTTAGAGTTAGCTGAAGATCAAACAACTCAGGTGTTGCAAGGAGTTGCCATTGATATTACCGATCTCAAAATTGCAGAAGAAAAACTAGCTATCTCTTTGGAAAAAGAAAAAGAATTGAGTCAACTGCGAGCCCGTTTTATTACCACCGCATCCCATGAATTTCGGACTCCCTTAACGGTTATTTTATCATCGGCATCTATTCTACAAAAATATGATGATCGGTTGACTAAGGAAAAACGTCACAAGCACTTAGAAGTTATCCAAAAAACCGTCAAACACATGACAAAACTGTTAGAAGAGGTCTTAACTATTAATAGTATGGAACAGGCTGAGAGAATTTTTAACCCCGAATGCTCTGATGTACTGATTTTTTGTCGTAATCTGAACCATGAAATAGAAGCCAAAGAGTCTAATTGTAAAATTAATTTTATCTATCATTTGAATGATATTCAGTCAGATAATCCTAGACCAGATGAAACTTTCATTGCTAAATTTGACATCAACTTATTACAACAAATTTTGAGCAATCTTTTGAGTAATGCCGTTAAATATTCTCCCCAAAATCCCCTCATCGATTTTTCCCTATCCCTAGAGCAGGAGAATCTTATTTTTCAAGTTCGCGATCGCGGCATAGGAATCCCTGAGAATGATCTGGGACATCTATTTGAACCTTTTCATCGAGGTTCCAACGTAGGAGATATTGATGGCAGAGGTTTGGGATTATCTATCCTGAAACACTGCGTTGATCTCCATCAAGGGACTATTACGGTAGATAGCAAAATCAATCAAGGTACAGCCGTTACGGTGACGATCCCCTATTGGACAGAAAATAATTAACTAGGGAAAGAAGTATCCTAAAAAAAATATGGTGATAATTCTAGAAATTGTCCTAAAAGGGGGGATTATTCTAAGAAATTCTCTTAATTGTAATAATCATTATTTTTAACAGCCCCAATGGATTCTTCATCTTGATTAATACAATCAGGATTTTTAGCAAAATTACAAACCCTGGCCCACAGTTTTGCTCTTGTTCCCGATGGCCCCACAGAAAACACAACCTTTGCTCCGTTCTCAATGGTTACGCCGCAGACTGGACAGACTTCACTGGTGAATTCAGACATGAGTATTTATTCCTATTGGCACATCGTTTGAGAAACGATAACGGATGATGCCAAAATAAAACCGCTACTTTTGTTACCGTTTTATAAATTAGATATCTCCAACAATTGAGTAGGGGTCATTCATGAATTTCCCCTACTAAGGATTTCAACATTACCAAGCTGAATATTACCAAGCTGAATAGCGATCGCGTCCCCATTGAGATTGGGAAGGAGATGAGGTGTTATTGAGATACAAAGGAGCTTGGACAGTGAGGGTTAAATCTTGACTCGGATTAATCGTCATCACTTCCTTGGTTCCGCCGCCAATAATGCCTGCCTGGGGTAAGCCCCATCCTGCTAAAGCACCAAAAGCCGCGCCTCCTAAGACTTCTAGAGCATTAATATGGCGATCGCCCGTGACCCCTGCAATCAGAGTAGCCGCCCCCGCACCTGCAAGGGTTCCTGTAACAATATCGGCCGTTGAAGCTCCGACCTGAACCGCTTGGAAACCCACTAATTCACGGGAAGTCGCATTGAAATTCACGCGTTGACCATTCTTGAGCGTAATTTGTTGAGCAAAAAACTGGACTCCATCCCTGGTAGGGCGTAGTTCTCCCAACACTTCACTCCCCGCAGGAATGAGGATATTACCATTGGATTGACGAACATTAGAGGCCGTATAGAGGGTGAGGGTACGAGACTCATTGGGGCTGATTTGAATCGTTTCAGATTCATTGAAAGTCATCGGAATCGTTGTCCCAACGGGAATAGTCCCCTGATTAGGATTAGAGAAAGTTTGGCTTTGGTTGCGGTTAAAGGTGGGGACGCTCTGATTACGGTTAAAGGTGGATGAGGGAGAAGGTGAACGCAAGAGATTGTAGCTGGTGTTGGTTTGGCGACGCGCAGGTTTGGCAGAAACAGGAACAAAGGAACCTAATAGGGTTGTACCTACCAATAAAACCGCGATCGCTGCTTTTCCTGATTGTTTATGAATAAAGTTCAACATTGAAAATTCCTCTCCTGAAGTTGGGCGGTGGTCGGTTTAATCTCTACCGATATCTCTACCTTAGGTCTTTAGACTGGGGATGTCAGTCCCATCGCAGATGGAATATATGGGTTTTGTAGAAGATTTATCGCTTTTTTTAGTAGAAAAAAGTAGAAAGAAAAACTGACCCAGGACAGCAGACAAAATAGGGAGAATTATGTTAGCATCAAAAAAATTTCCAACAAATTTAGTCCGACTTCCAGTTTCATGAGTAAGGTTCTGGTGCTAAATGCTTCCTATGAACCGCTTAACATCACCAGTTGGCGGAGAGCGGTAGTTCTGTTGCTTAAGGGAAAAGCCGAGCAACTGGAACATAATGGCCATTTCATTTATACAGATTTTCCCTTTCCTACGGTTATTCGTCTTCGTCATTTCGTCAAAGTCCCCTACAAGGAAATTCCCCTTACTCGGCGGAATCTGCTAGAACGCGATCGCCATACCTGCCAGTATTGCAACTATCGGGGGGAACAACTGACCCTGGATCATGTGATTCCTCGTTCTAGGGGAGGCGGAGATACCTGGGATAACTTAGTGGCCGCCTGTGTCAGATGTAATGTCAACAAAGGTAACCGCACCCCCAAAGAAGCAGGAATGCCCCTCACGATTCAACCCCGTCGCCCCTACAGTAGCCTCCATTTTGAACTGGTCAAACATACTAGGGGTGAACATAATCAGGAATGGCGCAAGTATGTGATTGGGATTGATTAATGCCGATTTTTAAGCCGATAACGCGATCGCCGCATTTTGTCCCCCGAAACCAAAGCTGAGACAAAGAGCATGATTTATTGGTACAGATTGGGCATTTTTGACTAGATTTAAATCAAAATCTGAATCCTGTAAACCCACACAGGGCGGTAGGATTTGGGACTGTAACGCCATTAAACTCAACCCAATGCCCAAGGCTCCCGAAGCCCCCAGGGTATGTCCTGTTGCACCCTTACTGGAACTCACCGCGACTTGTTCGGGAAAAATAGATTGAATCAAAGCGGCTTCTCGGCGATCGTTTAATTGGGTTCCTGTGCCGTGAGCGTGGATAAATTGAATGTCATTGGGGGTTAAATCACTTCGTTCCAAACAGTGTTTAATCGCCAAAGTTGCACTGTGATTATTTTCGGCGGGTGCGCTGACATGACTCGCATCACAGGTAAAGCCCCAACCTTTAATGGTTCCGTAAATTTTCGCACCTCGTTTTTGAGCTAATTCTAAAGATTCCAACACAAAAACAGCCCCTCCTTCCCCTAAAACTAAGCCCTCTCTCTGTTGGTCAAAGGGATAACAACCTGTTTTAGCTAAAGCTCCCATTTGTTGAAATCCTGCCAGGGTTAAAGGCGTGATCGGCACTTCTACGGCTCCTGCGATAACTCTTGCACAGCGTCCTTGTTGAATTAATTCACAGCCCTGACTCACTGCTAAAATTCCTGTGGCACAGGCGGCCATGGGAGCTAAAACCATTGCTTGAGTGCCAATTTGACGAGCGGTTAAAATTGCGCCTTGGTGAGGGAGAGTTTCGAGCCAATCGATGGGGAATTGATCGGGAGAACGGGCGGACTGTTCCCACAAACCCTGACAACTCCGACTAGAGCCGATCGCGACGCCACAGTTTTCGAGGGGAAACACTAATTGAGCATCCTCTAGGGCCTCTTGGACAGTTATTTGCACAATTTGTCCCAGGCTAAGGGGAGAGTTACCAATCATTGCTAAAGGAACGGGAGGAAACGTAGGAAAAGGCTGCTGGATTTGGATGCCAGATTTTCCCTGAATTAAATTCTGCCAACTTTCGGTTAAATTCCCTAAAACTGACCGTAAACCAATGCCCGTAATCGCAATATCCAAGGTTATTCTCTTAAACGGTTTCGATAATTTCTCCAGTGACGCGATCGCGTAGAGGAACTTGACGTAATTGCTCTAAATTAGCGGCATTACTACAAAAGGCGGCAATTTTTAGGGTATCAATGAGGTTAGAAAATTGCTCCTGGGCTACATCTAAATTAACCGTAGCCGCTTCCAAAATCGGGGCCGCACTGCCCACTAAGGTTGCCCCGATCGCGATCGCCTTAGCCGCATCCAGACCATTGCGAATCCCCCCACTGGCAAAAATCGGTAAATCAGGAACGGCTTGAAGAACTTCTTTTAAACAAACTGCCGTAGGAATTCCCCAACTCGCAAAATTATGGGCAATTAATTGATAACGATGGTCATTTTGTCGGTAGGCTTCCACTTCGCTCCAACTGGTTCCCCCCGCTCCTGCCACATCGATCGCGGCTACCCCACAATTTTTTAAACGTTTGGCGACCGAGGCACTGATCCCGTTGCCGACTTCTTTAATAATCACGGGAACTGACAATTTTCCAACCAAAGTTTCAATTTTTTGCTCTAATCCCGACCATAGGCGATCGCCCCCTGGTTGAACCGCTTCCTGAAGAGGATTGAGATGCAAAATCAACGCATCGGCTTCAATCATATCAACGGCCCGTTGAGCTTCCTCTAGTCCATAGCCGTAATTCAGTTGAATCGCTCCTAAATTGGCAAAAAGGAGAATATTGGGTGCTACTGACCGCACTTGATAGGTGGAAACCAAGCTGGGATCTTCAATGGCCGCCCGTTGGGAACCGATGCCCATCGCAACTCCCAGGGATTGGGCAACTTCGGCTAAATGTTTATTAATCGTCCAGGCGGCCTTGGTTCCTCCAGTCATGCTACTGATGAGCAAGGGAGCCTGTAACTTTTTTTGCCAGAGGGTTAAACCGAGATCAACCTCGTCTAAATTCAGGTCAGGCAGGGCGCAGTGGTCTAAAAAAAAACGCTCAAAGCCTGTTGTTACTCCCTTGGCTCTGACATTTTCTTCGAGAACAATCTTGATGTGGTCTGCTTTGCGTGTTTCGGTTGTGTCTGTAAAGTCTGCCATGAGTTTATGCCAAATTTAACACATCTCTCATATTTTGATCAGCCCCCGCGATCGCCATAAATAATCCAGGGTGCAGGAGTTGAACCTGCCTTGCACGAATTATGAGTTCGTTGCCTCAACCGCTCGGCCAACCCTGGGAAAGAAACACTTTTCCGATTATAGCCTGTTTGTTGAGGGAATTTGTGGGGATTTGTTACGGTTATCTGAGGGCAAATTTTTGGAGAAAGTCCTCAAAATCGAAATGATCTTTCATTAATTGTTGGATGCAATCGACTTTAATGGATTCCTGAAGTCGAACGGTTCCAAAGGCTTGATCGACAATTTCTACCGTTTTTAATGTATCTAGATTGACAGTCAAAATGGGAATTTCTAGATCTTCAGCGCGACTCACAATTAACGCCTGGGGCGCAACATTTCCCGTTAAAATCAGGCAACTGGTGGAGGTTTCCAAGGCCGCTAACTGTAAATCCGTGCGATCGCCCCCTGTCACAACGGCTTTATTTTCACCTTGACGGAAATATTCCAACGCTGAGTTAACATTCATCGCGCCAATGGTGAGGGAATCTACCATCAAATCCAAGCGATCGGGACGACAGAGGATTTTAGCTTTGAGTTGATGGGCTAGTTCTCGTACACTCACACTGCGGAGTAAATCGTTCTGGGGTAGCATTCCTAATACGGGAATTCCTTGTTTTTCTAAAAAGGGTTTGATCAAATCCTTCGTTTCGGCGATCGCGGAAGGAGGAATATCGTTAATGACAATGCCCAGTAAATGTTCGCCCAATTCCTTTTTGGCTTTCAACAGACCATCGACCACTAAGGGGGAATGGTAACGAGCGACCAAAATAATTTTCGCCAGATTGGTTGAAGCACCATTGTCCGTTAGAGAAGCAATCAAATCTTCAAAGGAAAGATTAAATAAACTGCCTTCTCCCAAATTCCCAGGCCCTTCCAATAAGACCACATCTGCTTCAATGTTTCCCAGGGCAGATTGGAGTTTGTCTAAATAATTGGTAGTATCCGTTCCTTCAAGACGTTTTTGAATGGTTTCTGGGGTCAAAAACAATAAGGGAAGGCAAATTTGGTTGTCTTTTAATCCCAGGGCTTCTTGGACAAACTGGACATCGGCATCTTGATTTTCCTGAATATCTTCACCGAGATCCGTTCCGATGGGTTTGCCATAGGCGATCGCAAAACCTGCCTCCTGCAATTGACGACCCAGCCCTAAAATCGTGCCAGACTTGCCACTATAGGACTCAATGGAACCCATTAATAAAAATTTGCACAAATTTGCCACAAGACTACTCCTCTATAAATTTTTTAGTCCAAGTTAAAACCAGAGTTCAATGCTACGACGATAGAGTTGCTGTCGGCGATGAATCGTCCATTTTGAGCAATTTTCTATAAAAACCCTGGGGAAAATCCACAACCCTAGTTTCTTTTTTAATATTAATCACCTCAATCAGGTAATCAATGAATTCTGCATTGAGAATGGTCATCTCATAGCTCAACTCAGCTTGTCCGTCAAATTGGATACGACAACGGGTTAATTCGGAAGGAAGCTTAGACACATACCAGGAAGCCGCAAAGGTAATCCCGTTTGCTCCTTCAATGCGGCGTTCTCCTTCTAGTCGTCCCTGTTGATACAAACTAATGGATAGTGGTAGGATTTTGTGCTTATCTTTGTGGTAGTAGGGTTGATAAATCATCACATCACCCTTACTGGCAGGTTCTAATTGATCGATTGAGGTCATGGCAATCCTCTTAAAATCCTTGTTACGTGACAGGAGAATAGTTCCATCAATTATTATCCCCCCTATCTTCCCATTAGTGGAAAATAGCCATAGGTTTTTCTAAAAATAACTCCCTCAGATCAATTTTCCTGGGGATAACGATCCCATAAATCCGTTATTTGGCGAAGACTTTGATGCTCCCCATTACCGAGAATTAAATGATCTAAAACGGGAATTTGTAAATATTGTGCGCCCTGGAGCAATAATTCCGTTAACTTAATATCCTCTGGGCTGGGTTCCAAACTCCCTGAAGGATGATTGTGGGCCACAATGAGCCGCGTCGCTCCCTGTTTAATGACTTCTCGAAAAATTTCACGGGGATGGATCAGGGTTTCCGTCGCCGTCCCCACTGTAATCACTTTCGTTCCCAATAATCGATTTTTTACATCCAACATCGCGATCGCGAAATGCTCTTGGGACTGCCACATCAACTCATGTCCCAAAGCCGCCGCCGCCGAAGCAGGACTATCCACGATCACCCGTTCCAATGGGCGTAATTGAAAAACTCGTTTTCCTAATTCTACCGCCGCCAAAATCGTCGTCGCCTTAGCAGGGCCAATGCCTGGAAAATTCATCAATTCCTGGGGATGAATCTCTCGCAACACATCGAGGGGATCTCGTTGATGTTGTCCTAATTGTTGGAGAATATGTTGCCCCAAGCCAACCGCAGAAAGTTTGCCCTTGCCCTGACCCGTTGCCAAGAGAATCGCTAACAATTCAGCCGTCGAGAGGTGTTTTGATCCCAAGGATAATAAACGTTCCCTCGGTCGCTCGGTGGTCGGCAAATCGGCAATTCTGAGACTATAGGTCATGATTGTGGTTTAGGGTTGAATAGAATAGCTTTTTTATAGGATATCCTAAACTAGTTTTTAAACCATGAAATATTTAAGCCGATGTTTAATGGATAATTAGGGTGCGAGGTGGTCTAAGAAGAGACCTTCCCATCAAACTATTGGTTGGATAAAGTTTACTTGGCTTTCACCGTCTGAAAACTGCTACAGGTTTGAGCATATTTTCAGGTAATTTATCTGAATGATGGTGATGATGATGCCTGTGATGATGAGAATGATCATGATGATCGTGATTATCGTCGGTTTCTAAATAGGCATTTTCGATCGCCAGGGGAACACCATGAGGCGTATTTAAAACCGCTTGATGCCAGAGTTGTAGTTGTTTCTGATAAGTTTGCCAGTCCGTTAAACCCCGTTCGATACATAATCTTTCCAGGGCATTTAACCAGTGACTATAGTAGGTATCGCCGCGATCGGGATCACCCTGAACTTGAGCTTTTTTAATTTCTTCACTGAAAATATTCACCCATTCGGAACAGGAAAGAAAGCCTTGTTTAATTAACAAATTGCCGATCGCAAAAGCTTCAGCTTCCCAGGAATCTCGAAAAATGGGTTGGCCATCATCTTTTAATAAAGGGGGAATCGGTTCTTGGGTTAATTCTTCCAGAATCGGATCGAGAGTTGTCATAATTTTTTAAAAAGCTTGATGAGTTGATTGTGTAGGGGCGTAAGGCTTGCGCCCAGAGATTGCATTAATTAGACTAATTTCACATACGGTTCAAAAACATCCGCATAGATAACCGATCGCCGATCTACAAACTCTTCTCCCCAAA
Source organism: Snowella sp. (assembly GCA_003249095.1). GTDB lineage: Bacteria > Cyanobacteriota > Cyanobacteriia > Cyanobacteriales > Microcystaceae > Snowella. The sequence continues at coordinate 12,835 of QBMS01000001.1, forward strand.
GATCTTTTCCTTCAAAGCGCACACTATACAAAGGCGTATAGAACTTTTGTAAACCGCGACAAGCAATATCAGGATAAGGAGCATAGTAAACCCCTTGAAATTCAATTTGTCCTTTCTCGTTGCGTTTTTCTTCTGCTAAACCGTAGTAAGCCACCACCGTTCCTACCTTGCCCCGAAAATAGGGATATTCCCTAGTATGTCCTGTGGAAAGTTGATTAATACACTGCACGCGATCGCCCACTTTAAATTTAGCTTTAGCCCCAATAGCTTCAATAGAACCCACCTTAGCAGGATCATATTGTTCCGATTGATATAATCCTTTTGCATCAGGACGACCCACCCCAGGTACCGCTTCTTTAAAAGCTTTATCCCGAATAGCTTTAGCACGTTTTTGGGCAGGAGCCGTCGTGATTTTTCGGGCTTCCATTTCGGCAACAGAAACGCCTAATTTATCCCCATACATTGTGATTAGAAGACATAACGTTTCTAGCCATAAAGCATCGTAGGTACGATTCATATAATCGCGGGGATTCATGGTTTCCCGACCCCAACGAGCCGCATCCAAGCCCCAAAAAGGAACAGGTTGACCTGGTTTTAAACCCTTTTCAAAAATAGTACTCAACGTCGCAAACATCGCGCCCAGTTGGCCTTCCCATTCTTCTAACCAGGCTTGATTGTCGGGTTGATCTTTAAAGGGAATTTTGCCGTAGCCCGTCCAGCCTGCGTTGTAATGTGGCCCTTCCATAATTGTTGCTCCTTAAATGATGAATCAAAAAATTAACTGTAAAGAATTTCTGCTCCTAACATGGCATTACGAGTAACCCGTTTTCGTAATTCATTTTCACTGAGATTTGCCCAGGCTTTCGGCATTTCTGGAATGACAAAAAAACGAACTTCTGAGTTAGAATCCCAAACCCGTAACTCATCAATTTTAGCAGTGTAATCTTTAAATTTTTTCAAATGATCCACTTTACCTTTATGGGCATCTTCCGCAAATTCCACTAATACACCAAAGGGATCGGACACACTGCGAGCGCGGTATTGTTGGGATTTGTACCACATAGGCTGAGTTCCTAAAAGGGCTTGAGGATAACAGGAACAAACCGTACAAGTAACAAGATTATGAACAAAGATAGTTTTCCCATTTTCTTGCTGTTCTCCATTGGCAAAAATACGGATATATTCGCCTTCGGGCCCAATCGTTAGACCAAAGGTAATTTGATCACTGAGATAGGGTTTGCCTGTATCAGGATTAACTGTATTAAACAAAAAATCTCGAATCAAAATTGCCGCTTGAAAGGGTTTCTCTTCTGGGGGAGCTAATAGTTTAGCTTTCCAATCTGGATTTTTCCAGGCATGGGCAACAACGGCGGCTCCTAAGTGGGGACCAACCACTTTTTCGTAGTAGTCAACAAATCCTTGGACTCCTTGTTCATTGATAATTTTCTTCTCGATTAATAATTGTTTGATGGCCAGCACTCGTTCTTTTAACGGGGGAAGTACAACTTCTGTACTGCCATCAGGAGTTTTAAAGGTCGTGTCTGCAACAGGCGAACCTCCGTGCATGGCTCGTGATTCATCAGCGATCGCGTTATCTTTAATGGGTGTTTCGGCACTGACATCTTCTAAAAGCCCTTGACCTGCAACCGTTGCGGCTCCTGCGGAGAGTCCCGCTAACCCAACATTTTGTAGAAATTTACGACGAGAAGCATTGGTTTTTTCCTCGTTATTTTGTTGATTGGGGGGAGAATTTTTCTGAGTCATAGTTGATAATGAATAATTGATAGTTGATAATGAATAATTAACGAAAAATAGATAAAAATTAAACTGGGTAGGGGCTTGGTTTCCAAGTCCTTGAATTTAGAAACTAAAAGAAATAAGAGGTTTTCAATTGCCAAATCCAAATAGGAGGGTTACTGTTATTATTTTCAGGATGAATGACTACTAAAAAACCTGGTTGCACCGAAATATTATTGTTGAGATTGTATTTGTAAGCGGCTTCAATATGCCAAGCCGTATCTCCTTCAGGTCGCAATCCACTACTACCTTGACTAATAACGCGATAGGGATTTCCAACCATCAAAGAACCGACATTTCCTTGCCCAAATAAATCAATCAGGGAAAGACCAAAATTCCATTCAAAAATAGTAGCACTGTCTCCCCGATTGACGTTAAAAGCAGGGTTTGATTGTTCCGCATGGGCAAAAGCAAAACCGATATCACCTGTAAAAGCTAATTCGGGTAACGCTCGCCAACCAAAGCCAAAGGTTGCATGATCGGCAGAGGTGGCAATGGATGCGGGAGCAGGGCCTGGATTGCCAAAAGTTCCTTGCGGAATAAAATTGGTTCCAAAGGGTTGATCCGCGTACAAACTGCCTGTCTGACCTGATACGGCAACGCCTGGCCCCGCAGGATTATAGGAACGGACGTAAACCAGAGTCATGCCAAGAGTGTCGGTAGGAAAATAGGCTAATTGGGCGATCGCGGCATTACCGCCATTGAACAAGCCTGTTTGGGGATTGCCACTGTCAAAATCTCCGTAGAATCCTGCCCCAAAAGATAATTGATCGTTAAATTTGTAGTTAGCGGCAATGCCTGGGCGGGCTAAGGTTTGATAATAAATGGGGTCAAAACGGCCAAAACGACTAATGGAAACCGTATAAGGTGCAAAGGTAGAAAAGGGTTGAGTTGAAGTTAGTAATTCCCCTGAAACTTCCCCTCCAACGGCATCAATAAAAACGGAAAGATTCTCAAACGGACGGAATTTGTAAATTAAATCGGCGATCTCCAAACTATTATTATAGGGTGGTGCATCAAAGGATAAACGACTCATATAACTTCCCGTTACATTAGGGGTAAAACCAAAGATCGAAGAACTAAAGGGGGTTAAATTACTTGTCCATAAATCCACCGATAAACTATCAGTTCCACTGAAACTTGTCGTTAAGGACAATAAAGTAGAGTATTGAAGGGTTGCCTGACGTTGTATCTGGGCCGCAGGACGGAGAGTTTTAATCCCTTGATCTGTAATAATATTACTCGTTGCCGTTCTATTTCCTGCCGCCCCTGCTACATACATGGTCGCGACCCCAAATAATTTTGTCGTTGTCGAAAATTGATGATCTTCGAGATAGGAAACCCGACTTTCAAGGTTATCTACCCTTGCTCCCATTGCGGCTAATTCTGCTTCAAAATCCTGGGCTAATCGTTTTAACTTGTCTAAATCTTCCCGTAAAACCGACACATTTTCCTGTAGCAATCGCTCCATTGTGTTCATACAAGCATTTAAGCCCGCCGCAAATTCCCAACGAGATAATGCGCGATTTCCCCTAAAAGTGCGATCAGGATAGCCCACAATACAGCCATAGCGTTCCACCAAACTTTTGAGAGCTTCGTAGGCCCAAGCCGTCGGCTCCACGTCCCGTAATTGGTTGACATCCGTTACTTGGGATAGCTCATTATTCGTAACTTGAAAACCTTTGGGTTGTCTCACGCGCTGAATTTGTTGCAATAATTCATTCGAGACGGGATCAACTTCAGATGTTGATAAAGTTGTCTCAGAACTGTTATTTTTAGGGAGAACTTCAGGTGGTAGGGACGATAACTCATTCGCAGTCACGACAGGTAATATAAGTCCAAAACCACCCAACATTAAGGGAAGTATTTTTAATGTTTTTACAACTAAATTTTTCATCAATTTGCTCCTCACACAATTAAAAAAATGGGACGAGTTTTAGTTTGATTCTCTTCCCAGACTATTTTTTTTGACTTAAAAAAGAGGAAAATTACTGCTTAAATTCAGTAACCTTTCCCTTTCCGTCGGTATTACAATAGCCGTCAGTTTTTTTGCCATCCCTTGTGACCACCCAATTAAAACTTAAACCATCCTTTTTGATGTCATTTAAAGTGATGTCACCCTTATTAATGGACTCCTGTAGGGTTGCTCCCAAGGAAACACTAACGTCCGACATGGGAACACTAAACTGCTCTACCGCTTTCATTTTGCAATTTGCTCCTCCCTTCTGCGCTATCCCCTTGACGGTTTCCGCAGAGGCAGGCTGAGTGACGATACCAAAACTGATAGAGGCTAATACAAAAGCCGCGATCGCTCCTGGAATTAAATTTTTCATGATGTTATATCCTTCTGTTGCAGATCGGGTTAAAAGCAAACCCTATAACTATTAATCTATAGTGTTTATGGACTGAAGGCTATCCAATTTGCGACAATTCTAGAGATAAGTTGTCGTTTTTTGGACAAAAGGCAGTATAACTTGTGTATCGGTTTTTAGCCTTGCCTCCTTTCTCGCCTCACCTCTGTTTTTAAATGAATTATCAATCATTGTCTCCTCTCGATAGAACTCCTCTGCTTCAAAGTGATAATTACGAAGAAGCTAACATGATGTTGACTCAGTTGATTGGCCCATTTAAAAGTGAATTATTAGACTCGAATACCGATTTTTTAAGCCGTTATTATTATGCTCAATTTCATCAGTCGTCAATGGTTTATTTACAGTGGCAAGGAGCGCAAAAACTAATCCGTAATCAACCGAATGATCTCTATGTTTTTTATCTTCCGATAGAGGGTTTTATTACGGAAAAAATTAACCAGCTAGAACCCATATTATCTTCTAGTAAAGTGGCTCATTTTTTCACTCCTCAACAAAATTTAGCAGGTGAAATTAGTTCTAAAGGTCAAGGAATTTCTGTTTGTATTTCTCGTCAAAGATTGCACCAAGAATTAGCTAAATTATCAGATAATACCATCAATTCATTAATTTCTTTTCAGCCAGAAGTTGATCTGACTACTGCTTTTGGTCATAGCTTGAGGGAATTAATCCTATTTGCCTGGCAAGCAACGGCCCAAAACTCTCTATTTTTACCCCAATTAGAACAAACTTTAGTAACAGGCTTATTGCAATATCATTCCCATAATTATTCTGCTTCTCTTCAAAAAAATGAAGGCATGGTTAGCGATCGCACGGTAAGACTGGCTCAGGAATTCATGATGGCAAATTTACAAAAATCGATTAGTTTAGGAGATATTGCTTCGGCGATCGGAGTAAGTGGCCGTTCTTTACAACGCTCTTTTGCAAAATATTACGACTGTTCACCGATCCAATTTCTGAAACAAGCGCGATTAGAGGCCTTGCATCAAGAATTAAAACAGGTAATGCCACCGTTAGGAATTACGGATTTGATCATCAAATATCAGTTTGGACATTTGGGAAGATGTAGTCAGAGTTATCAAAAACGTTTCGGCGAATTACCCTCAGAAACTGTTCAGCGATCGCAAAATATACATCATCTATCGTCCCGAAGGAAAAATTACTAAAATTACTCCGCGATCGCCGTTAGTAGATTTTGCTATAACGGGGCGTGGTTCAAAACTTGGGAATTATATAAGTGTACTTCGGGAAGGATTTTTAATTCAGCTTTAATTGATTTTTGACGTACATTAATAGTCCCTGGCAACTATCAATCAGTAAATCAATGACGTTTTCAAATCCCTTTTGACCGCCATAGTAGGGATCGGGAACTTCTTTCGTTGCATAGTTTTGAGCAAAATCGCACATTAATTTCACCTTGTCGCCATAGATTTGTTGGCGGTCTAGGGAGAGGATATTTTGGTAATTTTCCTTGTCCATTGCCAAAATCAAGTCAAATTCTTCAAAATCTGAATATTCAAATTGTCGGGCCTCACCATTTACCCTAAAGCCTCGGTTGATTAAGGCACTGGTCATGCGTCGATCAGGGGAACAACCCACATGATAACTAGAGGTTCCTGCCGAATCACAGATAATTTGCCAGTTTAAGCCTGCTTCTTCGATTAAGTGATTCATGATATTTTCCGCCGAGGGCGATCGACAAATATTACCGAGACAAACAAAGAGAATTTTATAGGGCATGGTGATCTAAGTTCTATTGTGCAAGGATTCAAAGTAGTTATTTTAAAACAAAATGCTTAACCTGGTGGCCAACCTAAAGCGCGATCGCCGAGTAAATGGCAATGTAAATGATCTACTGTTTGACCGCCGTCTTGTCCGTTATTAATAACGAGTCGATAACCATTTTTTAAACCCACTTGTTCAGCGATTTGTTTGGCGGTTAGGAGTAAATGACCGAGTAAATTTTGATCTTCTGCTGTAGCGGCGGAGAGTTGGGGAATATTTTTCTTGGGAATGATCAGAATATGAACGGGAGCTTGGGGATGAACATCTTTAAAAGCCAAGCAAAGATCATCTTCATAGACAATATTGGCGGGAATTTCTCGGCGGATGATTTTACCGAAAATAGTGTCACTGCTCATTTTAATCACGTTTTTATTCAAAAATCTCAGATTAATTATACCGTTTCAGTAGTCGTTATCGGCCACGCAAATTCCCTTACATTTAAGCCCATTACTCGCAGTACGCAAACAATGGGGACAGAGGACGGGATCTGGATTTTTCTCGAAAGACCAGGCTTGATGCCAACGAAAACGGCTGATTTCTGTTGCTGTTGAAAAACCTGCTTGTTTAGCCATTTCTTTGATGGTAGAAACGGTTTCAGGAAAATCATGATTGCGGATGGATTCATAGATCGATTCTTTTGCCAGGGCTGCGATCGCCGTCCAATCTGATTCTATCCAGGCTGAATAATGCTGGAAAAATTGGTCACGGTTTTCTGTTTCTTCGCGCATCACGTCGATTAAGAGTAATAGTCCTTGGGAATTCAGTTTCTCGGCGGCAAGGGTAAAAAATTGATTTTTTTCAGCTAAAGAGAGATGATGCAGGGCAAAACTAGAAAAAATCAGATCAAAATTTTCAACGGTTTCTTGTAATCCTGCTAATAAATCCCCTTGGCGTAATTCAATACTTCCTTGGACTGGAGCTAAATTTTCACGGGCTTTGGCGATCGCGACTTCCGAAAGGTCATAGCCTCGATAATTTTCAATGGTTTGTTCCCTGAGAACGGGGGCAAGATGACGCGCACTCCCACAACCGAGATCCAATATTTTTAAAGGGCGATCGCCGTAATGCTGATTTAGTAAACTTTTGACGCTTTGATATAACTCATCATGGAACATATAATTGCAATTCAATACTTGATCATAAAGCGACCAAGCATCAAAAAATTCTCGAACAATAGCTTCTTCCATCGGGAAAATTAATCGTTTTTAGCAGAAATCAGTAGCCAATTCCATGATAAACAAATTAAGCCAGCTTTGGAAACGAATCTTAGTACAAATGTTCTCAAAAAATGAGTTTTTGCCCTAAGATGAAAAAAATTGATTGTTCAATCCCAGACAATTTCCGATGGAATCCCTTACCCCAGTCCAGCAAGAACTCTATGATTGGTTGGTGCAATATATCGAAACCACTCACCACGCTCCCTCGATTCGCCAAATGATGCGGGCGATGAATCTGCGATCGTCTGCTCCCGTTCAAAGCCGTTTGGAATATTTACGCAAAAAGGGTTATTTAGAATGGACAGAAGGTCAAGCTAGAACTATCCGCATCTTGCACCATAAATCCAAGGGAATGGCGATTTTAGGTGAAATTTTAGCGGGGGGATTGGTAGAAACCTATACCGATGAAAAGGAAAAATTAGATCTTTCTCAAATGTTCCAACAAACGGATTGTTATGCTCTCCGAGTGGTGGGAGATGGAATGATAGAAGAGCATATTAGGGCAGGGGATATGGTGATCTTACGACCCCTTATGGCAGGAGATGTTCTTCCCAATGGAGAGATTGTTGTCGCCAAGGTAGAAGGATATGGCACAATGTTAAAACGATTTTATCAAGCAGAAGACCGCGTTTTACTAAAGCCGACTAATGCCAACTCTGAATCCATTGAAGTCATGGATTATCGAGTAGAAATTAAGGGGATATTAGTAGGAATTTGGCGTAGTTATCTTTAGAATTTATGGGCAATTTTATTTAGCATTAACTTCGTTCATTTCAGCTAATTTTAAATATTTTGCAACGGGAATGAGGGTTAATCCTTGTAAAAAAATTGATACCAAAACGATAAAGAAAACGACATTAAAAATATCTTTGCTGTGGGGGAAGTTAACAGTTAAGGGGAGGGTTGCTAAAATAATCGGAACGGAACCCCGCAATCCTACCCAGGAAATAAATAATTTTTCTTGCCACTTCATGGGGTCGAAGCCTAAAGAAACAAAAACGCTAACAGGACGAGCTACAAAGATTAAAAATAGCGCGATCGCGATCGCAACCCCAGCCGTTTTGGGTAATTCGGACGGATTGACGAGTAATCCAAAGGTTAAAAACATGGTGATCTGCATTAACCAGGTTAAACCGTCATGGAAACTGACAATACTTTCTTTATGGACAAAGGGGCGATTTCCCATGATAATTCCCGCTAAATACACTGCGAGAACGGCACTGCCATTGAGTAGGGTCGTGGTTCCCGAAATGAGGAAAATTCCCCCCAACGTTGCGACAGGATAGAGTCCCTGGGAAGGTAAGTTTAAATGATTCATCATCCAGACCATCCCCAATCCCGAACCATAACCGATTAAAATCGCGATTGCCAGTTCTACAAACAGTTCCCACAAAAAAGCACCCACAGAAAAATGAGAACGGGTTAGGGTGGCGAGAATATTAATGGTTAAAAGCACCGCGATCGGATCATTACTGCCTGATTCCAATTCCAATAATCCCTGGAGTTTTTCGGGTAATTTAAAAGTACTAGACCGAAACACTGAAAATACTGCCGCCGCATCCGTTGAAGAAATAATAGCTCCCAACAAAAGAGCTTGTCCCCAGGAAATCCCCTGCGTCCCAATTTCAAAACTTGAAAAAGACCCTAAGATAAACCAACTAAAGGTTGCGACCAATAAAACGGTTAAAATAACCCCAACAGACGCTAACGTTAATCCAGGCAATAAAACAGGACGAATTTTTGACCATTCCGTATCTAATCCCCCCGTAAATAAAATAATGGTCAGGGCGTAATCTCCAATGAATTTGGCGATCACGGGATCATGAAATTGAATTTGTCCAATGCCATCGGAACCTGCGACCATTCCAACGATGAGGAACAACAGCAAAGCAGGAACTCCAAAACGAGCAGAGGCTTTACTCGCAAAAACACTAGCCAATAATAAAACGGCAATAATAATAAATATTTGCTCAGTTGGAAACATTCAATTGGGAAATTTGCTAGAAATCGACAAAATAGAGAATATTAATATAAATCATATTTGAGGAGGGTGCAAGGAAGGGGGCCATTATAGATAGGAATACGACGAGAAGCCTTGAGTCCAATTTTCTTACCCAATTCCTTATTTCCCGTTAAAACGTAGGCTGTCCAGCCCTTAAAGCGTTGTTTGAAAACATCTCCCAATAATTTATAAAGCGCACCTAGTTCCTGCTCTTCACCCACACGGATGCCATAGGGCGGATTGCAGATAATAATACCGTGATCGGCGGGGGCTTCAACTTCGGCTAAGGCTTTGTGTTGGAAGTATAAATGTTCTTCGAGTCCACTGGCTTTGGCATTATCTCTGGCTTGGCTGACAATGTTTGCATCGGCATCACTCCCCCAAATCACCGAAGGTAGTTCGCTTAAGGTTTCGTTTTGGGCTTCGGTTTGCAATTTTTCCCAGAGGGTTTTATCAAAATCTGGCCAATTCTCAAAGGCAAAGGAGTTATAAAGGCCTGGCGCAACTTTGAGGGCAATTAACGCCGCTTCAATTGGTAACGTTCCCGAACCACAGAGCGGGTCTAAAAAGGGCAAATCGGGTGTCCATTCCGCGATCGCGAGTAAAGCTGAAGCCAAGGTTTCTTTTAGGGGAGCCAGTCCCATTGCAGGTCGATAACCGCGACGATGGAGACTAAAACCCGAACTATCCAGACTTATGACACAATTATCGCGATAAATATGGGCATTAACAATAATATCAGGATTTTCGGTATCAATATCCGAGCGTTTCCCTGTTTTTTCCCGTTGTTGATCAACGATCGCGTTTTTGACCTGTAGAGCCGTGAAATGACTATGATTGAGATTGCGATTACTGCCCGTGCAATTGACCGCAAACGCCTGATTAGTCTGGATATAATCTAACCAATTAATACTCTGGACACCCTGATATAATTGCTCTGCGTCTCGACTTTGTATATCTGCAATGGGAACCAATACCCGAAAAATCACCCTCGACCACAAATTAATCCGATAAAGGGTTTCCTGATTACCCTGGAAAGAAACCCCCGTAAACTCAGGCGTGGCATTGATCGCCCCCAAACGGGTTAATTCCTGAGCCGCAATGTCTTCTAAACCTCTGGCAACCGTCGCAAAATAATTTTGGGGTGAACTCATGGGTGGATTCAATGCCGATTAATACGATATAAAAATCATAGATTATTTGCGGTCATTTATTTTTTATTGAGTAACTTTTTCGTTAAAATGGCTTTTCTTTGATAGAATTTTTTCTGAATAATCAAATAACTATAATTTTAAATTTCAAACGCTTTGATGTTGATCACGGTTGAAAAAATAAGTTTATTGGATGGAAAAATAGTTGCATTGAGTGGTAATATCGAAAATTATGATATTTTGCCTTGGAATAACCTAAATTATTATGGCTGAATCCTCTGAAACTTCTATTCTCAATACCAGTGTGGGCGATCAGGCGGCTGTCCAGGATAGTCTGGGTTTTACGCCCTATGTGAGAGCGATCGCGGAATTTTTGACGAATGATCAAACGAAACCGCCCTTAACGATGTCGATTGAGGGGGAATGGGGAAGCGGTAAGTCTTCTTTTATGAAGCAGTTGCAAAAGGAAATTGAATTGAGTCAGCAAAAAGCGTTAGAAGAAAAAATTGATAATTTTGAAAAGAAGGTGCGGCGGGGATTTTATAGGATTTTTTATGATTATGATATTAATGAATCTAGATATGAATGGTTAAAAATTGATTTTCAATGGAAATTTATCAAACTTAAAACTGAATTTTTCTTGAATTTATGGAAATTTTTAAATTATGTTTGTCTATGGATAATTGACAAAATTTTATCCCTTTTGATTAATATTTTTAAATCAGTCATTTTTCTATTACAACGCAAACCAAGAACCGTTTGGTTTAATGCCTGGCGACACGATAAAGCCGAAGCACTCTGGGCGGCCTTTGCCTTGGAATTTATTCGACAAATTTCAACAAACCGCAATCTTTCCGATGTGATACCAACTTTTATTGGTCATTGTAAACTCTTTATTTCTCGTTTTGATCCAAAAAGTGGTTGGTTAGATGCTCTCCGCAAATTTACTCAATTAATATTAGTCATTTCTGTGATCGTGTTAGTGGTTATTTTTTCAGTTTTTCAGGGAAATCAATGGGTAGGTCAATTATCGACTCAGGTAAATAATCTCAATACCATTTTAGAAAACAAAAAAGACGTTAAACCAATACCTAAAAACTCACCCAAAAATCTCCCCCCTTATCAGGCGAAAGAGCTTTCTCAAATTCCCAACTTTGGAGAAAAATCAGAATTTATAGAGAGTTCAAAGTCCCCCAGAATTGGGGGATTTAGGGAGCTAGACAATCTCGATAAAAAAACTGAAGAATTGTTTGTAAATAGCCAAACTTATCAGGTAGGTTTGCATAATGAATCTCAAAATAACCCTTTTTACAAAATTTTTGGCGTTGCAGGAATAGGCGGTTCTAGCTTAGCCGTCTTATTCCTACTCAAACAACTACAAAAATTAGTCGGCGATCCCAAAAAAGAATTAACCCATTATCTCAATTCCCCTAATTATCAAGGACAAATTGCCTTTGTTGAAAAATTTCATAGTGATTTTGCCAAAATTGTGCGGGCCTATTGTGGTAATCATAAAGTTTATGTTTTTATTGATGATCTAGACCGATGTGAACTGGCTAAATCGGCTGAATTAATGCAGGCTCTTAACTTGATGATTACAGATGATCCATCCATTATTTTTCTTTTAGGCATGGACAGAGAAAAAGTGGCGGCGGGTTTGGCGGTTAAACAAAAAGATTTACTGCCCTATCTTTTTTCTGATGGAAATATCGAAGAAACCGAAAAAGAGGCTAGTCGCGCTTCTATCAAAGGCTTGGAATATGCCTATGCGTTTATTGAAAAATTTATTCAAATTCCCTTTGTTGTTCCCCAACCGTCGATTAGAAATTTTGATAATTTTTTTAAAACCACACCGCCTAAACTTTCTTTAATTTCTCAGGGAATTAATTTTTATAAAAAACTGAATGAAGATTTTAATCACTGGCAACAAAATCTGAAAAACTTTTTTATCAAAAAACAACCTGAACAAAAGCCAGATTTAGAAAAACCGATCCAAGTTCCCCAACAAATTATTCCTCAACCTCAGAAAATCAAACCTCAACCAAGTCGTCGCCAAAAATTGAAATTATTAGCAACTGAAGATTCTACCACCATTAACCGAATGACAGAAATGGTGGCTTCGGCGATGGATTATAATCCCCGTCGTTTGAAGCAATTTGCGAATCTTTTTCGTTTGCGGGCTTATATTGCCAGTGATACGGGTTTGTTTGATGAGGTTTATGATCCTTCTAATGATGCGGTTACTAATTCTCCTTTAACTTTAGAACAGTTAGGAAAATTTACGGCTATTAGTTTGAAGTGGCCATTGCTTATTACTGACCTAGAAAATCATCCTAATTTATTAGCCAATCTAGAGGATTATGGCCGCAATCATCGCCTGCGAGCTTGGCAACCTGAAGCTTCACAACCGAGAAAAAATCTGAATCTGGATAATTTAATTGATTATTGGAGTCGTCGGCAAAAATTACGGGAACTACTTTGTTATGTGGGCGAGAAATCTGCTGAAAATTATAGTTTTGCGAATTTAGAAGTGGCTAAATTATTGCAAGTTTCGCCGAAGGGAGGACACCAGCTTGGACAAAATCAAAGTTTTCAGGAAAATTTGGGCAATGATTGTTGGATAAAAATGGTAGAAATTCCTAGCGGTAAGTTTCGGATGGGTTCTCCTGAAACTGAGCCAGATAGATACGATAATGAAAGTCCCCAACATGAAGTGACGATTTCTTCCTTTTTTATGGCGGAATTTCCTGTGACCCAGGTGCAATGGCGAGAAGTTGCCTCTCTGCGTCCCGTGAAACGTTGGCTTAATCCCGATCCCTCCGATTTTAAAGGGGATTTACTACCTGTAGAACAAGTTTCTTGGCATGATGCCATAGAATTTTGCGCTCGATTGCGTCGTTTAACAAGCAAAAAATATCGATTGCCTAGTGAGGCAGAATGGGAATACGCGTGTCGAGCGGGAACGACGACTCCCTATTATTTTGGAGAAAATTTGAATCAAAATTTGGCAAATTATGGCGGGAATGTGCGAAAAACAACTCCTTTGGGAAGATATTCTGCTAATGCTTTTGGTTTACAGGATATGCACGGCAATGTCTGGGAATGGTGTGAAGATTGTTGGCATGATAATTATCAAAATGCTCCAACTGATGGAAGTAGTTGGAATGAAAATTATTCTCAAAGTAGTTTAAGAATGCTGCGCGGCGGTTCTTGGGACTATCATCGGAGGGATTGTCGTTCGGCGATTCGGTACGGGGAAAATGCGGACAACGGGGACTTCGATTACGGTTTTCGGCTTGCTCTTTTTCTTCCGTAGAGAAATAACACTGTTATGTCCTCAATTTATGTCATTATGTCCTGAATTTTCTTGCTTATTTCATTAGCGTTAAAGGATTTATGTTAAGTCCCTACAGGGCGATTGAATTTTGAAAAGCATTGATTTCTCCTTGTCCAGAGAACAGAAAAATAGGTTGTTCTAGAATAAATAAGAGACGAATTATTTTCCTTTTTTATCAGGTAAATTTCTCGGTGGAATTGGATTGCCTTGATAAAACTTCTTCTCTAATTGATTTAAGCTAAACCAAAGCATTAGACTAATCAATAAAATACCACTCAAGCTAATACCGATTAATTGATTCTGTCCAACACTAAAAAATAAAATAGGGGTTGATATTAAGGCGATCGCCCCTAAAATCATCAAGCCTAATTTCAGTCGTTGAATATTAGCCAACGCCGCCCGACAACTGGCACAATTTTCGTGTGGGAATGATAGCGGTCTAATAAGACTTCTGAGGACAGCATAGGCGATAAAAATTGACCTAAAAACGGCTCTACTTGATATTGATTCACCCATTTTCGTAATTCAGAAACAAAGAGATCCGCTTTAGTCGGTAAATAAAATGCCTGGGTAAACTTTTCGCGGCCCTCTTCCCAAATACCTTGAAATCCTTGCCGCTCTGCCTAAATCACTTCTCAATTAACAGGACTCGCATGAGCGCGATCGCTGTTTATTGCTTGAAATTCTGAAATGCGATCGCGGTCTTGTTATTGGTAATTAAACCAATTCTTGGGGTAAATCAACGAATTAGCTAAGCTTTCTGTTCATTCATCTATTTTTCACTCTGTATAGCTTTTGTACTTTGTTCCTCTTAAGGTCAGTCGATCTATCCATAGATTGTTATACTGGGATGACGGACAATACTTAAGTGTTTTTACGGTAAAAGATTTTTATTGGAACCCGTCCAATTCAGTGTTTTGACGGAGGAAAAAGTTGAGTATCTTGGAGAAAATGGCAGTATTAAAAGAAAAGTTCAAGACAAGCTCATTTTTTACTATTTGATTAATTAAATTTACGATTTGAGGAAAGATAAAAATAATGTTTAATTTAAATTCATTACCCAGTTCTACTATGGCGGGCTCTGTTCTGGTTAATCCTGTCGCGGGTGAACCGAGCATTTCTGAGTCGGAAAATCAAGTAAAAAAGTCTAAATCATCGGGCAACTTTCTCAGTGATTTATGGTTATTTTTTAAAGTTGCCTTTTCTTCTATTGATGATGTTTAGGTTTTTTCTAAATATCTAGATACTTGAGTTAGATATTTTTCAATATTATCTAATTCGAGGCGGCTGGCGATGAAAACTAAGGTAAATCAAGGTAGATCCACCGCCTAAAATCAGCATCAATGTGGAAAATTCAACAATAAAAAGACTATCCAAGTCGGCGACTAATCCCACGCTACTAGAACTAAAAATCATCAATAAAATTACATAAAGAATTTTACGAGGAATCTGAATTTTCTTGGGATTCTCTTGATTCATTGACGAATATAGTTGAAGTTTCAAGTGAGATTTAGCTACATTGGATAATAACTATAACTATTTTAGCTCAAAATTTAACTTAAAAAAGTTTCCTGAATAAGGTTTGTTTTTTATTGTCTATTTTTCCATGCGATCGCGAATAGTTTTAAGGCTTATATCACAAGCGTTAAGCCTCGATTACCACCCGTAAATTACCGCGTTTTTTGGTGACTCGACAAGCCACTGTTCCATTGGAACGTTCAAATTCTAGATTGAGATAGGTTTTACCAATCCGTAAATTTTGAATAGACAGCTGATTAATGGATGGTAACAAAGCGGGATCAATCACCCGTAAGTAATTTCCCTGGGCATCGGGAACGAGATTCAGCATCATGGTCAATAATTGAAAAATTGTCCCACTAGCCCAGGCTTGGGGAGAACAGGCAACGGGATATTGAATGGGTAAATTATCGCCAATTCGTTCGTGACCACAGAATAATTCGGGAGGACGCTGATAGGGTTGGGTCATGGTCATATCAAATAAACCCTGGGCAATTTCTAGGGGTTGATCGACAAAACCGAGACTGCGTAAACCCTGGGCAATCATGCCGTTGTCGTGGGGCCAAACCGAACCGATATGATACCCCATCGGATTATAGGCGGGATTATCACTGCTGAGGGTACGAATTCCCCAACCGCTAAACATATCGGGAGCTTTGAGGCGATCGCCGACACTATAGGCTTTTTCGATGTCTAAAATGCCCAAACTGAGACAATGGCCTGGATTTGAGGTAATACTATCAACGGGTTTTCCCTGACCATCTAAGGCGAGGGCGCAAAATCCATGATCAGCTAACCAAAAATCACGATTAAAGCGAGCTTTTAAGTCCCTGGCGGATTGTTGCCAGGTGGCGGCGAGTTCGTACAATTTTTTGTGATTAGCGATTTCTGCTAACCGAATTTTGGCCGCATAGACATAACCCTGAACCTCGACTAAGGCGATCGCCCCTTCCGCAATTTGACCTTTGGCATTAACAATACAATTACTCGAATCCTTCCAGCCCTGATTCCCTAGCCCCCGATAGGAACGGGAAAAATAGCGCAAATACCCTGTTTCCTGGAGGTTGCGATCGCACCAGTCCATCGCCGCCAAAGCATGATCCCAAAGCTCATTAAGGGTATCTTCATCCCCTGTCCAGGCAAAATACTCTGCATAAAGCATCAACCAAAGGGGCGTAGCATCAACCGTTCCGTAATAGGGCGTGTGGGGAATTTCCTGACAACGGGCCATTTCACCAAAGCGAATTTCGTGCATGATTTTGCCTGGCTCTTCCTCTCGCCAATCATTATCGTTTTGCCCTTGATAATAGGCGAGGACATAGAGGGTATCCCGTGCAATGGAAGGATCTAAGAACAAGGTTTGGGAAGATGCAATCAAGGAATCTCGTCCAAATAACGTCGAAAACCAAGGAACCCCCGCCGCGATCACCTTACGACCATCAATCGTTTGTCGGAGTAAATAAATATCCTGTTCCGCCTGATGAATAACTTGATTAATCGCTTTATTGTCAGTTTCTATTTTGGTAATTTTATCGATCCAATCTTCAGATTCTAGAATTTCCGCCCCTTTCGCCTGCATTAGGGTAATCGGAATATTATCCACAGAAGCGGGCTTATTATTATTATAAAACTGAATTTTATAACCTAAAATCACTTGTTGTCGCGCTTCTATCCGAAGATTCCAAATGGCAGTATACTCTTCAATGGCATCGGGTAATAGGGAATGAAACTGGATTCTCGACTCTAAAATAATGCCATCTTTCCCTTGATAGGCGAGAATAATTTCTGGATTGTTTTCAGTATGAATCAATTCATTGATATAGTAACCCGAAAATTGCAAAAGATTTCCTCGACCTTCTCTGGAAAATCCCCGCACATCAAAAATATCTAAAAAGTCCGCTCCAAAGCTGACACTTAAGGTGAAATTTACTGGAAAATTATTGTAATTATGAAGGGTTATTTCTTCAAATAAACCTCCCTTAATAGCAATTTCACGCTGAATACTAATGGTTTCCGTCGCAATTTTTTCTCCCGATTCAAGATTCACTAAATTAGGATTCGTCGCCAGGATAGACAGAAAAAAACCTTTTTGGGCTGTACTACTGAGTAAAACAGGGGCTTGTTTATCAATCAGTAAGGTTAAATGATTAAGATAGCGGGTATCCTGACAAAATAACCCCATACTTTTCATCACACTATTATCAGAACAGTCTGTGTGTTCTATATTCCCTAAAGTATCGGTGATAAAGAAAATATCATCATTCTTTAGGGTCAGAGTAGGGATCGGATGTTGATTATTAATGGGACATAACCAAGTACTAGTGGGAAGGAAATCTAGAGAGAGAAATTTTCGGCCTTCAAATTCAATTATTTCTGTCATAGTTTTATTAAAATATTATTAACTAAGGATTTATTAAGTAACTGGTTACTATTGAACTGACAATACGTGTACACACAAGTTCTTCTGTCCAAGTGTTTAAGTTTTGATCCCCCCAACCCCCCTTGATAAGGGGGACTAAATTCCTATCAGTAAAATAGTCTCCTTTTTTAAGGGAGATGCCGTAGGCAGGGGGATCAAACTTCTAAAGATATAAGTTTCCAAATCCATCAAAATTCATTGAAACATCACAACATAATTTGCCATAAATGTTTGAATTGTTTGATTTGTTCTATATAAATCATCAAAAGTTTTTATTAAAACAAAACCTAACCGCATAGGGCTAGGTCTAATATAACTCAACGAATTCTGAGATTAAACTCGCATTAATAAACTTAACAGGATGGACTGAGTTTATTTCAACTTCATAATGCCAAAAAACTCTTAGGGGCCAGCAAAAATGGCATCTTCTAAATCCCGACGACTTAGGGAATACTTAAAAGTCCGCTTGACCTCATTTTCCCCCGATTCTGTCGGTAAATAATGAACCGTCAACTCTTCAATATCAAAACTGAGTTCTGCTTGCCAATCAGGGTATTTAATCGACCAACAATGCCGATTTACCCGATCCTGTTGACAGCCCAACTCCAAAAGCCAATTTTCAATGCTTGAAAGGGGATGATTATAGAGAGGAGTATTGTCAGGGGGAAAATCCATAGCATTCAGTCGAGAACTCAAGTCAGCTTTGTTTTAAAGTTATTTTAAGGTATTTGGGGCATTAACAAAATCTGCAAGAAACCCAAACTAGGAGCGATCGCCAGAGAATCTCCCCGTAGCCAGGCGATCAAAAAAGCTAATCCTAAACAACCGAGTAAGGTTAGAGCCAAAAGACAGAGAGAAAAAATCTCTCCCGCCGACAAAGGACGATCATTCGGGTCTAAATAGGCTGACTTTGACCACGTTTCAGTTTTTTGATTAGACTGCTGTAAATCCGTCGGAATTTGGATCACATTCCAGCGTGAATAACCAATTTGTAGATCATACAGCGATCGCCGTTCGGGATTACTAATAATGCCATAGGCTTCATTTAGGCGTTGAAACTTCCGAGTCGCCACCTCAGAAGGTAAAGTAGTGGTATCGGGGTGATAGGTTTTGCTCAATTCCCGATAAGCCCGTCGAATTTCGATGACCGAAGCGGACGGATGAAGCCCTAAAATAGCATAATGACTATGGATCAATCGGCTTTGGGTTGGAATTGATCGCGTCTTTGATTGGGGGTTTGCGTTTTCTTGAGTCACCCGATTCTTATAACCTTGTGCTTAAGTCGTCCTTAATGTTTGACTATTTTAACGAAATTCTTGCGGAAGTTGACAATGAATCTGAATCGCCTAAATTTTGCTCGATTATTCTCTTTTAAAGCTTTTATCACCTTTTTCGTGGCGATTTGCTTGGGTTTCTGGCTATTGAGTTCCACACCTGCCCAGGCGGGGGTAGATGATGACCGTTTGGATGGCAATATTTTTGTGGTCTATGCAGGGAATGGTTCCCTAGTTCCCCCCCGTTTAACCATCGCTGAGACCTTTGAGCGCAAACTTCCCGCCGTTATTGTCTATTATCTAGATGACAGTCGAGATTGCAAGGAATACGCCTTTATTGTTTCCCGTTATCAAGAATTCTATGGCCGCGCCGCCAGCATTATTCCCATCATTGTGGATTCTATTCCCCAAAAATCTTCCTACAAACCTGATGAACCTGGTTATTATTATCAAGGCGTTGTTCCCCAGACCGTTGTTTTAAGTGCTAATAAAAAAGTTATTTTTAACGGTAAAGGAGTGGTTAAATTTGAGGAAGTTGATGATGTTTTACGAAAGGAATTCAAGTTATTACCCCGTTCTGAATCCGTCGAATTAAAACAACGTACTTTCAATGAGTTTAATAGTGAATTAGTCTCAGAGTAAGTAGTTAGTTACACTTCAACTAATATAAATTTTGCGTTTGATCCCCCCTGCCCCCCTTGATAAGGGTGGTGTCCGTAGGATGGGGGGATCTCATATAAGTCTTAAAATCCATTTACTTAGATGTTTTTATTAATAAATAGGAGCTAAATATGGGATTACGCGATCGCTTTAATCAAATGACGGGCCGAACCCGTTATGTCGTTTCTCGGATTTTTATTCACCTGCGCGGCCAAGAAATTGCGCCGATTTTGGGAGTTCTCAATCAAGCAGGACGGAATAGTATTGAATCCGAGGGTGATTTAGAAGTCACAGGGGAAGGTTTAGTCGAAATCTGTCAACATTTACTGCAAATGAATGTTTATTGGGAGTCAGCATCCAATGAAGGAGATGTTTTCTGGGATGAAGGAGAAGCAGGGGATTTTGTGAATGAATTGTTCACCGATTCAGCCCAGCGTTATTTAGCAGAAACGAGCGGAGAAATCTTACCTGATTCCGAAATTCCCCTCACCTTACCGACAACTTCCAATATTGTGATTATGCTCACCGTTGCTTTTACGGGAGAAAATCCTGATTTAGAAGCCAATTTAGCCGATCGGGAAGCGTTGGAATACGGACTGAAGGCTCTAATTAATTTACATTATCAACACAAATTCGAAGCGATTCAAGTCCATTTTTCCCCCGCTCAACTAGGGGATGAGTTGACCAATGAGCAAGTGTTACTCAATTTTCCTGAATTAATTCCCCTTTAATTTTTAATTGTTTTCTGTGATCACACAGTGCCGCTACGCGATCGCGAAGTGACATTAGGTGATCGCATGGTCATTATTGCAACTTTATTTTTGATCAACCATTTCCGATGGTTGTTGTTAATATTGAACGAGATAAAATGCTCGAATAATTTTTAAAAATTCACAATAACCATGAAAATTGCAATTTTGTCCCAAAGTCCCTCACTTTATTCGACAAAACGCCTCAAGGAAGCGGGGGAAGCGGCGGGTCACGAAGTCAGGGTCGTTAATTATTTACGCTGTTATATGAACATCACTTCCCATAAACCGATGATTTTTTATAACGGTAAAACTCTAGAAAACTTTGATGCGGTTATCCCCCGAATTGCGGCTTCTCGAACTTTTTACGGTACCGCCGTTGTCCGACAATTTGAGGTCATGGGGGTTTTTAGTGCCAATGAGTCTCAAGCTATTTCGCGATCGCGGGATAAACTGCGTTGTTTACAAATTTTGGCCAAGGAAGGCGTTGGTCTGCCCGTTACAGGGTTTGCCCATGCCACCCAAGACATTGATGGATTAATCGAAACCGTCGGTGGTGCGCCCGTCGTCATTAAACTTTTAGAAGGAACCCAGGGAATCGGGGTAGTTTTAGCGGAAACCCATCAAGCTGCTCGTTCGGTAATTGAAGCTTTTCGGCAATTGGAAGCCAATATTTTGGTACAGGAATTTATCGCAGAAGCGGCGGGAATGGATATCCGTTGTTTTGTGGTCGGAGGAAAGGTGATCGCCTCAATGAAGCGTCAAGGAAAAGGGGATTTTCGGTCTAATCTCCATCGGGGGGGAAGTATCGAAAAAATTAAAATTACGCCAGAAGAACGTAGTACGGCACTGAGAGCGGCCAAAGCAATGGGCTTAAGTGTGGCGGGGGTTGATTTGCTCCGTTCTAATCATGGGCCTGTGGTGATGGAGGTGAATTCTTCGCCTGGTTTGGAAGGGATTGAAACGGCAACGGGGGTTAATGTGGCGGGTAAGATTATTGATTTTGTCAGTAAACACGCTGATGAAGGGGCCAGTCGCGATCGTATTCAGTATTAATTTAATCGTCAATTTTTCCCTATTTAAGCTAACTAATCAGGAGTTAATAGCGGCACTGGCATCAGTGGTTTATACTCAAGGGTATAGTTTGGAATGACAAAGCTATGTTTGTAGAAACCCTGGAAGCGATTAGTACGGCTGTCAGTGTCGCTGAACTTTCTGATAAAACTTTTCCGACTTTTAAGCGATTATTTAAACGGATTAAAGATGGAGAGTTGGCGATCGCTATTTTTGGTGCGGGTGGAACAGGAAAATCAACTTTAGGAAAATATTTATCAGGAAAATTAGAAAATAGTCAATTATCTTCAGGCTATCAAGAATCAATCAGTATTGAAAAATATATTTTAGATAGTAATGTTATTGGTTCCGCGATCGTTGTTCCAGGTCAAGAACGCAGACAGGATTCCTGGGATGATTTGTTAAGAACCATTAGTCAAGGAAAAATTAGTCTAATCATTAATGTTGTTTCTTGGGGCTATCATTCTTTTGGCGAGTTGAGTTATCAACAAAGTTCACTTTATAAATCAGGAATAACTAATCAAGAATTTTTAAAAGTTTATACTGAAGAACATCGTCAAGAAGAATTGCAGGCTCTGACAAAAATTATTCCCCATCTTTCTGTCGCTGATTCTAAAAAAAGAAAAATATTGTTGATTACGTTAGTTACAAAACAAGATCTCTGGTGGCATGATCGTTTAAAGATTCAAGATTATTATCAAAAAGGTGAATATGAAAACAAAATTCAAGCGATTAGAAACAAATTAGGTTCCTCAAATTTTATTCACGAATATTGTTCTGCTTCTTTGGTGCTAGAAAATTTTATTTCTGGGGAAAATGAGCTACTGGTTCCAACGACTCAAGGTTACGATGAACGTTTGAAATTTGCTAATTTAAGAAATTTTCTAAATGTTATTGAGTCCCTTTGTGAAATTTCTTTTGGAAAAAAAGGAGAATAAATAATGACTATTAATGAAGAAAAAATAGATTTTTCAAGGTCAGAAGTAAGTTATTCTAACTTTAAAAAAGCTGATATAGATTTACTCATTTCTCTCTTGGGTGAATACGGCGAAAAATTAATAAATCTATGTGAAAAAATAAATGATAACAAACAAAAATATTCTTTAGGTGAATATTTTCTACCTCGTTTAGGTGGAGGTATTGTATTAATAACTTGGAGCATTTTTTCATCACAAACATATCCCCATTTTGTGATTTTAGGTATTCTCATATTTGCCCTATTTACGACTTATGTAGCTGTTTCAGTTCGTGATACGAGAAAAAAAATAAAGTTATCAGAACGAGAAGCTAAAAAGATATCATCACGGTTGGAAAAAGTTATTCGCATCGCATCTCAAACACAAGATAATCTGAGCAAAACTCCTCCAAACTGGATAATTAGAGTTGAATTAGATCTTCGTTTGGCTGATGCGGAATCGGCTTTAGAATACTATCAAGAAATAATCGGTAAATAAATTCAAAAAATGGTAACAGGAAAATGGATCACCATCGGCGGAGAAGCGATCGCCCCAGGACAGAGGCGACGGATCGAAATTCCCGTCTCCCGTTTACCAACCCAAACCCTCATTTCCTTACCCGTTGTGGTCATACATGGCTCACAACCTGGCCCAAGATTGTGGCTGAGTGCGGCCATTCATGGTGATGAAATTAACGGCGTTGACATTATTCGTCAAGTATTGGGCATCATTAAACCGAAAAAACTTAAGGGAACCCTATTAGCCGTTCCAGTGGTGAATGTTTTTGGTTTTATCGAACAATCTCGTTATTTACCCGATCGCCGTGATCTCAACCGTTGCTTTCCTGGATCACCCCAGGGATCACTCGCCTCACGGTTAGCCCATTTATTCATGACAGAAATTGTCAATCACAGCACTCATGGCATCGATCTACACACAGCAGGGCAGCCCCGCACTAATTTACCGCAAATTCGCGCTAATTTAGACGATCCCGAAACCTATCGCTGTGCGAAAGCCTTTAGTGCGCCCCTGCTCCTCCATGCCAACACTAGAGATGGTTCTCTGCGTCAATCTGCTAGTAAAAAAGGTATTCCCGTTTTACTCTACGAAGCGGGAGAAGCGTTGAGATTTGATACGGAGTCTATTCGCATCGGTGTAGAGGGAATTTTTCGAGTGATGGCGACCCTAGAAATGTATGAAAACCCTTTCTTTTCTTCCCAAACAAACTCCATCGAAGTCCGAGAAACCAAATGGATTCGGGCATCGATTAGTGGAATTTTTCATTTACAGGTTAAGCTTGGAAAAGCAGTAGAAAAACGAGAATTATTGGGATTTATTACGGATACCTTTGGGGATACCAATATCAAAGTGCGATCGCCCCAAGCAGGAATTGTCATTGGACATACTCAAAATCCCTTGGTGAATCAGGGAGACGGGATTATTAATTTAGCGATTAAACCGTTATGAGGGGCTTATTTTCTTGTTTATCTGCTAGGAATCCCCGCTCAAAATTCGTTACAATCCGTAACAGAACACTTTTTAAACATTCCCCATGACCACCGCAACCAGTCTAAATGCTTCCCAAAACGTTTTACCCGCAGGTGGGATCGATCCTTCCTCTTTTGACTGGAAACAAGCCTGGTATCCCGTTTATTACACCGAGGATCTGGATAAAACCAAACTCAGCAAATTGACCCTTTTAGAGCAGGATATTGTCATTTGGTGGGATAAAACTGATCTAACTTGGCGGGCTTTTAGTGATCAATGTCCCCATCGCCTCGCGCCTCTCTCAGAAGGCAGAATTAACGAATCAGGGCAATTGGAATGTCCCTATCATGGTTGGACATTTTCGGGCAAGGGTAACTGTGAAAACATTCCCCAACAAGAAGCGGGAGGACAAGCGCAGTCATCCCAACGTGCCTGTGTACGAGCATTCCCCACAACCGTTCGTCAGGGTTTATTATTCGTTTTTGCGGGCAATCCTGATCATGCTACTCAAACTCCCGTTCCTACTATTGATGTGTTGGATGATCCCTCTGATGAATGGGTCTGTTTAAATATTTTTCGCGATTTGCCCTACGATGCTTTGACTTTACTCGAAAATGTCCTAGATGCCAGCCATGTTCCCTACACCCATCACCGCACCGTTGGCGATCGCGCTAATGCCAGTCCTGTTAATTTGGAAGTAATTCAGGCGGATCGACAAGGATTTCAAGGTATTTGGGAAGAGGGGCCACGAAAAGGAACCCTGGGCAGACAAACCACGTTTTTTGTTGCACCTAATTTGATGTGGCATGATTTAAGCTCTAAACAATTTGGTCGGACTTTGACGGTAGTATATGCAACCCCCATTCGTAAGGGAGAATGTCGTTTATTTGCCCGTTTTCCCTTTAAATTTTCTGCCAAAATTCCCCGTTTAGCGATTAAATTAACCCCAGCTTGGTATTCCCATTTGGGACAAAATCGAGTCCTAGAAGATGATCAAATTTTTCTCCATGCTCAGGAGCGTTATCTAGAAAAAAATGGAGGAAGCGAAAAGTTTTCTCAGGCATTTTATTTACCGACTAAAGCCGATCTCTTTGTCTCTGAGTTACGAAAATGGGTGAATCAATACCAAGCAGAAGCTTTTGTGAGTCAGTCTTTATCACCTGTTTTATCCTCAGAAATTTTATTAGACCGCTACCATTCCCACACAAAAAATTGTGCCAGTTGTCGGGCCGCTTTGGCGAATATTCAACGACTTAAATTAGGCTCTATCGTTTTAGGGGCGATCGCCTTAATCTTAACGCCCATTTTATTTTTGAGTGTTGAACAAAATCAATTAGTCGGTATTAGCTTGAGTAGTATTTTATTGATTAGTTTTATCCTTTATATCAGTTTAAATCAATTAGAGAAAAAGTTTTATCAAGGAAATCCTATTCCACCAAGAAATTTACCTGATAAAAAAGGAAAAAGATTTAAACCATGAAACTTCAATATTTTAAAGATATCGATACCTTATATATTGAGTTTAAAAAAGCGGCTATTGTTGAGACCCAAGACCCAAGACTTTGATGAAAACACCTTGCTAGAGTTCGATGAAGACGGTGTAATTTGTGCAATTACGATGGAAAACGCCAGCCAAAGGGCCGATATTAATCAACTCACAATGGAAGGAATTGCTGCTTAACAAGGCGATCGCCTTAGTCCGAAGGATAGGTAAGACGCCTTAAATAAGGCTTAATCCCTTGATAAAAAGCCTCAGCAATCATTTCATCGCCTTTTTTATTCGGGTGAACCCAATCCACCGTGCAAGTCCCTTCTTGGTCGGGATTACTAATCCAATCCGTCTGGGTTTTCACCGTCGTAATCGGGGAGCGATCTGTACTCAGTTGGGCGGCAACTTGTTGATATGCTAAGGCGATCGCAGGAAAGGGTTCCCACTCCTGAAAGGGTTCCCCAATCACAATCACCACATCAGGATTATCTTGGCGCAACAAATTAATCATCTTGATCAAATCCGCCTTGGTTTCCTGAACAGTATCTTTACCCAAAGCTTGATCAATTCGAACATCATTGGTTCCTAGTAAAATTAACGCCAGATCGGGCGTGTACCGTGTTAATCCAGTTGATAACTGAGCGAGTATCTCCTCCGTGGAAGCCCCCCAACGCGCTTCGTGATCCCGATCAAATACTTTTCCTTTGTAATTTGGCCAAGAAGGATCGCCTTCAAACCCTGATTGATTCGATCCCACTAAATTAGCGTTGACGTTTTGATCGACCAATTTTTGCCAAAAAGGATAACGCCAACTGATAGTTGGAGGCAAATTTTGTTCGGGATTGCCCCTGCGTCCTTGGGTGATAGAATCCCCAATCAAAGCAATCTGAATCGGTTTACTGTCCTGATTCAAGAAAATAGAATTGGGCAGGAATAATCCCCCTAACGTCAACAAAAGAGCAACAGAAGTTCTCATAAGACAGAAAATTGAACAATATCTCCATCAAGTTTCTTGTTTTTTATTTTCTTTCTACAATTATTGCCAAAGCGAGAAATCCCTGACCATGCTCGTTCGGCGGCTTAATGCCTAGCCAGACCGTTGAGTTTATCTGCTTTTTCGATAAATACAGCAAATTGCGTTGTGATCACGGACAAATTTTTGTAGGGACATAATACTATTATGTCCTTACCTTGTAAGGGATTTAACCACAAACTGCTGTAATAGTGATTCTTGTGTAAATTAGACCTTAGTTTAAGATAGACTCAGATTCTAACCGAAATCCAACCAGTTCTACTAAAACGCAACACATGGAAGCAGAGCTATTGCCGACCGAGGTAATCCTAGCCCCAAATCGAGAGACCTTGGCTAAAATTCATCTTGATTGGATGCCACAGCCAGGTAATTATTTAGAAATTCAAGGTCAAACCTACACCGTCTTAGAACGTCATCATCACTATCAATACAAGGTGAGTGGCTATCGTCTTAGCAAAATTTCGCTCCATGTCCAATCTGCTCCTTCTCCTACGGAACTGAATTTATGGGAAAGTCACTGGATAATCGGTGATCCCCACTGTCGGTTTAATGCCCATTCCGAAATTCTACGGTGTGCGGTGAATCCCACTGGCCCTTGTCAAGGTTGTCGTTCTTTTGAGTTAATTTAGGTCAGTTTAGGTCAATTTTGTTCGATTATCCCGCGTGACTATTCCCAAAGCGAGGGGTAGGTAGAAGAAGAAATCTGAAAAGAAATGTTAAAAACTGTTACGAAGTCGCGACGAAGGGGATCGCAATGCCCGAAAATAATTTGGCAGGTTGCTTGAACACAATTGTTAAGTTTTAACCTTTGTCGGTAACTGATCGCGGTTAATAAGTCTAACTTAAGACCAACTATAACTTTTACTTTTTGAGAGGAATCCATCAATGAGTATCGTCACGAAATCAATCGTGAATGCTGATGCGGAAGCCCGCTACCTCAGCCCTGGCGAATTAGATAGAATCAAGTCTTTTGTCTCCTCTGGAGCCGCTCGCTTACGGATCGCTGAAACCCTCACAGGTGCTCGCGAAACCATTGTCAAACAAGCTGGCGATCGCATGTTCCAAAAACGTCCTGACATCGTTTCTCCTGGTGGAAACGCTTACGGCGAAGAAATGGCGGCTACCTGCCTGCGCGACTTGGACTACTATCTTCGTTTAGTTTCCTACGGTGTTGTCGCTGGTGACGTTACCCCCATTGAAGAAATTGGTTTAGTCGGTGTACGGGAAATGTACAAATCTTTGGGAACTGACGTAGGTGCGGTTGCTCAAGGTATCCGCGAATTGAAAGAAGTTTCTTCTGGTTTAATGTCTGCTGAAGATGCGGCTGAAGCTGCTGGCTATTTCGACTATGTTATCGGAAGAATGAGCTAGGTCTTTTGGCTATCAACGCTCAAATTCTTCTCTATTTAGCAAATTTTACCCAAAGAAACATTCTAAGGAAGCAAAAAAACTATGCAAGACGCAATTACCTCCGTAATCAACTCTGCTGACGTTCAGGGCAAATACCTGGATAGTTCTGCATTAGATAAATTAAAAGCCTACTTCAACACGGGAGAACTCCGTGTTCGTGCGGCTGGTGTTATCAGTGCTAACGCAGCAACCATCGTTAAAGAAGCAGTTGCCAAATCCCTCCTGTATTCTGACGTGACCCGTCCTGGTGGCAATATGTACACCACCCGTCGTTATGCGGCTTGTATCCGTGACCTCGACTACTACCTCCGCTATGCAACCTATGCAATGTTGGCAGGCGATCCTTCTATCCTTGATGAGCGTGTTCTCAATGGATTGAAAGAAACCTACAATTCTTTAGGTGTTCCTATTTCCTCTACTGTTCAAGCTATCCAAGCAATCAAAGAAGTTGCCGCTAGCTTAGTCGGTGCGGATGCAGGTAAAGAAATGGGTGTTTACTTAGACTATATTAGCTCTGGTTTAAGCTAGGACACTCCTTATTAGCAACCCTTGAACGTTGTTGATAATTCAGGTTCGGGAGTAAGAGAGTGAGTGCTAGTCGGTTGAAAGCTTAAATCTATTTAAAAAGAGATGAGTTTTGACTGTTTAGTATTGCCCCCTGACTCCCGACCCTTGCCGTATTTAGACTATTTTTTGACCCCCAACTTTTTTTAAGGAGAACTTAACCCCATGCGGATGTTTAAAGTTACCGCTTGTGTTCCTAGCCAAAGTCGTATTCGGACACAACGCGAATTACAAAATACTTATTTCACTAAATTAGTTCCCTATGATAACTGGTTCAGTGAACAGCAACGGATTATGAAAATGGGTGGAAAAATCATTAAGGTTCAATTGGCTACTGGAAAGCCTGGAGCTAACGCTGGTTTAGCTTAGTTTTTTTGTCTTCAATTGAATGCAGGGAGGTCTTTGTGACCTCTTTTTGCATTTTTAGGGGTTTTTATTTCGTCGGTTCTCGGAGATCGCTATCTAACACTTCCAAAAAGCGATCGCCAGTCTCCTTACAACAGCCCTGAAGTTTAATGGCAAAAACGAGAAATAATCCTATAATTCTGGTATCGTCTCGCCCCTATCGATCATGATGCAAAAAATACTTTTCCTCTTTGGCGAACTTAATGATGACGACATCGACTGGATTATTGCCTCTGGGATGATTGAAAAGATTGCGGCGGAAACGGTTCTCATTCAAGAGGGGAATCCCTCCGATTATCTCTATCTTCTTTTGGAAGGTGAGGTGGTTGTCTCGGTCAACGTTTTAGAAAATGCCAAAGAAGTCGCAACCCTCGGCACAGGAGAAGTTTTTGGTGAAATGTCTTTTATTGATGGTCGTTCCCCCTCCGCAACGGTGGAAACCAGTCAAAATTCTCTCGTTCTCTCCCTACCGCGCTCGCTGTTAGCGTCCCGACTTTCCCAGGATGTGGGTTTTGCCGCTCGTTTTAATCGGGCGATCGCGCTCTTTTTATCCAGTCGTTTACGAATTGCCCTAACCGAGTTAGATTTTGGCAAAGATTTTGTTCACCCTGACGAAGAACTATCCCCCGTTCTTTTGGAAAACTTACCCCTAGCGAGAGCGCGTTTTGACTGGTTACTCAAACGAATTAAAAACTCGGCTTATCTCGAAAATTTGTAACAAATCATTAAAAATCATTTCTTTTTGTCAAGAAATCCTGAGACAATCCCTCATCGTTCTTTTGTCATCATTTCCCCAAAGACTGTAGAAGAAACCAGATACTATAATAATATTAGACAATTCAGATTCCAATACTCGACAAAAAGGATGAAATCCTTTATAATGTAAAGTCTGTTACATTAGATGAAGTTAAAACTTTTAGGCTTTTCAAGGTTAAATTCTCAGCAACACAATTAGAATTAAGCCATAAAAATATTCACTCAATACTCACTCAAAGTTGACGGTTTGCCCTGTGGTTTCTTCAATTCCCAAAACAACTTTTCCTGTCACCCTCCCCTCTATTCGTCGTAGTGGTGCATTTGCCCTGATCGACAGCCTTCAGCGTCACGGTGTTAAACACATCTTTGGATATCCTGGCGGCGCGATTTTACCGATTTATGATGAACTGTATCGGGCTGAAGCACGGGGCGATCTCCAGCATATTTTAGTCAGACACGAACAGGGCGCATCCCACGCCGCCGATGGTTATGCTAGGGCGACGGGAAAAGTTGGAGTTTGTTTTGGGACTTCAGGGCCAGGAGCCACCAATTTGGTCACAGGCATCGCCACTGCCCATTTAGATTCCATTCCGATGGTGATTGTAACAGGTCAAGTTGGACGACCCGTAATTGGGACAGATGCCTTTCAGGAAATTGATATTTTTGGCATTACTCTACCGATTGTGAAACATTCCTATGTGGTTCGCAATGCCAGTGATATGGCCCGCATTGTGGCTGAAGCTTTTCATATTGCGAGTACAGGACGACCTGGCCCTGTTTTAATTGATGTCCCCAAGGATGTGGGTTTAGAGGAATGTGATTACGTTCCCATTGAGCCAGGAGATGTTCATATATCGGGTTATCGTCCGACGGTGAAGGGGAATCCACGCCAAATTAACGCGGCTCTACATCTCATTGACGCGGCTCAAAAACCCTTGCTCTATGTGGGTGGGGGGGCGATCGCGGCCAATGCCCACGCCCAAATCCAAGAATTAGCGGAACGGTTCCAAATCCCTGTCACCACCACTTTGATGGGAATCGGTGCCTTTGATGAACACCATCCCCTGTCGGTCGGAATGTTAGGGATGCACGGTTCTGCCTACGCCAATTATGCCGTGAGTGAGTGTGATCTTTTGATTGCAGTCGGAGCGCGTTTTGATGACCGTGTGACGGGTAAATTAGATGAATTTGCCTCCCACGCCAAGGTAATTCATATTGATATTGATCCTGCCGAAGTAGGCAAAAATCGAACCCCCGAAGTTCCCATTGTGGGAGATGTGCGCCATGTGCTAGAGCAAATGCTACAACGCACCAGGGAATTGGATTTTCCAACCCATTCTAGTCAGACTCAAGCCTGGTTAGACCGCATTGACCGTTGGCAGAAAGATTTTCCCCTGACTGCTCCCCATTACGAAGGCAGTATTTCTCCCCAGGAAGTGATTGTGGAAGTCGGTCGTCAGGCTCCCCATGCCTACTACACTACCGATGTGGGTCAACATCAAATGTGGGCCGCCCAATTTCTAAAAAATGGCCCCCGTCGTTGGATTTCTAGTGCAGGTCTAGGAACGATGGGTTTTGGAGTTCCCGCCGCAATGGGGGCAAAAGTCGCGTTACCCGATGACCAGGTAATCTGTATCAGTGGGGATGCTAGTTTCCAGATGAATTTGCAGGAATTGGGAACCCTGGTGCAGTACGGCATTAATGTGAAAACCGTGATTCTCAATAATGGTTGGCAGGGAATGGTGCGACAATGGCAAGAAGCTTTTTATGAGGAGCGGTATTCGTCTTCTAATATGCAGACGGGGATGCCTGATATTGAGCTTTTGGCTAAAGCCTATGGCATGAAGGGAATATCCGTTCGGGATTATAGTCAATTAGAAAGCGCGATCGCGGAGATGTTGGCCCATGATGGCCCCGTTGTGATGGAAGTTCACGTTAAAAAGGATGAAAACTGTTATCCGATGGTGGCTCCAGGGAAGAGCAATTCCCAAATGGTTGGTTTACCCGAACGGAAAAATTCCCATGAAACGGAATTAGTTTCTTGCAATGGTTGCGGCGCTCAAAATCCTGCGACCAATAGTTTCTGTCCTGAGTGCGGAACGAAACTTTAAATCCAATTCCTAACATTTATGAGCGATCGCTGACTGAATCTGATTCTCAAACGCGATCGCTAGATCAAGGCGAAAAATCTCCAAGTGTAGGGATTGAGCCAATTAACAATAACCCTTTCTAGATTGTTATGATCGAATCATTCCCCCGCGCTTGAGGAGTCCCATGTATCAAACGGCTCTACAATTCTCCGAAAAAATGCCCGATGCCCGTGTTTTGATGAGTGATGAACCCGAAATGGAAAGCTCTCTACATTATTTCCAACTTCTCCTGCTCGTCACCTCTTTAGAGTGGTATTGGCGAGAAAAAAATGATTATTTTATTGGGGCCAATTTAACGATTTACTTTAGTCGTCAACAACTTAAAAATCGAGATTTTCGCGGGCCAGATTTTTTCCTCGTTAACGGCGTGAGCGGTCATCCCCGCGCTTCTTGGGTGGTTTGGGAAGAAGATGGACAGTATCCCAATTTAATTATCGAATTGCTATCAGAAAGTACGGAAAATGTCGATCGCGGCATCAAAAAACAACTCTATCAAGACCGTTTTAGAACGCCTGAATATTTTTGGTTTGCTCCCGATAGTCTGGAGTTTATGGGTTATCGTTTAGTGGGTCATAACTATCAAGAAATTCCCCTGACAGATACTAATAAACGTTGGAGCGAGGAATTAGAGCTTTATTTGGGGGTTGAAGAGGGAAAACTCCGCTATTTTACGCCAACGGGAGAATTAGTTCCCACTCCCCAGGAAGCGGCTTTGCAGGAAATTGCGATCGCAGAACAGGAAACTCTCCGCGCAGAACAAGAAAAACATCGTGCTGATCAGGAACAATTTCGAGCAGAACAGGAAACTCTCCGTGCAGAACAGGAAACTCTTCGTGCTGAAAAAGAAAAACAGCGAGCAGATGCTTTGGCGGCCCATTTGCGTTCTCTGGGAATAAATCCTGAAGAAATTGGCTAACGGCGATCGCCTCTTTCCTTTTAAGAAAAAACGCGATCGCTCTTTTTTGTTTCTAGGCTTGCCAATTGGCCCAATCCTGGGGAACCAGAAAACGTTCTGTTAATTCAGCTTCAGGGCTATTCACTTCTGGGGTGTAGCCATATTCCCAACGGACGAGAGGCGGTAAAGACATCAAAATCGACTCAGTACGCCCATTGGTTTGCAGTCCGAAAATCGTTCCTCGGTCATAAACCAAGTTAAATTCCACATAGCGTCCCCGTCGATAGAGTTGGAATTGACGCTCGCGATCGCTGTATTCAGTGTTGCGTCGTTTTTCCACAATGGGAGCATAGGCGGGTAAGAAAGCACGACCACAGTTTTGGGCAAAATTAAACAAATCTTCCCAACTGAGGGGATTAAAGTCAGGTAACTGATTGCTATAGAGGGCGGCGGCTTTATCAGGGTGAGGGCCGCGATAAATGGGGGATTTTCCGTCTTGATAATCAAAGAAAATACCGCCAATTCCCCGCATTTCTTGACGATGGTTTAGATAAAAATATTCATCACACCAATGTTTAAAAACGGGGTAGA
Organism: Snowella sp.; assembly: GCA_003249095.1. Classification (GTDB taxonomy): domain Bacteria; phylum Cyanobacteriota; class Cyanobacteriia; order Cyanobacteriales; family Microcystaceae; genus Snowella. The sequence goes on from QBMS01000001.1 coordinate 45,924, forward strand.
ATTCAGGATTTGTTGTATCACAAGCGTCCTTTAATGTACGGTGAAAATGGGCCGCATCTTCAGCAAAGGGATAATAGGGCGTGAGATCAATGCCACCGCCAAACCACCAAACGGGGCCTGCTTCAAAATAACGATAGTTCAAATGTACGGTCGGAACGTAGGGATTATGGGGATGCAAGACCATTGAAGTTCCCGTTGCATAGAAACCATGACCCGCCGCTTCAGGTCGTTGTTTCAAGATGGAGGGAGGTAATTCTTTCCCCCATACTTCTGAAAAATTAACCCCGCCTTGTTCTAAAACCTTGCCATTTTGCATTACCCGCGATCGCCCGCCTCCCCCTTCTTCTCTTTCCCAACTATCTTCTTTGAATTTGCCGACACCATCTAATTCTTCTAGACCGTGACAAATTTCATCTTGTAAGCTTTTCATAAATTGGCTGACTCGTTGTTTAGCATCAGCAGGCGGAAAAGCAGTCTCGACAGAAGAGCGGGTATCATTGATTAAAGCGGTCATAATGTCAATATTTTGTCGTTAATCGTAATATTTTAAGGTTAGTATTTATCTAATTAAAAATTGTTCAGATAAACACCCATTGTCACCTTTATTAACTTTACGACCGCTGGAACCTTTCCGTAAACATTGGGACGGTAATCTTAATATAATGATGAAATAGGCAGATCAACCATTGTGACTATTCCCTGGTTTGGGGTAGGTGCTGAGGAGAGTTAAGGTGATTCTACATTTTTCATTAAAGTTAGGTGCAGCCCAGGGAAAATTATTTTGTAGTTTTTCTTGTAATAAGACCTATCGAGTGATCAGTACGGCTCCTGTTGATGTTCTTTGGCGAAAAATCGTTAATTTAGCCGATGTTTCCTGGCATCCTCTCTTTTCTAAAACCAATGTTCCTTTGGGATTGCTGGCAAAACCTGGTTTGATTTATCAAGCAGTAACACGGCTTACTCCGATTCCTATTCGTCTATTTGTGGAGAATGTACGACCTGGGGAGTTGTTAAGTCTCAGGGTTTTGGCGATTCCTGGAATGGAACAGAAGATTACCTATCAAATTGAGTCGGCGGTTTGTGGCAGCTATATTTCCTATTCGGTAACGTTGCGCGGTTGGTTGTCTCCTTTTATTTGGTGGTGGATTAAGCCCTATTCTGATCGGGTAGCTTCGGAGTTGGCCCAGGCGGCTGAACGATTAGTTTGATTGAAAGGCCTCTTGACGATTCAAAAATTAATTTCGAGTCCATTATCTGCTGAGCTTCGGTCTTTACCTTATCCTGTTCGATGGTGGTTTTTGCGGTTGATGTTTACTACCTTTATTCGGGCAGGTAATCTGGGTTCAAGACTTGTTCAGAGGTAAAAGGACAACTGACAGGAAAGGTGTTAATGTCTAGTCCTGTTTCACGGGAGGCGACTAAGCGGGCATCTTGGTAACATTCTTCATAAACATTTTTTAAATAGGGTTTAAGACTAGGGCTTTTTTTTAGGGCTTTGTTTAGGCGTAATGAGTGTTCGGTGATGGAGGCTCGCCAGCTATTACTTCGTTTTTTAGGTTGATATTTCCATTTGAGTAGGTGCTGAAAGACTCTCATTAAGTTACTTTCTAAGGCATCTTTACGGTTGTTGCCCATGTCTTCTATTTCTTCGATGAGTTGTTCTATATCCACTTGAGTAAATTTTCTTTGTTTAAGAAGATTGGTGTTGGTTTCGAGCCAGAGGTTAAAGTCGGATTCATACAGTGATGATAGTTGATTCATTATTGATGATGAAAATTGATTGATTGAGTTAGGTTTGTTTCTGATTTTACTAGGGAAATACTAGAAATGGCGACATGGTTAAAAGCGACTATTTTAGTTGGCTTTGCTTTTAACTTCGATCGCGATCGCCTCTGACCCATTGACGACTAAAAGATCAATTTCGAGGCCGTCATCTCCTTTTTATATAGAACGATCAGTAGATAATTTTTTGATATCAATGCCTCGTTCTTGAAATTAACGAAATACGGTATAGAGAAGTTGTCTGAAAATGAAACATTAAAAGGCGATCGCAGTATTTTAGGGATTAGAAAGATTTTGCTCGTTCATCTGAATTTTAGGCGATCGCTCCTGAATGGAGATTTAGTCGAGGTTTTCTAGATAGTTTAATAAATCTTGGCGATTAGAAAAATCAATCAGATTTTCGCCTAATATTTCTAACTGAGCAATCGATAAGCTCTGAATTTTTTGTTTGATCGAAAACTCAATTTCTCCCAAACGTCGCTCTAGTTGACGCAAGATTAAGGTTTCTGCCTCCTGTTGTCGTCCTCGCTGTAAACCCTGTTGTAAACCCTGTTGCAACCCTTGTTGTAAGCCCTGTTGCTCTCCTTTTTCTAAACCTTCTTTTAGGATTTCTTCATACCAGGGTGATTCTCTTAATACGGTCATGTCCCACCTCATTATTTGTTGAATTAAGGGTATATCTAATACAAAACTGGCGAAAAAAGATAGTAAGGGTTCTAATTCGTTTAATTTTTCATCTTTTCGTAGTTCGATCACGGCTTGACGTAGGTTCTTTTCTGTATTTCCTCCTTTTAGGATAGGTACAAAAGGTAAAAGGGTTGCTATTTTCTGTTGAAATACAAGATTGACATCAATTTCCCACAGGTTAATTACCTGATAATCTTGACGGGCAATTAGTCCTAAAATTTCGGATTCATAGCGAGGGGGAATAATGGGGTTAGTGGGTTTGGGTAGGATGTTAATCAGCACGGGATATACGGGTAAATTATAGCGTTCTTCGGCTAGGGCGGTATAGGCTCGCAAACGTCTGGGCATTTTGGAGTTATAGCGAATTTGGAGTTCGTTGAGTAATAAAAATTCTCCGATTTCGGGGCTATAAACTTTGAGCAAAACGTCGCTTTCTCGGTCTATCCACTGAAATTCTGTGTTCAATATTTCTTCGACATGAAGTTCTGGGCGTTGGGTGATCCAGCGTACCCAAGGGTTAGGGGCGAGACTAATTAATCGTTTGCTACCAATGTCGGCTTTTTTTGTCACAATGGTCTGTTGGTTTTGTTTGCTGGTTTTATTGTAGGCGATCGCTAAATTTCCTTTACCAATTCTGGGCTAACGCAGTCCTGTATCATTAACAAAAATGACTGAGCAACAATTCATACTATGCGAACCGACAGTATCTTTTACAAAATTTTTGAGACTCTTCCCGATACGTTATTCGCGTTGATTGGGGAACCGTCAGAACTTGCTAAAGATTATGAGTTTAAGTCTATCGAAGTAAAAGAGCTTGCTTTTCGGATTGATGGTGTGTTTATCTCAGCGCAATCTAACCATCCTATTTATTTTGTGGAAGTGCAGTTTCAAAAAGATGCTAGTTTCTATTGGCGTTTTTTTTGTGAAATATTCATCTATTTGAGACAATATCAGCCAATCCAAGATTGGCAAGCTGTGATCGTTTTTGCAAAACGGATTATTGAGCCAGATTTCCCGCATCAATATCGGGGTTTACTGTCTCAGCTTCATCGTGTTTATCTTGATGAGTTAACGATTAATCCTAATCAAGCGATCGGGGTAAATATTGCGGAGTTAGTGATTGCTAATGAGGATGTGGCGATAGAGGCTGCCAAATCTTTGATCGCTCAAACCCGTCAGCAGATCGATGATTCTGGCTTTCAGCAAATAGTGCTAGACTTGGTGAAAGCGGTTTTAGTTTATAAACTCGGTAAGGACAAAGAGCAGGAGTTGAAAATTATGTTTACTAAGGAAGAGATGAAAAAGGCTTGGCTGGTTCAAGAGTTTATGGAAGAGGCGAAGCTTGAAGGTAAGGCTGAGGGAGTGCAGGAAACTGTACGTCGGGTGGCGATTAATATGCTTAAAATGGGTATGTCGTCTGAACAAGTGGCTGCTGCTACTGGATTAACTGTGGAACAGGTTCAGAATTTGTTGAAGTAGTGTTTTTTATTGTTGGTCGCCAATTTACATTTTTGATACAGATTGGGTTAAAGGCGATCGCGTTTTTCTGTTTAAGGCAGCCAGATATTACCAAGTTTACCAATTAGACCATGAGTAAATCCTAAGCAGGATGCCCAAAGTTTCAACAGTTTCCTGAAAATGGCGATCGCTTTCCTGAGATTGTTCTTGGAGGGGACTTTCTGTCTCTTTTTGGGCTTGAATGAGTTCTCCTCATAGTTTCCAAACTTCATCTGCTGTTGTTGCCATTGTTGGTTTCCTGTACTCTGCTTAGTTTTGTTGTAGGCGATCGCTGATCAGGTTGATTTGTTGTTAAACTACGATTTGAGGGCTATTTTACGGGATAATTTTCTTTGTGATACCATTCAATATTGAGATTAATTGCGATCGCGGAATGATTTTTAGCCATCATCTTAGTCGTTAATAGGGGACAATAAACAGTGGCGATCGCGATAGTTTGAAAACATCAGGAGTCGTCGTTAAAATAAAGTTAGTAATTAAGACAGAAATGAAAAAAGCTTTAATTTGCGGTATTTCAGGACAAGATGGTGCTTATTTAGCCCAATATCTTTTGCAACGAGGATATCAGGTTTATGGCACTTCAAGGGATGCTGAAATATCAAATTTTCGTAGTTTAAGTTATTTGGGTATCAGGGATCAGGTTAAGGTAAAGTCGATGGCTCTGAATGACTTTCGGAGTGTTTTACAAGCCATTAAAAAAAGTGATCCCGATGAAATTTATAATCTTGCGGGCCAGAGTTCGGTGGGTTTATCATTTGAGCAACCCGTTGAAACACTAGATAGTATTGCGACGGGAACCTTAAATCTTTTAGAGGCGATTCGCTTTATAGAAAAACCGATTAAATTTTATAATGCAGCTTCCAGTGAATCGTTTGGGGATATTGGAGACCATGCGGCAGATGAATTAACGCCTTTTCGTCCTCGTAGTCCCTATGGGGTGGCAAAGGCGGCGGCATTTTGGGAAGTAGCAAATTATCGAGAGGCTTATAATCTTTTTGCCTGTTCGGGAATTTTATTTAATCATGAGTCTCCCTTGCGTCCCGCTCGATTTGTAACTCAGAAAATTGTAGATGCAGTTTGTGAAATTCATCAAGGCAATCAAAGTCAACTTCAATTAGGAAATATGGCAATTAAGCGGGATTGGGGATGGGCCCCTGAATATGTGGAAGCGATGTATTTGATGTTGCAACAAACAACCGCAGAGGATTATGTTATCGCGACAGGAATTAGTTATCGCTTAGAACAATTAGTAGATGTCGCGTTTTCTTACTTTAATTTAGACTGGCATGATTATGTGGTGAGTGATGCTAGTTTCTTCCGACCGACAGATTTGGCGATTAATAGGGGAAATCCTCAGAAAGCAGAGGAATTATTAAAGTGGCGAGCGACAGTGACGATGCCAGAGATGGTTAAAAAAATGATCGAGGCTCGGCTTGCTCGTTGACAAATTCTAATTTTTGATCCTTTGATAAAGGTCTTCAGTTAGTTGTGCAATTTTGTGCCAAGTATATTTTTTTTGAAGTTTTTGTTGTCCTGCTTGTCCCATTTTTTGTGATGTGTTGGAGTTTTGTAATATTTGACAGATGGCATCGGCAATTGACTCAGGTTTTTGATTGACTAAATAGCCGTTAATGCCCTGATCAATGACTTCGGAAACAGCAGGAATATTACAACCAATAACGGGTTTAGCAAAATTCCAAGCTTCGGTATAAACTCCGCCAAAGCTTTCTTGGGTAGAGGGTACACAAAGCAGGGTACAAGCGGCCAAGGCATTGGTTTTATCTTGAAGATTTAAGGCTCCTAAGCGATGAATTCTGGGGTCTTGATTTTTAAAGTATTGCTCAGAGTTGGCAACCGTTGGCCCAGCAAAAACAAATTGGGCTTCGGGAAATTTTTTCCAAACTAAGGGAGCGGCTTGAAGGAGTTGTTGATAGCCTTTATAGGGATAATGTTGGGCTAAAAAAAGAACGATGGGATCGGTAATTTTATAGGTTTCTTGAAAGGTTTTAAGATTAGCGGTTTCGGCTAAAATTGGCCCCATGCCTGTGACGGTAATGCGTTCTGGTTTTACGCCTAAATCTATCAAGATTTGTTTTTCGGTTTGAGTCAGAGCAATGACAGCATCGGCGAGTTGATAGAGTTTGAGGTAAGCACGATAACGCCAACCAACCCAGCGTGGATGATGAACGGGGGTGAAAATGAAGGGAATGTTATATTTCTGAGCGATTTGGTAGGAGGCATAACTGAGTCCTTCTCGACCGATACGAACGTTGTGGATGAGGTCAGCTTGTTGGGCGTAGGGATCTAGGTATTGGCTGATACAATTGGCGATCGCGGGAAGGGCAAAATTCATCACGGGATAGTAGAGGGGAAGATAGGGAAGTAGTCGGATTTTATCGTTAAGGTTGAGTCCGAAGCGGTGAACGGGAATATCATCAATGGTGTAGTTTAGGGGATCTTTTGGAGCGTTAATGGTTGTTCCGAGTAGCCAGTCGGTGCGGTTTTGATTCCAATGGCTAATCACCTGAATTTGGTGTTTTTGTTTGAGTTGTTGGGCGATTAGGTGTTGATGGAGTTGTGCGCCACCGATCGCGGGGGGATAGGTTGTTAGGGTATAGAGAAGTTGCATTTTTATTGATTAAAGAGACTCCAGAATTTAAATGTAAGAATTATGTGATTGTTTTGTAAATTTCTACGGTTTCTTGGGCGCATTTTGACCAGCTAAATTGTTGAGCGCGATCGCGTCCTTTTTGGGAGAGTTGATTTCTTAGGTCTGCGCTATTAATTAAATCGAGCATGGCTTGACAAAGTTCGTCGGAGTCTGTGGGGTTAATCATGATTCCTGCATCACCGATAACTTCGGGTAGGGAACTGGTATTGGAGGTAATCACAGGGGTTCCGCACTGCATGGCTTCGAGGGGAGGGAGTCCAAAGCCTTCATAGAGGGAGGGATAGACAAAGCCCAAGGCTCCGCTATAGATAGCACTGAGGTCTTGATCGGGAATATAGCCTGTAAAGATGACGTGGGATTTGAGGGTGGGATTGTTTTGAACGGTTTGAAAAATGTCGTTATTTTTCCAGCCGCTAACACCGACGAGAACGAGGTTAAGGTCTAGAGTAGGGTCTTGCGCTAGAAGATTGGCAAAGCAGCGCAGAAGAAAGCTGAGATTTTTGCGGGGTTCTAGGGTACAAAGGCTTAGGAAATAGGGTTTAGGGGGGATTTGGTACTGAGCTAGTTTTTGGTTGATGGTGTCTGAATCGGTGACGGGATAGAAATTATTGCTGGCGGCTAGGGGGGTAACGAAGACTCGTTCTGGATTCATGTTTGTATAGTTGCAGAAGTCTTGTTTGGTATGTTCTGATATGCAGATAATCCAATCTTTTTTGATGTCAATACTGTCTAAAATTTTGATTCCTCTTTGCAATACTTTGGGAGTGACAAACTCTGGAAAAAATTGGGGAATTAAATCATAAATTGTTAAAATTCTTTGGATTTTATTGGGCAAAATGGGAAGAGAAAAATAAGTAGAGTGATATAAAGAATATTCGAGAGAAGATAGGTTTGGTTTTATCAGAGATTGATCTAAGATTTCACTGATAATTTTGATTCCTTGTGCTGTTTTATAAATAAAAGAGTTTGTTCCAGCGTTGCTTTGCAGTATAGAACGATGTTGATTAACTAATTGTTTATATAAAGTTTTAATGAGAAAATTAGAGGGGTAAGGAGAAGAAATAGAGATAGTGTTATCAAGGCTTTTTAAATAAATTTCTACTGCTAGATGATCCCAATAGCTACTATCTTTATTTAGGGCAATTAAATCAAAACTAATTTGCTGAATTTTAAGTAGTTCTAACAGAAGAGATTCTACCATTCGGTATATTCCTGTTCGTGCTTTAGGATTGGCGTGGCCTTGTCCTAAAATAGAAATATCATAGGCAATTTTTAGCATGATTTATTTACTATCAATGATTTTTTTATAAATTTCTACAGTTTGATCTGCACATTTTTTCCAACTAAATTGTTTAGCTCGTTCTAATCCTTTTTGTTTTAGATTTTCTCTTAGGGATTCATCAGTTAGAACATTAAGCATTGCTTGACAAAGTTGATCTTGGTCTTTTGGGTCAATTAGGATGCCAGCATCACCAACTACTTCAGGGAGAGATGTGGAATTAGAAGAGATAACGGGAGTTCCACATTGCATGGCTTCAAGAATAGGTAAGCCAAATCCTTCATACAAAGAGGGAAAAATAAAGGCTATTGCACCGCTATAGATTGCACTAAGATCTTCGTCGGGGACGTAGCCCGTCATAATTATTCGATCTTTATATTCAGCAATTTTTTCGAGAGCTTTTTGAATTTCTGGTCTTTTATAACGATTTGTTCCAATTAAAACTAAGTTTATATCTAGGTTGGGTTGCTCATTAATTAGGGTTACAAAAGAGTCAATCAAATGAGGAATATTTTTGTGTAATTGTAGCTGACTAGCTAAACACAAAAAATATTGATTTTCTGGGATTTTATAATTTGCTTTAGTCTCTTTAATAACTTCAAGATTGGTTACAGGATGAAACTGTTTGTCAGCAGCCAACGGGCAGACAAAAACTCTTTCAATAGGCATTTGTGTATATTCACAAAATTCTTGACGAGTATACTCGGAGATACAACTAACCCAATCATTATTTATGTCAATACTATCAATTATTTTTTCAAAATAGCTAGTTGAAGAAGAATTAATATACTGGGGAAACTTAATAGGAATTAAATCGTATATTGTTAAAAGCCTGGGTAGATTACACGTTAGTTCTTTTGAGGGAAGCCTATAGTAAGTAGAATGAAAAATATCATATTTTCTAGTATCAAAATACTGATCACAATCATATAAGCATAGTTTAGTTATATCTAAAATTTTTGTTAATGCTCTAATGATAATAGACTTCCAAGAATATCTGGGTAAACTTTGAAATTTTCTAGAGAAATATGCTTTATAAATCACCTCATAAAACCATTGAATTCCTAATTTGCTTGTAAATGTATTATCAAAATCACATGAATAACCTTTTAAATAGCTTTTAATATACAGAGGACAAGCAATTGATGATAATGCTAAATTCATACTAGAGATACTTGTCAAAGTTATTTCAACCTCTTGTTTTTTTAATAATTCTAAAAGAATTTCCTCGACTACTCGATAAATTCCCGTTTTTGAATCGGGATAGCTAAAGTAAGTTCCTAGTATGGTTATATCATAACAAACATTAATCTTCATAATTTATAATTTAGTTAGTAATTTAAACGTAATACATAGTCACTAAATAATCATATTAATGATCTAGTTTGGCACTCTAATGATTAAACCAATAGAAGTTGATACAAATTCATTGGCGAGTTTTAGTCTCAAATGAGGTTCACTTAAGTACGGTGGGAGGTCAATATATTTTTCTAGTTTATCCTCACCAATCGCATAATCTATTGTTTCAACGATAAATCCATTTATTTTGAGTTTTTCTACAAATTCTTCTATATCACGTCTACGATAAATAACAAAGCTAGGGTTATTGTCTAGCGTTCTGTCATTAGAACTTACGTTAAACTCAGTGGTATGAACTGCAATGCCACCTGGCTTAAGAAATTTGAGAGAATTATATACAAAATCTAAGCCATTTTTGATCGATCCTAGATGTTCAAAAGCGCATGATGACCAACAAAAATCAAACTTTCCGAGATTGTTAGGAATATTATTCATGTCAACATTTTTGAATCTTACTTTTTCTTCAAACAACTGAGTCCCACATAATCCTCGTTCATTAAGATCTGATAAATTATTACTGTGCTGATTCGTCGAAACCCATCCTAGTAATTTGGCTTTTTCTATTTCTAAATCAGTTGCCAAGATATTAATACCGTAACTCGCAAAAAGAGAAATTAAAGGTTCTTTTCCACATCCAAAACCTACTCCATCTAGGTCAGGACGAAGATAATTTCGTTCGTATAAAACATGACAAATAAAAACAAACTCCCATTGTTTTCTATGAAAACGTGGAGACTCTCCTAATTTTTTACACCAATAAGAATATAAAGGCATTCTAAAATGCTGTTGTCTACATAACGTGGAAGAAAAAACATAAGGATAATCTGATAATGCAAAATCAGGTATAGATTCATAAATCCCTAATGTTAAAATTCGATAATGCAGCAATAGCGGATCTAAAATCTTACTAGTAACTTTCAAAATAATAGATTTTAGTGATTTAATCATTTTTAGGTACATTTTAATTAGATATTGTCAACTGTTCAAAATTTATTAGATCATTGGGTGTTCCTAGCCCATACATTCCGTTACTAACACTACCAATATTATAATATCCGAGATAAAGATTTTTTTGAAGCATTTCATTATAAACAGGAGCGACATAAAATTCATTGTTGACTCGTAAATTTTTTGCGATCATAAGTTCTGCTCCTTCTACAAAATCTGAACCTCGACGATAGTTATAAATGCCCACCGTTGCCTCCTGAGAAACCACCTGCTTCTCAACAACTTCTATAATTTTGCCTGAGTTATCCAAACGAACAAAAGACCATTTTGGATCGTCTGCCGTCATCGTCATAATCAGCCCATCCAGGTTTTTATCTTCCATTTCAGAAAGATACATATTAATATCCGCATCTATCCATTGATCACAATTTGCAATCATTAAAGGCATATCATTATTAATCAATGCTTTAGCCAATAAAACCGTACAAGCCGCCCCTTCTGTTACTTCATTAATAGTTAAAATAATACTATCAGGAGACCACTGACAAAGCTTGTCTGCTAATCCAAACTCATTTATATGTTGCTCTTGACAAATGAAAATAAAACGATGCTCAGTTTTTGGCTGAAGATTTTCAATCACTAATTGAATCATCGGTTTCCCCTTTACAGATATTAGAGGTTTCGGCAACGTATATCCCGCTTGAAAAAAACGACTACCTCTTCCTGCCATTGGAATAACAATATTAAGCATCATCATCTCCACATAAATACTTATCGTTATTAGCACCAGGTAGCTTAACAACAACAGTTGTCACATCGGTCAATGCTAAAAAATCTGTTTTTTCCCCTGGTTCAATCACAATCATATCTCCTGTTAGGTAGTGATTTCCCGACATTTTGACTTCACCCGAAACGATAACAGTAATTTCTGTGGCAACTTTGTGAAAATGCCAGTCCTCGTAAGAGCCAGCTTTATAAGTTTTAATCCCTACTTCAACATCATTTGTGATGTAAAGACTAGGACTAAAGTTACCAACAAACCATCCCTTAAACATATTTTCTAGAAGTTCTTTACGCATATTGTTCCTAATTTATATAAAGTAAATAAAGATAATCAATTTATTTTATATGAAAAATCAATTATTTCTCCAATTGGGTAAGAGATTTTTCGTGTTTCATCCGAAATTTTATCTTGATATGTATGGCACTGAAAATTAAGCCAATCCGCAAAATTAAATAATTTGTTGGTTTTAATAAAATCGTAAGAAATATCTCTATACTCTAGTTCGTTTTGATATTTTGGCCAATATAAATCGAAAATTTCTTTGTCAACTATACAAAAAATTTCCGAATAAACATCCCAACTATCAGAAATCGTCCATGCTGGTGTGTATTCAATTTTATTGAGATAGTTCGTAAGAAGATATGATTCTGGAAACAAGTTTTTTTCCATATTGCCCAATGTCTCTAGATAATCAGGTGCTACTTTTTCTCTTTCATCTAATGGAGGACTCCAAAACTTATCTAAATCTGATGTATATCCAAACAAAAACATATCAGATATACTATATAAGCGATATTTGTAAGTATTAAGACTAATTGCGATAATCCGCCCAAGTTGATGAATTGATGGTTGTTTCAACGGAAAAGCTTTCAGAATACTTAATAAAACAGCTTCCGTATTGGGAGCATAAATCCGTTGGTCAGATCGAGTTTTTAGACTATATAAACAATCTAATTCTTGAGCTTTTTGTATTCCTGAATAAGAACTGATAATCTGATAATTAACATTTAAAATTCCTGGATTAATTGGTTTATTATTTAATACAACGAAAATATCTTCATTTTTGAATTTCTCAAGGTAGAATTGATCTTCGTCATTCCATGTTGACAGGATAATTTTAGATTTATGAAATATTTTTTTATATAATCTAATAGATTCAAAAGTAAAATCATTTGCCTTAATAATCGGGCCTTGAATAATAATAGCTATATTCGAGAAGGTATAAAAATTATCAGGAAGAGTTTCAATTCCTTCTGTAAAAATTGGCCGTAAGTGGCAAGTAAAATACATTCTTTGAGATGGTTCATTTGATAAAGAAATCAATCTTAAAAAACCTCTATCTTTTAATGCGTCTAAAGATAAAAAAGATAACGGTTTGTTTCTCACAATACACTCATCTATCATTGTTTCCATTAATTTTCCTAATTCTTTCTGCGGCAAACAGGAAACAATAAATTGAGAAAGTTTTCTTAATCCTCGACGAAAAATAAAATGTAAAAAGCTTGAAATTTTCATTTTTTTGGATTAATTATATTGATATTTAGAAAAAATCGATTTTGACTTAAGATATACTAAATATTGATTTGTATCTTATTTCGTAAATATTCTTCATAAAACTCTACACCTTTAGGAGAAGCTAAAGAAAAATACTTTTCACGAGGGATTTTATAAATACCAATTTTTGCTTGTTGAAGTAACATTTCGTTAAAACTAGGACACACATAAAAAATACCATTCACATGGGCATCTTTTTTAATCATATTCATAGTAGCTTGCACAAAACTTTGCCCTTTTGCAAAATAATACACTCCTGCGGTTGCTAAATTGCTAATAGGTCTTTTCTCTGCTGCTTCGACGACTAAACCCTCTTTATTACAACGTATATAAGACCAACGAGGATGAACTGCTTCAAATACAATAGTTCCCCCATCCAAATTTCTTACTTGAAAGTCATTAATCACTGCACCTAAATCCGTCTCTAAAATTTGATCACCATTAATAATAATAAGCGGTTCAGTATTATTAATGTACTCAATAGCCAGCAATGCAGTGCAAGCGGCTCCTGTTGTCTTACCCTGTATTTCGATAACTTGTGTTCCAGAAGCCAGTAGATTAATTACTCCACCTGTATAACTATAACGATTCTCCTCAGAACGAATCATACAAATAAGCTGAATAGTCTGTTCTTGAAGACTTTCAATACTTTTTTGGACACTGTGAATAACGTGTTGAATCAGTGGTAATCCTTGAATTTCAATAAGATTTTTGGGATATATGTAACCTGCTTCATGAAAAGCATCGCTAGATCCTGCCATTAAAAGAAGAATATTCATAAACTATACATTTCCCTCCAAATGCTGAATATAATTAAGAATATTATCTAGATTTACTTCTAGAACAGATTTCACGATTAGAAGATGAGCATTCGCTTCTTTTGCGGCTTTAATTCCATTTTCATTATCTTCAATTACTAGGCATTCTTGGGGCATAAGTCCAAATTTTTGAATGGATTTTTGGTAAATTTCAGGGTTAGGCTTACCGAGAATAACATCTTGATTACTCAGCATAAATTCAAAATAAGATATTAAATTACTTTTTTGCATCATTATTTCAATCGTGTTACGAATAGAATTAGATGCAACAGCAAGACGATAGCCCATCATCTTGAGATTAGAAAGTGCGTATTCATGCTGAAAAATGGGTTTACAACGAGCATGAACAAGTTCAAGTGTATAAATTTGCTTAAGCTCATTAAGAAAGCTATGAAGTGAAGTAGGTAAACCTTTTTCTTTTGAAAGAAGCTCTAATTTTCGGCGAGTAGGTAATCCATCAAAAGTCACTAAATGATCGTAACGACTAATCGTATAACCAAAATGAGCTAATGCTCTATTGAGAGCTTCGTAGTGCCAATCTTTAGCCTCTATCAATACTCCATCCATATCAAAAATAATAGCTTTGATTTTAGTCATCACATCTTCCCCATTAATATATTTTGGGCTTCTTCTGGAAAATCTGTACATAATAAAAGATTAGGATGATTAAGAATTTTCATAGAAGCGAGTTGTTGCCAAAAAGGATAATGATTTCGTTGATGTAGTTCAGGCGAAACGAGACAAACTTTTTTCTTGGCATTTAGATGAGCCGTTAATATATCTTCTGTTATCCAATCATCTTCAAAACAATCTATCCATACTCCTTGAACTGATTCATATAGAATCGGCTGAACTTCAATTTCACTTTGACGAGTAAAAGTGTTAAATCCCTGATTGATGTAGAGACGCATATCAGGAATAGACATATCAAACACAAAGTAATTGCTGATATGATATTTCTCTAAAGTTGAATTTAACAGATTTTGTAAGCCATCACATTTAATATTTAATGCTAGAGGTAAAGTATTATTATATTCATTATAAATACCGAAAAAAGTCTCAAGACTCATTTCATTACCTAAAGGTAGATCATGTGAAATAACTAAATTTCCTCCAAAATCACGCAAGTCTGTTTCTGTCCCAAAACCCAATTCAAAAGAACGTCGAAAAGCAATTTCTTGATTTTTTTCTTTAGAGCTTTTCCAATAACCACGAT
>QBMS01000001.1:60549-68146 GCA_003249095.1 Snowella sp.
ATTTGCATGATTTTTGAGGATAAATTATTTTTTTCTATTACTAAGCAAATTAATTAAGAGATATGTTAAAAATAAGTTTTTATTCCATTTTTTTCTTTGTAAAATTTCATTTTTAAGCCATACATTGACAAAATCAATATATGTTTTACAAGAAAAGTGGTATGGGAAATTGTCATTTGGAGCATGAAAAACAAATTTATTTGAAATTGAAATACTGTATAAATACTTTCTTGTTTGTGATAAGTCCGATATTACTCTATAAATTTCTTGACTTCTCTTATTATATATTTCTCTGCTATCTAAACAAGTCGGAAAATGAAAAAATACTATGTCCTTATCTGGATATTGTTGTGCAAACCAGTTAAAAAAAGCTAAGTATTTATCATAGAGAGAGCTAAGAGAGAGTAACCCTTCTGAAAAAAATAAGTCTTGAAATTCTGTAGAATTGTGAACCATATCAGATCTATGACAGCAGAAAGACCAACCTTCTTTCTTGTTAGTAAACTTATTATCTGTTAATTCTGAAAAAGAATCCATTAACAAATATTCAAAATCATCTTTTATAGTCAACCAGGGTAAATTTTCTTGCTGTTCTAACATTTCTAGAACATAAGGTCTTTCAGGATTAAGATGCTGCTTAACTTTCTCTATAACAGGTCGTTGACTACCAGCTAACCATTCTAGGAACATATCAACTCTAACTTTTTGTTGATTGATCGTCAAATAGGAAGAGGCTCTATTATCGTTAGCGATATTTGTAAATTCAAATCTTTTTGCAAGAAGTGATTGACCCAGGCACGCTGACCTTGTAAGTATGATTTTTGGCGATTTAAAAGTAGGATAAATAATAGTCTTTACAGAAGAAAATATTTGTCTTTTAATATCTTTAATACAAGTATTATTTTTATTCATAAAACTAACTTAATTAATTGCAATCTAATAAAGACCATTTTGGTCTCATTAAAGAACTTCTTCCCATAACATTAGATGTTACAAATCTATGACCAATTCCGTTCATATTTGTCAAGTCAAAATATAAACTACCCTCATTTTCAATGATTCTTTCTTTCAAATGTATTCCTATATCAAATTGAATACGATAACTTCCTAACGCTAATGTATTACCTGGTATTATGAAAATCATTTTAAAAGGATTTGGGGAAACAATTGAAGCAGGATAAGGAAGAGAATCATCATAAAGTGTATAAGCTAATGGGTAGCCATGTTCAGAATAAAGACAAAAACCAGCAATTAAACCATCTAAAGGCTCTAATATTTCACCTTCTAATCCAATTTCTAAATTGACGCTTGTATCGAACCCAATTTTGCTTAGAGGACGAATCCATGTATGAAACATACAAAATTTATTGTTACCTGCACGACCAAACCATTCAGTTGTATTTTGTTCATCATCATCATGACTGTAAATTTTTGCTACTTCTATTGCATTACCGAATATAGATAAATATCCGTTTTTAATTAATGCTGCTTTGCTACATAAAGTCGTAATAGCAAGAATATTATGACTAACAAATAAAACAGTCCTACCCTCCTTTTCCGCAACCTCTCCCATCTTCCCCAAACACTTCTTCTGAAACGCCGCATCCCCCACCGCCAAAACCTCATCCACAATCAAAATCTCAGGCTCCAAATGCGCCGCCACCGCAAACGCCAACCGCACATACATCCCCGACGAATAAAACTTAACAGGCGTATCCAGAAACTTCTCTACCTCCGCAAAATCCACAATCTCATCAAACTTAGCCTTAATCTCCGCCCGACTCATCCCCAAAATCGAACCATTCAGAAAAATATTCTCACGGCCCGTCAACTCAGGATGAAAACCCGTCCCCACCTCCAACAAACTCGCCACTCGACCCTTAATCTTGATCCGTCCCGTCGTAGGCTCCGTAATCCGACTCAAAATCTTTAATCACGTTGACTTACCCGCCCCATTGCGCCCAATAATCCCAATACATTCCCCCTGCTTCACCTCAAACGAAACATCCTTCAACGCCCAAAACTCCTCCTTATTCTCAGGAATCCCAGACCCACCACCAGACAGCGATCGCCAAAAAGACTTAGCCCCATCCGCAATCACATCCCGTAACGCCGTATAACGCTCCTGCTTCTGATGACCAATAATATATTTCTTACTGAGATTCTCGACCTCGATCACCGTATCAGACATAACATTAAAAAACTATGGGTTAACCACTATCTTAAAATACCCTAGATTAAACGAAAAGTGATCGCCTATTCATAAAAAATCAAGTATTATTCTCTAACCAATTCATCAAATCTTGTAACTCAGTAAAATCTAGTAAACTTTCTCCTAACAATTCTAATTGAGAAATAGATAAACCTTGAATTTGTTGCTTTATCGGTAATTGAATTTCACCAAAACGCCGAGTTAGTAGGCGGAGTATGAGACTAACTTCACCTTTTTGTTCGCCTTCTTGAAAAACATCCTGATAAAATCGAGTTTGGGTAATATCAGCCGTTTTTAGATCTAACATTTCTAATATCTCCTCTAAGCTTAGTTGGGGAAACTTATTGACCAGTATAGCCTCGATCAAGTCAAGTTGCTGACGAAATTCAGACTCAGTTTTAACTTTTTTTAGTAAATCTTGGGCCGCTTGGGGAGTTTTAGCTTTCGGTAAAACAATGAGCTGGAGCAGGGCTAAATTAGGACTTAATGAACTTTCTTTTAATAGATCTTGGAGATAAAGTCTGTGAACTTGGCTATCTAACTGGAATTGGTAGGGATTTTCTGACCCCAGATAATGTTTTCGGGATTTGAGGATCAGTAAGCCTCGCCAAGGTCGATTGCTTTTATATTGTTTTAAATAAAGATAAATCTCAGCGAAATAACGACTATAGAAATCGGGATCGGCTTGCATCTGAGCTTCAAGAAAAACAAGGGGAAACTTAGTGTCTTTACTGAGGGGCGTTAGAACTCCATCAAGACGAAATTCTTGTTCTTTGATAACGGGGGCAGTGTAGTCAAATTCACAATCGACAGGAAGACCAGGAATCAGTTCAGCTAGGAGACTGGGTTGATTAAGGAAAATGCGGTAAAAGAGTTTATCGGTTTTCATTTTGTCAATGATAAACGGATTCCGTAAGCGCGATCGCGTTCTATTTTAGGCTGATAAGGTTTTCCTAATTATTTCATCATGAAGGCGATTTTTGTTACTTGACTCACATTAGTTTTTTTTTCCTTGGTCGGCAGAATCCAGATAACGTTCTAATCCATCAGGCGCGAGATCTTCTCCTTCTGGCCAGTACAGACCGCCCAATGGATCTATGCTAACTTGCTGAAAATATCTTGGATTTTTAAGCCGCCAGTAGCAATCTCGTTTTGCGATCAGTGACGACAAATTTAAAATTTGCTCATGGGAATTTTCAAATACGACTTTTAATCGATAATTTTTTAAAGGAGTGACAGTTACTACTTTTAACCAGGGGGTTCTAACCAGAAAGCTCATTCCATTTCTCCAATAGCTCGACTTGATTATTCAGTATAAAACTTTTGATTTTCTTCGCTTGAGTTGGCGGCATTTGCCCTGCTAGGCATTCACCACTTTCAATGGCAAAGGAACCAGCATAGTCTCCGTACATAGCATGACAGTGGGGAACACCATGATCATCCATATACATATAGATGGAAATTCCAAAAAAGAAGGCAATACGGGGCATATTTATTGTTGCTCTCTAAGAGATTCGCATAGTTGATTATTGAAGTATTTCCTAATTTTAATATTAAATGTTGGGCTTGCATGATATGTTTCTTTGTTCTGGGTTATCCAAATGATCATTAATCGCGTTTTGTTTTTAGGTTGATAAGGCTTTCCTGATTATTTTATCTAATTGAATGGCTCTTTTTGCAAAGGTATGATCTCTTAAAGTTCTGGCTTGACCTGATTGAATGCGATCGCTTTTAACTTAAATTAAATCTGGATCAAGCCCTAATTCACGCAACTTGGTCGCCAACTTAGCCGCCCTTTGTTCAGCCTGATGTTGAGCCTGTTCAGCCTGATATTGAGCCTGTTCAGCTTGATGTTGAGCCTGTTCTGCTTGATGTTTGGCTTGTTCCATTTCCTTTGGGCTAAGTAATTTGGTTTTGGTTTTAGGTGCGTAAAAACGCATCTCACCATTTGCCTCTAACCATAGCTCTAAGCCCAATGTTTCAGAATGAATTGAGAGGCGATCTCCATTGACTTGTCCCAGAATTGGCAAATAATTGCCTTCAACCAAGCGAAATCCTTGTAAGGAAGGCTTCAAATAATCGGCAGTGGGATCATATTGAAAATATTCTTTCACTCCCAAATAGGCGTATAGACCTTTTTTTGTACCTCTATCTTCACTAGCGGTACTTTTTGAAGTGATTTCTAGCACAAAGTCAGGAATTTTGTCATTTTCTTCCCAAGTTTTATAGGAAGGTCGCTTTTTTTTCTCAACATCAAACACGACAAACACATCAGGGGCGACTACTGCCTTAGGGTTGCCCTGTTCATAGTAGATAAATAAGTTGCCAGATACATATACATCTGTCTGCTCTTGAAAATAGCTATCTAAGGCTTCGACACCATAAATTAGGTAATCTCTAGCTGCATCACTTTCTGCCATTGGCAAACCGTCGCTATCAGGATAAGTAACATCGAAAAGTGAGTATCTGAGGGAAGTTGTCATCATTGAGACTCCATAAAACCCGATCACAACACTAGGCTAACATACGTTGGTGTCGATCAAGCCCTGCTACTTCAATACAACGAATCGCATAAATAGCCAATTGATCGCTTTTTTCAAAAGTATCTTTGGGAAGTAAATTATTATTGTCATTAACCCAGCAAAGCCAAATATCAGTATTAAACACTGGGATTGCATGATTATCGGGTCTTTTAATCTGACAACGCTTTCCTGATTATTTCATCTAATTGAATGGCTCTTTGGGCAAAGGTACGATCTTTTAGTGTGTTGGTCTGATGAATGCGATTTCATACTTTTTATAAGGATTTTCTGATAAATTATTAATGTGTAATTAATCTTAAATTATTTTACCTGGTTCTACAGCACGCTTAAAGTCATTTACTCCCAAAATATATGTATTAAAAAGCATTAGAGCATCTTGTTCAGAATAATTTGAAATTTTTATTTGATGCCAGTTCTTATAATTTGTTTCATTTATTCCTTCAAGTAAATATCTTTTAACAATAACTTCTTTATATCCAAGTGCAGACAAAGAACTTAATCGATGATTTCCATCTTTGACAATAAAGACACTTTCTTTTTTTTTCTTTAATTCAAATACTTGAATACAAGAATTATTTTCGGGTTGATAGCCAACTTGTTTCATCAAGTTATAAGCTCTTTCTAACCAAAAATATTCTTCTTCTATGCGTGATTTTTTTATCCCTTGTTTACAAAAATGAGTAATAATATCAGGAACTTTATTTATATCCTCTAGCCAACCATTGTTAGGATTAAAATCATATCCATATTGCCAAGGATAAATCCAGAGAGGTATATGTTTAGAGAATTTTATATTAAAAATATCTCCAAAGTTTTGAGGACGATAAAATATCAAGAAATCTTCAAAATCTTTTTTTAATTTATTAATAGGTTGTCTTTTATGTAAGCCAGTAATATAGTTTTCGTAAGGATTAAAAGAATCTGATCCATATCTAAAACCACAATAATGGCGACACTGTTTAATAGGAATGCAAACTGTATCAGTCACCACTGAGACTAATGAATTAACAATAGAAGATTTAATTTTTCTTGGAATAGATAGTAGCTCTGACTTCACAACTTCCATAAATATCTAAACGTTTATAAGTAGATGGAAATAAATTATATTTTTTAAATTCATTATTCAATAAAGATTGTTTGTGACAATAAGATTGAATATGAGACCAAGGAGTTTTTACTTCCTCTGTCTTGGCAACAGAAGAATTAAAACTAAGCCGATTAATTAATTTTTGTCGGAATTGATAAAACCGACTTATAGGGACATAGCTTTGTACCAAAATATCATTATTAACTACTCTGCATAATTCTTTAATAGCAAGACTTAAAGAAACTTCAGGTATCAAGTGAAACAATCGAAAAACAATGGCAGAATCAAATTCTTCATCTTCAAAATGTAAAGAAAAAATATCTCCTAATTCTAATTTGATAGGCATATTATAGGAAACTATATCTAATTTCTTCTTAGCTTCACTAAGCATATTCTCTGAAATATCAAGACCTATTACACTATTGACACTACTATAATATTGGAAGAAACGACCTGTACCGACTGGTATATCTAGTAGTTTATTGACCTGATTTTTTTTAAATAACTCTCAATAAATTTATTCTCTTCATGCCAATGTTTTTCAAATCGTCTTGATTCTTCATAAGTTTGAGACACAATTTGATCGTATTTAGAATAGCCATCATAATTTGTTTTATCTATATTTTTCATGTTGTTTATCCTCAGCATTTATCATTATATTATCTCTTTAATATACTATTTTTTATATATTGCTTAATTATTAATACTCCATTCATGAGGAATTAAACACATAGACCAATTTCGAGGAGGTAGTTTTTGATATCCATAACAATTTTTATCTTCTACTGTAAAACTAATAGCATTCTGAATATAGTCAACCATATTACCACCTACAGCAACTCCTCCATTAATCATTGCAATATTTAGGTAACATTGCCCAGGGGATATGTTAAGAGGGCCAATTGAGCATTTGATTTCCCCTTCTAATGGTAGTTGCTTTGGTAGTTTATTATTGGAATTACTATCTATAAAATAAATTTCTACATTTGAATAGTCGAAAATTCCTATGGCAAAAGTTATGTTTTTTGTTGTTGTTTTGCATTGATAACCAAGAAAGATATCAATGTGATCATCACCATAAATGACGTTATTAAAATTGTTACTTTTGATTTTGACATAAGTAAATCTGGAAGAACCGTCACCACTACGATCTTTACGATTCTCTATAGATGAATTTTGAAGTAAAATTGTTGATTCAATATATTGATTTATAATCTTTTCTACTTGTCCATGATTGATTAATTGTCCTTGATTTAATAGACAGGCTTGTGAACATAGTGAGCTAACAGCGGCCATTTGATGACTAACAAATAAAACCGTCCTTCCCTCCTGTTCCGCCACATCCCCCATCTTCCCCAAACACTTCTTCTGAAACGCCGCATCCCCCACCGCCAAAACCTCATCCACAATCAAAATCTCAGGCTCCAAATGCGCCGCCACCGCAAACGCCAACCGCACATACATCCCCGACGAATAAAACTTAACAGGCGTATCCAGAAACTTCTCTACCTCCGCAAAATCCACAATCTCATCAAACTTAGCCTTAATCTCCGCCCGACTCATCCCCAAAATCGAACCATTCAGAAAAATATTCTCACGGCCCGTCAACTCAGGATGAAAACCCGTCCCCACCTCCAACAAACTCGCCACTCGACCCTTAATCTTGATCCGTCCCGTCGTAGGCTCCGTAATCCGACTCAAAATCTTTAATCACGTTGACTTACCCGCCCCATTGCGCCCAATAATCCCAATACA
>QBMS01000001.1:68246-127449 GCA_003249095.1 Snowella sp.
AAATCTTTAATCACGTTGACTTACCCGCCCCATTGCGCCCAATAATCCCAATACACTCCCCCTGCTTCACCTCAAACGAAACATCTTTTAAAGCCCAAAACTCCTCCTTATTCTCAGGAATCCCAGACCCCCTACCAGACAGGGATCGCCAAAAAGACTTCGCCCCATCCGCAATCACATCCCGCAACAACCTGTAACGCTCCTGCTTCTGATGACCAATAATATACTTCTTACTGAGATTCTCGACCTCGATCACCGTATCAGACATAAAACACAAAATAAATTAACGACTTATCCAGTCCTATCCTAAAGTACCCAGAACGCCAACTCAAGCGATCGCCCCTCCACAAAAATTAACGTGATTATCTTTTAAACCTAACGAATTAATTACCATCAAGCTACCTGTAAAAGCAACGGATTTTTAGGAAGTGGTAAAGCTTTTCCCCTTTCTTTATATAGTTCTAGGTAGGTATCAATCACTTCTTGTCCCCGTTTTGCCGCTTCTTCGTAGGTATCTCCATGAGTATGAAATTCTTGGAAGGGAAAGTCAGGCAGATGGACTAGATAGCAGTTATCTTCATTTGACCAAATAATAACCATGCTGTAATGAAAATTCATTGTAATTCCTCTAGCTTTTTTAATCTTTGTTTAACTGTTTTTTCTAGGTAAATTTTAGCATCATCGCCATCTTTCCCTGCAATGGTAATGGGAAGTTCAGGAAGTTGTTCATGTGTCCAAATTGTATGACTCCCCTTTCCTGGGCGATAAGTAAAACCAGCTTTTAACAATATTGCTTTTAGTTCTCGAACTTTTTTTGGCATTAGATTATAAGTTAGTAATCATGGTAATCTTTTTAAACTATATGTATTTCATGATAATACTCATCATCCATAGAGAACTTTCCCCTCATGAATCACTCGACTGATCAAGGAACTCCGTACATTTACCTTCTTTTTAACTTCCTCTCGCGTCATTACAATCACATCAGTAGGGATCGAAATTCCACGCAATGCCCTGTATGCTTTAGGCGATCGCCGATAACGAGGTTGATCAGACTCAGAGACAATCACCAATAAATCAACATCACTGTCTTCATTGGGTTCACCATAGGCATGAGAACCAAACAAAATAATCTGTTCAGGATGCAAACTTTCCACCAATCTCTGCACAATTTGAGTCAATAAACCCGCAGTTAACATTTTCGGAATACATTCCCCTTACTTAAATAATCACAACAATAATTTACGCGATCGCCTTTCAAATCAGCTCAATCAATTTTTTCTAACCAATTCAATAAATCTTGTAACTTAGAAAAATCAAGTAAACTTTCTCCTAATAATTCTAATTGAGGAATAGATAATTTTTGAATGCTTTGTTTTATCGGCAAGTCAATTTCCCCAAAACGTCGCCGTAGTTGGCGGAGTATTAGATTAGTTTCTCCCTGTTGTAAGCCTTGTTTCTCACCTTTTTCTAATCCTTCTTTCAGGATTTCTTGATACCAAGGCGATTCTCGTAATACGGTCATATCCCACCTCATAATTTGTTGTACTAAAGGAATATCCAACACAAAGCTAGCGAAAAATGATAATAAGGGTTCTAAGTCTTTTAACTGTTCGTCTGCCCGTAATTCTCTCACGGCTTGACGTAGGTTTTTTTCACTATTTCCTCCTTTTAGAATAGGAACAAACGGTAATAAAGTAGAAAGATTGTCTTGAAAAACTAAATTAACATCGACTTCCCAAAGATTGATGACTTGATAATCTTGATGGGCAGTAATTCCTAAAATTTCTGAATAATAGCAATTAGGAATGGTTTGTTTAGTCGAAATCGGTAATATGTTAATTAACACAGGATATACCCGTAAATTATAACGTTCTTCGGCTAAAGCCGTGTAAGCTCGCAAGCGTTGGGGCATTTTAGGACTATACCGCAGTTGCAATTCGTTGAGCAGTAAAAATTCCCCTTCTTCTGGGCTATAAACTTTGAGCAATACGTCGCTTTCTCGTTCTATCCATTGGAATTCCGTATTGAGAATATCTTGAACTTGGAGATCGTTGCGTTTAGTGATCCAGCGTACCCATTTATCGGGAGCTAAACTGATTAATCTTTTACTACCAATGTCTGCTTTTTTAGCCACTTTTCTCGTTTTTGTAGAATTAATGATTTTAGTGTAATGTGTAATATTTTCATTTTAGTTCCTCTATTGTCCCAATTCAAAAATTTGCGCTGTGGTTAGACTAAGTTCAGGAAATAAGCAAGATTTCAGAACATTTTGACCTTGAAATAACTCTACGACATATTCCCCTTCCACTAAATGATAAATGGAAATCGTTGGTTGTTTGGGACTGCCAATATAACGTCTTCCTCCTAGACCCAAATAATCAATAATCCAATATTCTTCAATTCCTAATTTTTCATATTCCCCTAATTTCATCAAATAGTCATCTTGCCAATTCGTACTCACCACCTCGATCGCTAATTTAATAGTTGCTCCTTGGGTAATAGTTGATCGCTTTTTCCACATTGGTTCATTGTTTTTGACAAAATTATTATCCAGTACCATCACATCAGGAATATAAGCTGCTTTATCTGTGTCTATAGCTTTAATTAATCCTTGACGGGGAATAAATAAGGGTAAATTCAAACGCTTAATTTCAACACTTAGTTCCATCGCGAGAAACCCCGCTACCTGTTCATGAGTACCAGTAGGTTGCATCTTGACGATAACTCCATTGTGTAATTCAAATCGACCTTCATAACCATCAGGATACCAATCAAGAAACTTATTTAAAGTCACTAATTTTTCTTCTTGATTCAAATCACTGTCAATTTTGTCTTGAACAAACATGATTGATACTTCCTTAAATTTCTAGAATAAATTATTCTAGCTTAAATTTATTGCGATCGCTGTCCTTCATGATTTCAAGTTAATTCATGCACTCAATGCCGTTACTGATTATATCCTTCGCCCTTAATATCCTCTAAAATAAAACTAACAAAAACTCAGTAGGGATTAACGAGGCTAACGAGATGGTAATCTCCCTAAAACGCGACATTATCTACCCCGACAGTGATGGACAACCCATGGCCGATAACACCAAGCAATTTCGTTGGATTGTTTTACTTAAAGAAAACCTAGAATGCTTATTTGCCAACGATCCCCAAGTATTTGTTGCAGGAGACTTGCTCTGGTATCCCGTGGAAGGAAGTCCTGATATCCGCGTTGCCCCCGATGTGTTTGTCGTATTGGGAAGACCCAAAGGAGATAGAGGCTCCTATCGTCAGTGGCAGGAAGAAAATATTGCTCCCCAGGTCGTCTTTGAAATCCTACCTCCAGAGAATACCATCAAAGAAATGGCAAAAAAACTGCAATTTTATAACCGTTATGGCGTAGAAGAATACTATATTTATGATCCCGATCATCAAGAATTAGCGGGCTTACAAAGACTGGGCGATGAATTGACCGTGATTGAAGAAATAGACCATTGGAAAAGTCCACTGTTGGGAATTAGTTTTGTCTTAACCCCAGAAGGATTGAATGTTTATTATCCTGATGGTGAGCCATTTCTAACGACAGTAGAATTAGCACAGAAAGCCGAATCCGAGAAACAACGGGCTGAGTTCGAGAAACAACGGGCTGAGTTCGAGAAACAAAGAGCCGATCGCCTAGCGGCACAGTTAAAATCATTGGGAGTTGATCCAAATGAAATTTGATTAAATGCTCAAAATTAAGGCTGATAACCGCCATCTGATAATAAATTCGACTGCTTGGCTGCGGCCACCGCTAGGCGATCGCATTTTTCGTTTTCCGTATTACCCGAATGACCTCTGACCCAAATAAATTTGACTTTATGTTCTTTACAAAGTTTTAATAACCGTTCCCAAAGATCGGGATTTTTTGCCATTTCCTTCGCGTTTCGTTTCCAACCGTTTGCTTGCCATTTTTTAGCCCAGCCTTTCTCCATCGCATTAATTAAATACTGAGAATCACTATAGAGTGTGACGACAGAAGGGTTACTCAACGCTTCTAGAGCCGCGATCGCCGCCATCATTTCCATCCGATTATTAGTGGTTAGGCGGTATCCTGCTGACAATTCCTGGCGATCGCCCTGATGGAGTAAAACCACACCATAGCCACCAGGGCCAGGGTTCCCCATACAGGCACCATCGGTATAAATTGTCACAGACTCAAGGGATTGATTCATTACTAGTCGTTTAAAATAAAAAATATTTTAGAGAGAGATTTATCTTAAAATTAGGTAAAAATAAATCCTGTCTGATAATAACAGAATTGGGTTTATTTCGCGAAAAAATATTATTATCCCAAATGCCCTATCCTAAAACAACAAAACTTTGGGGACTCTTAGAATATAAACCACAGTGGACATTAAGTCCCCAGGGCTGGGGAATATTGACTATTTCCTTAATCATACTTTTGATTGTAATTCTCAGAACAGTCCAACCTTTTTTGGTAGTTTCCCAACCCATTCCCTCCCAAATATTAGTGGTTGAAGGATGGATGGATGAGTATGCCATGCAAGCAGTAAAAATGGAATTTCAACAAGGTCAATATGATTTAATTTTGACCACAGGGGAAGAATTAGGGGAAGGCTCTGTTCTAGCCAGTTATAAAAGTTATGCAGGTCTGGCAGAAGCAATGTTAATCAATTTAGGCGTTGATCCCAAGAAAATTGTGGTGATCCCCACGCCTAGACTCAAAAAAGACCGAACCGCCGCGTCGGCCTTAGTGATTAAAAATTGGATTTTAGCGTCTTCATTACCGATTAAGGCAATTAATTTATATTCCTACGATGCCCATAGCAGAAGAAGTTGGTTTATTTTTTCTCGAATTTTATATCCCGAAGTTTCTGTGGGAATTCTTGCCTATCCTTCTCCCTTTTATGAACCGACTAAATGGTGGGCTTCTAGTGCAGGTTTTCGGACAATTACTTCGGAAGCGATCGCCTACCTCTACGCGATTTTAATTTGGCAATTTATGGGATAGAAATTCATCAAATTACCAATAATTTTTATAAAAATGTAGTCGGCCAACGCCTAAATACATCGATTGGGCGATCGCCCCTTCGGGAAAAACCGTCACACCAAATAAATAGGTTCCAGCAACGCTAGGATTCTGGAGTGGTTTCAAGCCGACCGTGATAGTTGCCCCAGGAGGAATCGGAGGATCAAAGGTAATTGTCATACTATTGGTTTCTGGATTCCATTGGCTCTGCTGAATATTTAATCCCTTCCCCCGCTCATCACGAGTTCCCATAAAAGCGATCGTTTTTTCAGGATAAAAATCAATCATTTCAGGGCTTGGTTTTTGTTGAAACACAACCTGTTTTAGGGGTTCTCCCGCATTATCTGGCAGAAAAATGGTGAAATAATATCTAGCCGCCCAAACCCACACTTCTTTATAGGTTGTTGAAGCCTCTAACAGTAAGGGGGGATGATCGAAAAAAGTTTGGCCGTTATTCAATTGTCCTGCTTGGACTGGAAGTAAAAAGACAAAGAAACTCATTAAAAGATTACTCAAAACAAATCTATAAACTCGTAAAGTCTTCATTTATTTAGGCTAAATTTGTTTCTAAAAATTTAGATTGCATAATGGCTTTGTTAAAAGTTTTATAACAAGGGGCTTAAGCCCCTTGCCTGTATGCGTTTTAGATAATTAACAGCTTAACAGCCCTAAACTTCATTGAATTTGGCATTACCACCATCTAAAACTCTGCATTTAAAGGTGTCCGAGGGAAAGGAATCACATCTCGAATATTAGCCATTCCTGTCATAAATTGAACGATACGCTCAAATCCTAACCCAAAACCCGCATGGGGAACGGTTCCAAAACGGCGTAGATCCAGATACCACCAGAGATCATCGGGATTCATCGCCTGGGCTTTAATCCGTTGTTCTAGCACATCTAACCGTTCTTCCCGTTGGGAACCACCGATAATTTCACCAATTTTTGGAGCTAAAATATCCATTGCCGCAACGGTTTTTCCGTCTTCATTTAAACGCATATAAAACGCTTTAATTTGGGCGGGATAATCGGTGACAATCATCGGCTTTTTAAATACTTCTTCGGCTAAATAGCGTTCGTGTTCTGATTGTAAATCAATTCCCCATTCAACAGGATATTGAAAGGAGCGATCGCAGTTTTCTAATAATTTAATTGCTTCGGTGTAGGTAATCCGAGCAAAGTCATTGTTAATAATATTATTCGCTGTCTCTAAGACCGTATTATCAATGCGTTGATTAAAGAATTCCATATCTTCGGGACAGGTTTCCATCACGTATTTAAAAATATATTTGAGGAACTCTTCTGCTAAGTTCTGGTCGCCTTCCAAATCACAAAATGCCATTTCGGGTTCCACCATCCAAAATTCTGCTAAATGGCGCGAAGTATTCGAGTTTTCTGCCCGAAAAGTAGGGCCAAAGGTATAAACATTTTGAAAGGCCATGGCCATAATTTCTGCTTCTAATTGACCGCTAACCGTTAGATAGGCTTGTTTTCCAAAAAAGTCTTTTTCAAAATCAACGGTCTTTTTTTCGGTTAGGGGTAATTGATTTAAATTCAAATTCGTGACGGTAAATAATTCCCCTGCGCCTTCACAATCACTGGCGGTAATAATGGGAGTATGTACCCACAAAAAGCCTTTTTCTTGAAAGAATTGATGAATCGCCGTCGCACAGGCATTTCGTACTCGCATCACGGCTCCCAAGCTATTGGTACGCGATCGCAGATGGCCAATAGTGCGCAGAAATTCAAAACTATGGCGTTTCTTTTGTAGAGGATAGGTTTCGGGATTGGCTTCCCCAAAAACTGTGACAGCATCGGCTTTGAGTTCAATGCGTTGACCCTTGGCAGGTGAGGGAACCAGATTACCTGAAACTTCTAGGGAAGCCCCTGTATTGAGTTTTGAAATCAACGATTGATAATCGGGGAGGTTGGCATCGAGAATAACCTGTAAATTCGCTAGGGAAGAACCGTCATTGACTTCGACAAAACTAAACTCCTTTAATTCCCGTTTGGTACGCACCCAGGCTTGGACGATGACGACTTCTTCAGGTTGACCATTGCGTAAAATATCAAGAATACGTCGATTTTTCATAGGGATTATTATCGGCTAATTAATTTATCTTGAACTTATTTTATCCTGAAATGACATTTTTTAGTAAAGGCGAGAAATTAATGGATAAAGTATATACTTGGCACGGTCATTGATTCAGATTTTTGCCCCCTAAATCCCCCAATTCTGGGGGACTTTGAAACCCATAAATAGAGAACGGTTCCCCCCAACTTTGGGGGGCTAGGGGGGCTAAATTAAAAATCAACAAAAATGGAGATCAAAATATTTTTAAACACTAACTTTTTCTCGCTTCTCTACTTTGTTAACTTGCTGATCCGCGATCGCGCGATCGAGTAATTCTATTCCTTCTGTCACTGTCGAAATCTGAGAAACCTGATCCCGTAAAGTAGAAGCTCCCGCAAATCCTTTACAATACCAAGCTAAATGTTTACGAGATTGATAAATTCCCCGTTGTCCCTTATATTCCCACAATTGACGCAAATGTTCCTTGGCACATTCCAAAGACTGTTCAGGACTCATGGAAGTTAACACATTTCCTGTTTTTAAAAAGTGATCAATCTCTCCCACCAACGCAGGATAACCCAACGTTCCCCGTGAACACATGACCCCATCGGCTCCCGTTATTTCTAAACAATTAATTGCATCTTCAAGGGAAAAAATATCTCCATTGGCAATAACAGGAATCGATAAAACTTCTTTAACTCGCCGAATCCAATCCCAATTGGCTGTTCCCGTATATCCCTGCGATCGCGTTCTTCCGTGTAGGGTGAGCATGGCCGCCCCCGCATCCTGTAAACCCTGGGCGAATTCGAGAATAGAAATTTCGTTTTCATCCCAACCCAAGCGGGTTTTAACGGTGACAGGCACTTGCACTGCATTAACGACGGTTTCCACGATCGCCTGGGCCACTTTTGGTTGCCGTAAAAGGGAAGATCCACCGCCTTTTTTGGTGATTTTATTCACGGGACAGCCCATATTAATATCAATTGTTTTTGCTCCTTCGGCGACGGCTTTTTGAGCGGCTTCTGCCATAAAATCGGGACGACAATCAAATAATTGGATACTAATAGGTTGTTCCTGGGGATCGATTTCCATCACCTGGGGTAACTGACTGAGATGATGAATTTCTGTTGCGCTCACCATTTCGGTATAGAGCATGGAATCTGGGGCATAGCGTCGCACTAATCGCCGAAAAACTAGGTCGGTGACCCCAGACAAGGGCGATTGGAATACACGACTATTCAGGGTAAGGTCGCCAATTTTTAAGGGAATAGATAATTTTTGTTTGAGGCTCGGACTCAGGCGGGGCTTAACTGGAGTGGGGCGATCGGGCGTTAAATCTTGAAGCAAATAATTCATTTTTCGTACCGCGACCCAGGATAATCTATTCAGGAATAATGGACAGGTGGAACTCGTTCGCTACTAGAAATATTTAAACCCTAAACAGGATCATTTACCATGTTAGACCTCACCAAACTTGCAGGACAAATGCCAGGAATTGGTCAACACTTCACCAAAGAAGTCGCCGCGAGTCGTCAACGCCTCGAAAAAGCTGAAAAATTATTGATCCAAGCCCAACACCAACAGCAAGAACTGATCAAAAAATATCAGACCTGGCGCGATCGCCTCTTTTTTTCCGTTGCGATCCCCGTAGAACCTCTAGAAACCCGCAAAAATCTCTCTTTGTATCTTGATCCCCACAGTGTTTTTTCCACCGATGGTTCCCAGATCGCCCCTTCTAACCACGAAATCGCCTATTGCTATTTGATTAATATTGGTCGAATTATGCTCCATTACGGGCAAAATCGCCATCCCTTGCTGGATAGCATTCCCGAAATCTATTATCGTGGCGAAGACCTGCATATTTCTAAACATTGGGGCATTCGTACCGAAGAATGGATGGGTTACCGCAGAACGGTGCTAGAAGCCCAGGGTTTAGCGGAAATGGGCTGTCGCTGGGTGAGTCCCCCTGGCCCCCACAAAGAACCGAATTTAGCGATGGTGGATGGCTCTTTGATCTATTGGTTCCTCGAAAGTTTACCGACCGAAGCCAGGGAGCGTATTTTACCGCCGATCCTCGAAGCCTGGGAAGATTTACGGGAACATAACATTCCTCTGATGGGCTATATCAGTGCCGCTCGGAGTACGGAAGCGATGAATTTTTTGCGATTACAGGCGTGTAGTTATGATCAACCCAATTGCCCCGTTCATTGTGCGACCCTAGTGGATGAAAAAACGCCCTGTCAAGTCTTTGATCCCCTCCGAGATGCGACTTTTTGGAGTTATTTTCTAGAACCTGGTCAACGCAGTCCCCTCTGGCAGAGTTCTTCCCGTATTTTGGATTTATATCCCGAAGCCCAACGTGTTTATTTTTGTTATGTCAATGTGGGAACTGAGATTGCCCGCGTGGAGTTTCCCGCCTGGGTCGTTCAAGATTCCGATCTGTTAGACCGATCGCTGGGAATTATGTTAGCCCAGGTCAGTAAGGGTTACGGTTATCCTGTGGCGATCGCGGAAGCCCACAACCAGGCTGTCGTCAGAGGCGGCGATCGCGCTCGATTTTTTGCCCTATTAGAACAACAGATGCTACGGAGTGGACTCCAAAAAATAGGGACATCCTACAAAGAAGCCCGCAAAAGAAGCAGTATTATTTAAAATTTGCCTAGCTTTCCCCTTAACCTAACGAATTTGGAACAAATTATTATCAGGTAAATTACTAACCGCCCGTTGTATTTTATTCAAGGCCTGGTTATAACCAATAATCGCCTGGAGATAGCGTCCCCGTGCATTGGCCAAATCCCGTTGGGCGTTAATCACATCCGTCTGGGTTCCCACCCCCGCCTGAAACCGTAACCGCGCCAGTCTGAGGGCTTCTTCAAAACGGGTAACGTTGGTGCGAGTGCTACTAATATTTTCCTTGGTTGAAGTGAGGGTGTAATAGGATTCTTCCACATCAAAGCGAATTTGATCCCGTTGTTTGGCAAATTCAGTCTGGGCCGAGTCCATGTCGCGATCGGCTTTCCGTGCTTCAGCAAAGGCTCTGCCCCCATCAAAAAATGTCCAGCGAACCCTAGCAGCAAAGGAATAACCATCAACTATGCCAACGGAGTTGTCGAAGTTATTTTGGTAATTGTAATTCGCTAAAAAGTCAATCTTGGGCTGAATGGAGGAGAGAGCAATAAAACGATCTTGTTCATAAATATCGATTTGCAATAATTGCTGTTCGAGTTCGGCGCGGTTTTTATAGGCTTGAACAATGCTGGTCTCCAGGGGCATTGTCCAATCTCCTGCTTCGGTGATGGGATCGGCGGCGGTGAGTTCAACCTTTTGTCCCACCCCCAGAACCTGGACTAACCTCCGTCTGGCGGTTCTTTGATCAGAAATGGCCCGCGTTAAGGCTTCGTTGGCAGTAGCTAAATCTCCCTCGGCTCGTAGTACATCAAAGCGAGTTCCCAGTCCTGCTTGCTCCAATAATCGGGCATCTCTCAAACTTTGGGACGCATCTTCGACGGAGGCCTGGGCGATCGCGACCTGGGCATCGGTTCCCTGAAGAGCATAGTAACTATCTGTTGCACTAAAACGAGTTTGTTCAGCCGTCACTTCTACCTGCAACCGACTACTACGGACTTGTTTTTCTGCCTTTTCAATTTGGGCTGACCGTTCCCCTCCAGAAAAAATATTGTAGGTCAATTGCACATTACCCGTCGCGTTAGTTGAAGACTCACTTTGCAGGATTGGTTCGGTGGGAATGGGGGAATTTAGAGCATTTTGAGTACTCAGGGCATTTTGTAATTCAGTAGCAGCACTGTTGTCTCGACTTAGCTCAAATTCCGTCGTCAGGCTGGGAAATAAAGCAGAGCGAGCCGAGATTAAATTCGCTTCACTTTTTTCTAGGGCAATACGAGCGGCTTGGAAATCCTTATTGTTCCGCAGGGCTAATTCGATCGCCTGATTCAGGGTAAGGGACTGACGGGTTGTGGTATCTACTTCCTGGGGATTCGTGGGGAAAATTAAAGGATTACCGCTAGAATTCAATTCATTCGGAGCAGGATTGGCAGGGGTAACATTTCCCGCCCCATCATTGGCAGAATTAGCTGGAAAAACAGGATTCTGAGTCGATTGAGCCAGGGGATTGGGCGTTTGGAAAGAAGGGTTGGCGATCGATTGAGAGATTCGACTAGGAAAGGCGATCGCGCTGGGTTGCAAGGGCTGTTCTGAGGAGAAATCCGACGCGGCTTGAGTTCCGACATCTGGCTTAGACTCTGAGGATAAATTTGCGGAATCAGTAACAGGCTTGGCCTTCATCGAGGCCTTAGCCCAGGGAGCGGGAGGGCGAGAAGGAGAAGTCTGGGCGGTGGTGACAATGCCAAAGGTGAGGGCAAAAATGACACTGGTACCAAGAATCGTTAAAGAACGAGACATAAGCATGGATAGTAGGGGGCTGTTTGATTTCATGGGTTTGTTTGTCCAGTCAAAAAGAAGTCATCTCTTAACCAGAACTTATGAATTAAGACTTCTCTCGTTAAATAACTTACCTTATTCAGTAGATAATGGAAAACAATCTCTAACAAATTAGGCGTAGGCTGGGACTCCAAGACCCTGGGATCGCCGACTCTCTCTGATTTCCCTGACGGCGATCGCCACAAAACACAGACTCCCCCCAAAAACATCTTGGGTTCCTCCCAATAATCAATCTTGGCTTTATCAGCAAATACTAACGCTTTTATGACTTCTAGGCAATTTGTAAGGTTCCAAGTTTAGCGTTTATCCTCCTAATGAATTTAAGAAGAATTAGTGGAGGCATCTAGGGAAAATTGGGAATTTAAACCGTTAGAAATTTCTTAAAAAATTCGAGGGCAGATAAGATTAGAATCCCCTGCCCCTAAGAATAGGTTTGAAAAGCAGGCTCTAACCTTATCTAACAACCTCGCATGGTGATAATTTACGATTTTTAGTTCAGCCCCCCTAGCCCCCCAAGTTTGGGGGGAACCGTTCTCTATTTATGGGTTTCAAAGTCCCCCAGAATTGGGGGATTTAGGGGGCAAAAATCTCAATCTATGACCGTGCCAAGTATAACAACGTCCAAATCGCGAGGGCAACGACTAGATCAGGCAAGAATTGGAGGATTCTCACCAAAATGTTCAAACCCATTCTCACAAATACGTTCTAAAAAAGTGACTAGAGCCTTTTAATTCAGTTTTTATACAAATAGAGCTTAGAATACTCCCGCTATTTGATGAGCATAGCCATTTTGAGTATATTTCTCCGCCATCACTTGCTGATAGACTTCCTCATAACTAGTCGTCATCCGTTCCGCACTAAACTTCTCCACAACATACTGATGACACGCATCACGACTCAGGTTCGGAACCTTTTCCAGGGCGGCAATACACTCATCAACGGTGTTGCAGATATAGCCCGTTTTCCCATGAGCGATCACCTCTGAAACCGATCCCAAATTTATGGCAATAACAGGAGTTCCCACGACCATTGATTCGACCATGACTAAACCAAAAGGTTCGCGCCAGGTGATGGGAAACAGGGTGGCAAAAGCCCCCCCTAAAAGAACGCTTTTATCCTCATGTTTAGCCTCCCCTAAATATTCAATTTGCTGACCATCACAAAGGGGTTTAATCTGAGTTTCAAAAAATTCTCGATCAATAGGATCAACTTTTCCTGCTATTTTGAGTTTCCAACCACTCCGCTTAGCAATTTCAATCGCTAAATGGGGGCCTTTCTCAGGGGATATTCTACCTAAAAAAGCTAAATAGGGTGGATTATCGGGTTCAGGATGAAAGGTATAACGATTGGGGTTAATGCCGTTATAAACCGTTGCAGCATAGTTGAGATTTAATCGAGGTTCCCGTTGAGACTGGGAAATGCTGATAAAAGGTTGTTTGTGACTATGTTTAAATAACTTTTCATTGTCGGGGGTAAAAATACCATGTAAGGTGTGAACGGTAGGCGTTTTCACTAAAGAAGCATAGGTTAAGGCTACACAACCGACATGGGAATGAATAATATCAAATTCATTTGCTCTTTCATAAACCGTAGAGAGGTTGAGCATATCATAAATACCATATTCTTTAACCTGATCATCTAGTCGTAATGCTCGTGGATGAACAGACACTAATTCAGCCAAGGTTGTCGAATCTCCAGAGGCAAATAGGGTGACTTCATGGCCTCTTTTCACTAATCCGTCTGTTAATAAACCAACTACTAACTCCGTTCCACCATAAGCAGGAGGGGGAACTCTTTCCCATAATGGTGCAATTTGAGCAATTTTCATTTTATACCTCTTGTTTTTTATATTACTAAATTATCCAAATCTTGCGCCCTACTAAAATAAGCTATACGTTTTTTCCGTATTGATAATATTTTTATAAAAATGACTATAAAATAGGGAAAAATAAGAAATTTTCTTGGAAAACATCTTTTGATTTTGGTCAGGATCGAGTGACTAAATCCATAAACAATAAGACTTAGGAACTAAACTCCTATCCTCCATTAAAAGGAAGATGAAAGTGGCATTTAGTAGGAGACAATAATTTAGGACAAATTAGGTTAAATTAATAACGGATTAATGCTATTTTGCCATAACAACGTTTGAGATCTAGTCTCAATCAATGTCTAAGATGCTTGAAATGTATAAATTCTCTCTAAAAAAGATCTAAAAAGGGTCTATTTTTTACGGTTAAAAGGCTAAATAAAGCCTTGATATTTTTGAAAAGGGTTTTTACAATAGGCGATCGCCACTAAACTCACCGATTACCAGCAGACACTAGGCAAATAGTCTTTCGAGAAGATTTGAGTGCGCTATGTTTTGTTTTGCGATCGAGGCGTTTTCGTTGGGAATTACGGGTAGGTTTGGTCGGTTTCCGCTTTCGGGGTAAGCTTGCCACACTCAATAGCAATTCCTGGAGTCGTTGGAGAGCTTCTTCTCGATTTTGTTCCTGAGAAGGTCTAAAATGAGTAAAAAGGCTTGCACCCCTCTCCTTCCAGAGCATTGAACGATGTAGCCCAAAAAAGAGTCCAAAAAATCCACTGTTGAAAACTTCAAAATACCAAGTGAGTGGAAGCCAAAGCCCGCGATGCCCGATTAATTGGTGTCATTCCCACCGATAGCCCAGAAACGCGATCGATTTTCGATGATTTGTTGCTGGTTCCCCAGGTGGATGAGTTATTGTCTCCTATTGTGGCGGTGATTCCTTTACAGTTGTTG
The DNA here is from genome assembly GCA_003249095.1 of Snowella sp. Taxonomy (GTDB): domain Bacteria; phylum Cyanobacteriota; class Cyanobacteriia; order Cyanobacteriales; family Microcystaceae; genus Snowella. Next base: position 82,563 of record QBMS01000001.1, read on the forward strand.
TCTTATCACATTGCTTCTCGTCGGGGTTTAGATGTGGATCAACCGCGTAATTTGGCTAAGTCGGTTACGGTGGAATAAAGTTATCTCAATATGGATAGGGCGATCGTCAGTCTATCCATATTTTATTTTCTACTCAAGAAATTCGGGATGCCGTACCAAATTTTCAAGAAAAATATCTTAATTGCTGGGAATATTTCTTGCTTGTAGTTCTTCAATAAAAATCTTGAAACTAGGATTCTCAGGGAAGTGTTTTAGTAGAGTTTTATTTTTGCTGTATTGATAGGAAATTTGTTTGTAGTGATCAAGGATTTTGACTTTATTTGTCAGATCAAAATAAAATTTGATTTTTTTCTGTTTGTGTAGCTCATTAATTTTTTTGCCTAATAAAGTAAAACATCGCTCAATCTTTGCTTTATTATTATCTTGATAATATAGAGGTAATAGCCAGCATTCCATCGAATGAACAGAAATAGCAAAAATAATTCTCTCAGAATTTTCTTGATAAAAATCGGTACCAATTAATTCAATTAATTTAGCTTTAACATTTTCAATTAGAACCTCTGGCTCAAGAACATTGCCTTTTTCATCACGATGAGAAACTTCAAAACCTTTTTCCTCCGAAATATCCGTATCAATTTGAATAATGAGATAATCATTTGTTTGAAAGGATTGCTGAAAATCTGAAGAGCGACAATAGTTAAAAACTTTTCCCCAACCGCCGTCTCTATCAATTTCAGGTTGTAAATAGCGAACATCATCAACGACATCTTCTCCGAACAATCCATACAATATGTCTTCGATGATAATTTGATCAGTCGGCCCTTCAGTAATTAAACCAAATGTTATTTTCATAACTAGAAACTCTTGGGTAAGCCTCCGATATAACCTCTTAAAAATGCTTCCGATAATCTAACGGGTTCTTGTCCTTCTAAGGGTTTTGGTGGAAAGATTTGAATTGCCTTGGTCTGTCCTGAACGTTTACGCTTAATTACATAAAGTTTTTGTTCTTGGTCGTCTAAATCTAAACCGTCCAAAACAGAAGGGTTATGGGTAGTTAAGATGACTTGTTTATCATATTTTTTGGCAAGTTCGACCAATTCTTGGATTAAACGACGACACAAGCGAGGATTAAGGGAACTGTCTATATTATCAATCGCGAAGAATTTAGGGGTTTCTTCACCGATGAATAGACAAAAATAAAAGAGTAAAAATAAAAAGCCTTCATTGGCACTTTTTTGATCGAAGTATTCTAAATCAGAATCAAGATAGCGATCTTTAATTTTTAAAGTTCTTTCGCCTGGATATAAATTATCAGGAATCTCAAAATCTTCAAACCAATCTATTAATTCTAATTTTTCTTTAATTTCATCCATGTTTTTTTTGTTTTTATCTAAACTCAAATGTTGAATATATTTAAATAATCCTTCACCATGAATGCCTAAAGGTAAAATTTGTCCTTCCTCTTTAAAATTTTGAATCTTAGAAAATTCCAATGCAAATAAAATAAAATTTAGTATCCCTTCTGTTTCTAATATTTTTTTTGAGGATTTATTTTTTTTATTAAAAGTCTCAAGAACACTGTTAATGTTATTTGCTAAAAACTTGTGATCCAAGAGAGAATCTTGTTCAAATTGCTTTATAATAGCTGGTATTTGTTGCTCTAAAATTTGCTCTAAAATAGGATTTTTAATTTTATAGGAAGGGTAGTCTTTTCCTTTTATTTCAAAAGAGAAATCAAAATTCTGATTATCAATATTTTTAAAATTCACCTTAATATGCTCAGATGAGTCTTTGTCAAAAGCCGATCGCATCAATTTAGGATCAGTCACACGAATCCCTCTAGGAGCCAAAAACTCCTTATCTAACTTATCCGTCGCCGCCGCCGAACCCAACGCGACCGCCTCTAGAATATTCGATTTACCGCAACCATTTTCGCCAATAACAACCGTTACCCGACCCAACTCTATCGATAAAGATTGAATCGACTTATAATTCTCAATCGTAATTTCTTGAATCATAATAATTTAATCCGTGAGTCAGTAAAATAATCTTCGTAAAAATCAACTATAACAAAAATATTATGGTAGATCTCGCGATCGCGTCCCAGAAACCTTAAAATATAAACCTTAACGCAAAGAGCAAATATCAAAGCGAGAAAAACAATGGCAAAAGCAATTTGGAACGGTGCAATCCTCGCCGAAAGCGATCGCGGTGAAATCGTAGAAGGAAACTACTATTTTCCACCAGATTCCATCAATAAAGACTATTTTAAACCCAGTACCACCCATACCGTCTGTTCTTGGAAAGGAGAAGCCAGTTACTATACCATTGCCGTAGATGGTCAAGAAAACAAAGATGCCGCTTGGTATTATCCCGCCCCCAAGGAAAGAGCCAAAAATATTCAAAATTATGTCGCCTTTTGGAAAGGGGTTAAGGTCGAAAAATAGAACTGGTTAACGACCCAGAATGACGAACGGGGATCGAGATTTTTCCCATTTTTCCCTCATAACGGCCTTAAAATACCTTTAGTCAAAAAATCTAAAAAATATTTTAAGGCCATTTTCGGCAGATTGACTTATCTCCTTTACAATAGTTTTAAGCGTTGCAGGGGCAAAATGTCTAAAAAAAATAATAGTGGAGCATTGTTCGTGGGTATAGTCGTCGGAGGTCTAGTAGGAACCGTTACGGGCCTACTCTTGGCTCCTCGGACAGGTCGAGAAACGAGGCGTATTCTCAAAAAATCTGCCGATGCCCTACCCGAATTAGTCGAAGATCTGGCGACTAGCCTCCAATTACAAACCGACAACCTTTCTGAATCAGCCCAACGCAATTGGCAAGGAACCCTAGATCGCTTAAAAGACGCGATCGCCGCAGGAGTCGAAGCAAGCCAAATGGAAGTAGTTGAAACCCCCGATAAGCGCGAAATCACCTCCAATGCGAAAGCTGTTGACAAATACTAATTTAAGCATTCAACTTCAGGATTCAGCCATGACCGATCCGATTTTTTGGCTTGGAATGTCCCTATTTCTCGTTTCGATTAGCTTAACGGCGGTTCTCATTGCCGCCTTACCCGCTCTACAGGAATTGGGCAGAGCCGCTCGTAGTGCCGAAAAATTATTTGATAGTCTCAGTCGGGAATTTCCGCCGACCTTGGAATCCATTCGTTTAACGGGCTTAGAAATTAGTGAATTAACGGACGACCTCAATCAAGGTGTGCAAAGCGTGACCGATATAGTGCAAACCGTTGATCAAACCTTAATCGGTGCGAAGGAACAAGTCGGAAAAGTTCAAGTGGGAACCCGTCGTTTTTCCGCAGGTATTAAGGCGGCTTGGCAGACCTGGCAACACCATCCGCTTCAGAATCCTCGCTTTTCCCGATCGCTACCCACAAATCAAGAAGATTAAGGCTGATTTCCCAGAAAATTTTCCCTAAAGCCGTACCTGGTATGATTAAGTCTCCTAATTTTTATCGGATTCAGGCCAGATGTTTGGGTTTCTCAGACCAAATCCCTTAGAATAAAGTAAACAATTGTAACAAAACTAAATTTTTACTCATTTAATTCAGGGTGTTTATGAATAAGCCTAGTCTTCGAGGTTGTTTGCTGGGAATATTGGTTTGCTGTCTGAGTGTCATGCTCAGCTTTACTTTTCCGACTTCCGCGATCGCGGTTAATAATCCCGAACTGTTACCCGACACGGTTACGCCCATCGTGGATTTGGCGAATTTTTTACCCCAGCCCCAGGAAGACGCGCTTATTCAAGATATCAATACCTTCGAGGCAGAAACAGGCTGGAAGTTACGAATTTTAACTCAATATGACCGTAGCCCAGGCAGGGCCGTAATTAAATTTTGGGGATTGGATGACAAAAGTATTTTATTAGTGGCGGATGCTAGGGGCGGAAATATTCTAGCGTTTAGTATTGGCGATGCAGTTTATGAATTAATGCCGCGCACTTTTTGGATTGAACTTCAGGCCCGCTTTGGCAATATTTATTACGTCCGTGAAAATGGCGAAAATCGGGCGATTACTCAAGCCATAGAAACGGTCAAAGGTTGTTTAGTTAAAGAAAATGGTTGTCTTGTCGTTCCAGGGTTGCCGAATGAACAATGGATTTTTACCCTCGTTACCTCAATGTTGGGAGGAGTGATTGTCGGTTTAGCGGCCATTCCCCGTAAGGAAGGTCAAGTCTTTGCTTGGCAATGGGTTTTGTTGCTGTCGCCTCTCTGGGGAATTTTAGTGATTTCCTTTGGCATTGGCCCCGTTGTGACTCGTACCAGTGATTGGTTACCCCTTTTGCGGAATGTGATGGGATTTGCGATCGGAGCGTTAGTTGCCTATCTTTCTCCCCTGATTAACCAGAACAGTCTATCGAAGAGTTAGAAACCCAATGTTTTTAGGGCGATCGCAATCATTAGACATCTCCAAGAATTAAGTAGGGGCAATTCATGAATTGCCCTTACCAAGGCTTTCAATCGATTCACTCTTGATTTCTGGGGATATCTATTGATCCCCTTAAACCTGGGCAAAAAGTTGTTCATCAGAAACGGCAGGAGCATCGGCCTTGCAAACAATCTCAACAATTTTATTGCGAGAGGCGGCTTGAAAGAGAGATTCTACGCAAATATGCGCGACTTTTTGGCGGGGAATACTGCCTTCAAACAGGGTATCTGCGGATGACATGACAATGGGATAGGTATTATCTTCATTCTTAAGTCCCCCTGGTCGCACGATAGTATAGGTTAAACCGCTTTCCTTGAGATAATTTTCGGCTTGCTGTTTCCAGAATAAAATCAACCAAAAAAGATTGAGGGGATGGAAAAACTGAGAAACACAAAGGGAGGTCACTAAAACGAAATGCTCAATACCGCTAGATTTAGCGATATCTACCAGATTTTTAGTACCAAAATAGTCAACTTGCAAGGGGCCAGTAAAATCTAAACTCGGTTTTGCTCCCGTTGCACAGATCAACACCGTACAATCAGCGATCACATTTTTCAGGGTTTCGGGCTTGAGGACATCGCCTAACACTAATTCCACTTCAGGCGGAAAAAGGTTTTTGGCGAGATCTAAATTACGGACTAATGCCTTAACGGGAATTTGGCGATCGACCAATGCTTGCACAATCCATCGTCCCGTTCCACCCGTTGCCCCAGCGACTAATACTTTCATCTTGCTACCTTAGACACAGAATTTGATTTAGGTTTTTGTTTATCTTAACTTTCTTGATTATCTTACTATTGTATTAAGTTTTGTAAATTTTGGAGACTGAGATAATTCTCTAAAAAAGGGAGGGAAGACTAAAACCATTCCCCTCGACTCGACAAAGAACACGCCACTCCATAGGAAAACGGTTATGCAGAGCCAAATAATTTCTTCTCAAATGATTGAGTTCGACAGCGATCGCGCCCCAAACGATCAGGTCTTAGACGGAGCAGACGCAAAGGCCATTCATTTCCAGACCCATTTTGAAGGTTACATGGAAATGTATAGCGATGGGGAGACCGTTGCCCAATATCTCCAATCCCATGAAGGATGGTTTTGTCGTTGCGCCCAACCGATGACCGTCGAACCCTACGGCGAAAATGGTTATATTTTGACAGTGGGTCGTTTTGGAGCCTTGGGGTTTGATGTGGAACCCAAAATTGCCGTTGTCTTGGAACCACCCCAGGATGGACAATATTTTATGCACACCATTCCCCTGCCCGATCCCACTTTTTTGGGCTATGAAGTGGATTATCAAGCCGTGATGACATTGAACGAAATTGCGCGGAATGAAGCAGGAGAAGGACTAGAAAAAGTGTATCGCAAGCAAGGAATCGACGAATTACCAGAGAATGTCACCAAGGTTCAGTGGCAATTAAACATGGATGTGGCGGTCTTTTTCCCCAAATATATCCACAAATTACCCCAGGCTCTCATCCGTAAAACAGGCGATCGCTTGCTCGCAGAAATTATTCGTCAAGTCTCTCCGCGCCTAACATTTAAAGTGCAACAGGATTTTCATGAAGGAATGAAGTTACCCTTACCGCCCAAATCGAGCCGTCATTTCCAACGAGTCCGCGCAACGGATGCTCCCGACGAAACGGAAGATTAAGGTAAATTCGTTAGCATCACGAATCTTTCTCGCTGGGTCAAAGATAAAAAGTCAAGCCTTTCTGAAGTGCGGCATCCCTCTCGGCCATTGACTTTGCTACTGTCGTTTCCGAACCCCTGGCGATTCTCGGAGCCGTTACTACCGCAGGATTTGGCGCGGACTTCTAACGCAAATTAGCGAAAAATCCAAAAGACAAAGATCAACAAGAGGCTTAATTGATGCTCTTTAAAATATCCAAAAAGAATCTTCTGAATGACGCAAAATTTAGGAGATTTTTTCTGTCTTCTGCTTTATGCTAACATCAAATTAAGTGCAAATTAAGTGTAAGGCTCTTGACAATGATTAATTTAAGCCGAGATATTCAGTCTCTTTCTACCTTTAAACGCAACACCAATCAACTCATTATTCAAATGAAAGAAACAGGCAACCCTGTCGTTTTAACCGTTAATGGGAAAGCTGAGTTGGTCGTACAAGACGCAGAATCTTATCAAAAACTTCTTGATGCAGTGGAACATCTAGAAACGATTATTGGCATTAAAAAAGGATTAGAAGATATTACCAAGGGAGAAACCCAATTCCTGAACGAATTTATCGAAGAAATGCAACAAAAACATGGAATTTCAGGTTAAATTAACCGCTAATGCTAAACGTGAGATTGAAGCTGCCTATCTTTGGCTCAAACAAAGTAATCCAGTTTATGCAGATCAATGGTTTCGATCTTTAATGAATGTGATCGCGACTTTACAAGAGAAACCTAGACGTTGTGCTTTATCAAGAGAAAATGATAATTTTCCTGAAGAAATAAGACAACTCATCTTTGGGAAATCAAGAAATAAATATAGGATTATTTTTACAATTAGGGATGATATGGTTTATGTGATTTATCTTCGTCATAGCTCGCAATCTTCCATTTCGTTTAACGTTCTTGATTGGGATTTAGAGTGAAAATTACTAGATATATCTCTATATTGCAGGTTTTCAGAAAAATAGTCAGCTACTAACTAAGTTAGGGTTATCGATCGCAGAAATTGCTGAAGAATTAGAGATTGATGTTGCTTTAGTCAATCAGTTTCTCGCTAATCAGAATCATTAGACTTAGACGGATCGCATTTTTTCTTAATTTGGAAAGAGGCGATCGCCTTTAATTTAGTTATGATGACGGGATTAAAATCGTAGAGTTTGCCATTTTTACTAGAGTTTTTAAATCACCAGCTTTAATCGCCAACCTGTAAAGATAGCCCTTTTCCTGCCAACTGATAGTCGAGTCAGAGCAATTAGCCCCACAGGTGGCATCCACAAAATATCCCTGTCTTTTTCGCGATAGGGTTATTTTTTTCCCTTTTAAAAGCTTATTTTGACTATTAATCTTTTCTCCCGAAATACTCCCCAAGCGACAGGCCGTTGCTCCGTTACATTGGGAATCAAAACCTAACAGAATAGAATAATTTTTCGCCGTGACGATTTCCAATTGGGCATAGAGCGGAATGTCTCCATCAGACTCAGGAATATAGCTGGGTAGCCAAAGGGGAACCTGGGTTTTTTTCTTGAGGATCGGAATAATCGGTTTGAAAACAGGATTAAAAGTTTGATTGATGGAAAAAGTTTGGGCGGGCTTGGTCGCAATCCTCACACCATGCTCCCTTGGTTGGATTGATTGGCCAGGTAGGGCGATCGCAACGACCCCCATAACTCCCAAAATTCCTAACCCAAATTTACCCATGTTTTTAAAAAATCTCCCCAACACCTGGGTAAACATCATTGCAAAACCTACGACGACCCCCAGCGATCGCGCATCTCTCAATTTTAAGCTTTCATTATAAAAAATCTGACGATCCCGAATACTTTCTCGATCCCCAAGGATGATAAACTATTGAACGGGAAACCCAAGAAATTTAACACTTGTCCTGTAATCTTATTATAAGTAAATCCTTAGACAAACAGTATGGTAGCCGTACAAGAAAAAGCAATTGGCAAAATCACACAAATCATTGGGCCTGTTATCGATGCCCGATTCCCCAGTGGTAAACTGCCCCGAATTTATAATGCCCTGAAGGTTCAAGGGACAAATTCCGCAGGCAACGAAGTCACTGTTACCTGTGAAGTGCAACAACTCCTTGGTGATAATCAGGTTCGCGCCGTTGCGATGAGTAGCACCGATGGCATGGTACGCGGTATGGATGTAATCGACACGGGTGCTGCCATTAGCGTTCCCGTTGGAACCTGTACCCTGGGACGGATTTTTAACGTTTTAGGCGATCCCGTTGATGAAAAGGGGCCTGTAAACGCAACCCAAACGTCTCCGATTCACCGTGCGGCTCCTAAATTAACTGATCTCGAAACCAAGCCCAAGGTTTTTGAAACAGGCATCAAGGTTATTGACTTGCTGACCCCCTACCGTCAAGGTGGAAAAATTGGTTTGTTTGGTGGTGCAGGTGTGGGCAAAACCGTCATCATGATGGAATTGATCAACAATATTGCGATTCAACACGGTGGTGTATCGGTCTTCGGTGGCGTGGGCGAACGCACCCGTGAAGGAAATGACCTCTACAACGAAATGATCGAATCCAACGTGATCAACTCCGAGAAACCCGAAGAGTCGAAGATCGCTTTAGTTTATGGTCAGATGAACGAACCCCCTGGAGCCAGAATGCGGGTGGGTCTTTCGGCTTTGACGATGGCGGAATATTTCCGTGATGTCAACAAACAAGACGTATTACTTTTTATTGATAATATTTTCCGCTTTGTACAAGCAGGTTCGGAAGTATCTGCTCTATTGGGACGGATGCCTTCTGCGGTAGGATATCAGCCGACTTTGGGTACGGACGTTGGGGATTTACAAGAACGGATTACTTCCACCAAAGAAGGTTCCATCACTTCCATCCAAGCGGTTTATGTTCCCGCCGATGACTTGACTGATCCTGCTCCTGCAACGACCTTTGCTCACTTAGACGGAACGACGGTGTTATCTCGTGGTTTGGCTTCTAAAGGAATTTATCCTGCGGTTGATCCCCTAGATTCCACCAGCACCATGCTTCAACCCGCGATCGTTGGTGATGACCACTACGACACCGCCCGCGAAGTTCAATCTACCCTGCAACGCTATAAAGAATTGCAAGATATTATTGCCATTCTCGGTTTAGATGAATTGTCTGAAGAAGACCGTTTAACCGTCGATCGCGCACGGAAAATTGAACGTTTCTTGTCTCAACCTTTCTTTGTGGCTGAAGTCTTCACAGGTTCTCCTGGAAAATACGTCACCCTCAATGACACCATCAGTGGTTTCAAATCCATCCTTTCGGGTGAATTAGATAGCCTACCTGAACAAGCTTTCTATATGGTCGGTAATATCGACGAAGTAAAAGCGAAAGCAGCCAAGCTGAAAGGCTAAATCTTAATTGATAGTGGATAATTGATAGTGGATAATGAATAATGGATTAATTTGGGTAATGTTAGAAACTCAGATTACTGTTCTCATTAAAAGATCTTCTGTCAATTATTAACTGTCAATTGTTAATTATCAATTATCAATTAATAAAAAGATGACATTAACAGTAAGGGTTATTACTCCTGATAAGGTAGTTTGGGATGATGTGGTGCAGGAAGTCATTCTCCCTAGTACGACGGGACAAATGGGGATTCTCAGTAATCACGCAGCTCTTTTAACTGCACTGGAAATCGGCGTGATGCGCGTTCGTCCAGGGAAAGACTGGAAAAATATTGCGGTCATGGGTGGCTTTGCAGAAGTTGAAAATAATGAGGTTAAAGTCCTCGTCAATTCAGCAGAAATCGGCGACAACATTGATAAGGAAGTGGCAAAAACCGAATATAGCCAGGCCCAAGCTAAGCTAGAAGAAGCTAGTCGTAGTGGTGATGCCCCTAAACAATTACAGGCGACGCAGGCAGTTAAAAAAGCTCGCGCTCGTTTTCAGGCGGCTGGTGGTGTTGCTAATTAAGCATTCATTAATTTTCATGATTTTTACTGAAGGAGTTGCGGCTCCTTTTTTTGTTTTAATGTCAATATAGCGGTGTGCAGTCGTATGACGTGTAGGCAAGGGGCTTAAGCCCCTTGTTAATTAAGCTTTGGCAATACGTCACTTGTATGAATAGTGCTATATAGGTAAATAATATGTACTAAATCCAGTTTCCCTGAAGATTTTCTTTGAACCTTTATTTCCTCTACCTTTGTCTAAAACCGTTAAGGTGAACTACCTACACTGACCTGACGGTAGAGTGTAGGCTTCCTACCCAATCGATAGCTTTTTGCTCCGAAGAACAACGAGTCTTACATCAAGGCGATAGGCTACTCCCTCGTTCCGAAGGTAAAAATACTGTTGCTTGCTTTGGATCACAACTTCGGCAAGTCCACTGTGGAGGGTCGGGTTCAGCAAGAAATACATCCCTCTTTCTTCTATCGCCCAAATCGTTACCCCAAGTCATTACCTTGTAGAGCTATCAAGCGATTTCTTTATTTTACATCAGCAATGATTGTAATTGTTTCACGATTTATTTTGCTCGTTTCCTCAATGTTCCCTTTCCTCGCCTTCGGCATTGGTCAGGGAACCATCGTCAACTCACTCGCATTCATCTCATCACTTCCCTTCGGGTAAGTGAGAGGCTTCTGCTGTTTCAGCTAACTTAAGCGAAGTGTTAATTTAAAGACCAGTATCGCTATTGACAAGGTTAAGTAGATGGTTAGTGATTTTCAGAAAAAAGGCAAATCTTCCTTAAAAAAAGCCAATCCTTGGATTTCAAGGACGAAATGGTTGGCTGGTTTCGTTTTTTTGATACTTTTAGGGTGGAGTGGGTTTGAATTTTATCGACAAACGGTGACTCTGCCCGAAATGAGGTTAAAACTCGCTAAAGACTCGATCGCGGTAACGAGGGATAATTTATTGCTGACGGTGACGGCTAATGGGACAGTGGCACCAGAAATGTCGATTAATGTCAGTCCTAAAAATTCTGGTATTCTCAAAAGTTTATTCGTGAAAGAAGGCGATCGCGTCGAAAAGGGTCAACTTTTAGCCCGCATGGATGATTCTAATTTACAGGGTCAACTTCTGCAAAATCAGGGTCAACTGGCAGAAGCCGAGGCCAATTTAGCCAAAGTCAAAACGGGCAACCGTCCCCAGGATATTGCCCAAGCCCAGGCCACTCTCGCTGAAGCCCAGGCAAATCTGCAACGTCTTAAGGCAGGCAACCGCATTCAAGATATTTCCCAAGCAAAAGCCCGATACGATAGTGCTACTAGCAGTAAAAAACAGGCAGAAATTGTTTTTCGGCAAAATGAACAACTTTACCGACAAGGGGCGATTTCTGAACGAGATTGGGAAAGTTCCCGTTCCCAGCTTGATATTGCCAAGGCTCAAGTCCGAGAAGCTCAACAAGCCCTGAATTTGCAAAAAGTTGGCCCCCGTCCAGAGGATATTGCCCAGGCTCAGGCGATCGTTGCCCAAAAACAAGCGGCTCTTTCCCTAGTGAAAGCGGGTTCTCGCAATGAAGATATTGCCCAAGCCCAAGCCCAAGTAACGGTTGCTAAGGGCAGTTTAAAGACTATTCAATCTCAGATAAAGGATATGGAAATTCGCGCTCCTTTTGCGGGGATTGTGACTCGTAAATTTGCTGATCCAGGGGCGTTCGTTACTCCAACAACGGCAGGAAGTTCGGTTTCTTCTGCAACTTCTTCTTCGATTCTTTCCCTGGCTTCCCAAAATCAAATTGTTACCAATGTTTCGGAAAGTAGTATTTCTCAGATGCGTTTAGGACAAAAGGCGACGATTAAAGCCGATGCCTATCCTGATAAAACTTTTGTGGGCCGAGTGACACAGATTTCTCCTCAATCGATTGTGCAGCAGAATGTGACGAGTTTTGAGGTAAAAGTGGAAATTCTGGATGATTCCCAAAATTTATTACGCTCTGGGATGAATGTTCAGGTGGAGTTTGAAGCTGGAAAGTTAACGGATGTTTTGGTGCTGCCGACGGTGGCGATTGTTCGGGAAGCGAAGGCTACGGGGGTTTATCTATTGAAAAACGGGAAGCCTGAATTTGTGCCGATTACGACGGGAATGACGGTCAATGATAAGACGGAAGTGCGATCGGGTTTGCAAGAAAAGGATCAAGTTTTGATTACTTTTCCTGATGGTAAACGACCGATTTCCAGAATTCCAGGGGCGGCGGGAATGCCAGGGGGCAGACCTTAAAGCGATTGATCGCATTTTTTCCTGTTAATCCTTCCCATGCGATATTAGTTAGAAATAGGCAAAAAGAGCGTGTTTTCAATTTCAGCACGAACTCCGCGATCGATGACGGCTTCCCGACCGAGACATTCCATTAATAAAATATTGGCAGTGTGATATTGCTCTAACAAATCTTTTTGTTGCCAATTAAATTGCCAGTCGTGGCCAATATTGCGATGGGTGATCATAATTTGGCGTAATTGCTCTGCCCACGCTTTACCATTTTCTTTCTGCCATTGTTTAAATGGTTCTTTGTTTTGAGGATCGGGACGTTCAGCGAATAAACTCTGTAGTTCTTCTTTTAATAAAATCTGTGAGGGGGGGATTTTATTGAGGAGATTGGTGAATTTTTGGTCGAGTGAGAGTGAGAGTAAGAGGAAGAGGTCAAGGTCGAGGTAGAGACAGAGGGAGAATTCGAGGTAGAGATGAAGGTCGAGGTAGTCGAGGCCGAGGTCGAGTTGGAATTCGAGGTAGAGGTAGAGGTGGCGTATTTTGGGCTGATTTGATTTAATATAAGCTAAAAAAGAGAATCTTTCAGTAATTTGTTCAATATCCTTAGCTGTATATTCTTCTTCTAAAGAATCGGCTTTAGCTTTTAACCATTGCAAATATTCTTGTAGCCGTTCATCTTCTGCTAAGAGTTGATCCACTGCTTGCTTCATTAACTGAATTAATTCGGTTGCATCTTCTAGCATTTCTACTGCTAACAAAATCACCTCTCGCCAGCGTTTTTCGGTGAGATGACTGACTAATTCCCTGAGAGTTTCCGTTGTTGGATTTAAGGTTAATTTTCTGGTTGCAAAATATTCCTGAAAGGTTAAATGGGAAAAAGAATAAATACCCTTAGCCCTAGTCACTAATAGCCCATGATTAGCTTCAATAGACCACAAAACATCTTCACTATCCAAGCGCAAAGCTTCGGGATCACTTTTAGCATCAGGTAAATTTTCAATAAACTGAGCAATATAGGTTTCTGCTACTTTTTGTTTAAAGAAATAATTTCCCTGCCGAAAGGTTTCTAGGGCAATTAAACTTAACAGATCTTCCTTCCGTTTAGCCGACAAATTTTTATAAAGTTGATCCCGTTCAATCCCTCGCTTACCGTCCCATCTTTTTAATAAAATATCTACTCCTTCTTCGTATAATTCTGCTCGATTCTGGGGAAAATTAGTTAATTCTCCAAAAACTAAACATAACAGCGTTAATAAAAGCGGACTACTTGCTAATTCTTGAATGGGTTCATTGTCAGCCAATTTTTCAATAAATTTTTCTGCCTTAACGGGATTTTTTGATTGGAACCATTTCGTCACAAAAACCTCTATTTGCTCTTGATCAAAATCCGCCACTTCCACTTCTCGAAAATCTTGAAACAAATATTCCTTAGCTGCAATTCGACAAGTTATCAAAAATTGATTTTTGCCATAGTGTAAATGATCGGCTAATTGCTGAATTTGGGAAATAACGCGATGGCTATCTTTTTCTAAAACTTCATCCAATCCATCTAACAAAATTAAGGCTTTCCCATGATTTAAAAGCTTTTCTATGATTTCAGCTTTAACGCCCGCATCTACAAATTTATGATTAATATAGTGAAGCAATTCAGGTTTACCTGGCTTTTCTGCAAATTCCTTTAAAGACAGAAAAATAGGAAAACAATCCGTTCCCAATCGTTCCGCCAAACATTCCATTGCAATATATTTTAAAAAAGTGGTTTTTCCTGCTCCAGGTTTCCCCCAAATCATTAACTTGCGATGACCTTGAACCGCCTCTAATCCCGATACTCTTTTTTGTGCTTTACCCCATCCCAACCGCTCAAAATCTGCTAACTTACTATTGAACAAACAATGTAAATCTTCTAAACCCAAACGTTGCTTGGCAGTAAGATTTTCCAGAATATTAACATCCGTATAAATTTCCCCTAACGCGATGTCCTGCTCCATATCCAAAACCCGCATCTTTCCACATTCTTTTTTAACCATTGGTTCAATGCGTTGACGAATATCCGCGATTAAATCCTTAATTTCTAGGTCATCTTCTGTGGATAATTCGGCTTCTTTAACAATCATTTCTTGCCAATCCAAACCTAATTCCTGACAGATTGCCAGAAAATAATCCTCATCAATGGGATCACCTTTGTATAAATGCTGTCCTATCGTTTGTCGCACACAACCGACTCGACCTGCTAGAAGATCCTGTGACCACTTTTTACGTTTTATTGCTCTTTTAATTGCCTGAATTCCTACCGAAGAAGCCTGTAATGTGCGCCGTCCCATCTTGTTTACCATTTGTAAGGTCAATTGAACTTTAACAAGTTTAACAACTTTAACCGCAACTCAAACACTGGCTTTGACCTTTTTTCAGGATTTATGGCTCATTGTAGAACTATAGCGGTTATCACTCCACAGTGAACAACCAAACAAGAAAACCTATTTTAAAATTTAGACGAGCAAATTATGCAAACTCAACTCAAACAACCTCAAACTCAAGCCATCCAAACTCAAGCTATCCAAACTCAACCGATAAAAATTACAATTGATGTACCCAACTTTGATGCTAATGGCCCCGTCGGCATTATTATTGCGATCGCAGTTCTCGTTAAAGTCTTAGTCGGTAATCAAACAACCCGTTCTCATAAACCCTAAAATCTAAAGGCGATCGCCGAGTAAACACCATGAAACGCGATCGCCGAGTCAAAAATCTTTAAATTAGGATTAACGAAAAGAACCAATAATATCTCGAACCACAATTTTTTGAGTTGCTGAATAACCCGAAAAAGTGCGCGTTGCCACAATCTCTACTTCCACTCCTAAACCTGACTTGAGATACTCTTCCTCAATCGGTAATTGACCTAAATCTAAGGTAAAGCGATCGCCATTTAACTTGACCAATTCATCGGGAATAACCCCCGAATACTTCGTTAAATAATCGGAAACAGGACGAAAACGGGGATCGGAACGAGTGATATTATATTTGACCTGAAATTTGGTTGCAATGAGGTTAGATTGATTTGCCTTATCCACTAGGACTAACTTGAGATTTCTACCATTTCCCGTGAGAGAACTCTCTTCTAAACGAGTCACATCACCCAATAAAATGGCATTGTAAACCAGAAATTCCGTTACCTCATTGCGTTTCTGAGTCGTTCCCTCAATCCAAACATCCGAGGGCAAACCGACCTTAATTTCCTGTTGATCATCCAGACTCAAGGTGAAATTCTTATCCGCAAAACGATTAAAAGGTTGAGGCGCATTCCAAATCAGGAGAAAAGAACGTTCGAGTCTTTCCGTCAGAGCCTCATACTGATCCTCAATCACCGACCCAGGAGCTAACAAGTCCCTAGCACCCTGGCGAGTTTCCCAACGATTACGGGATAAAACCACACCCTGGTCTTTCATCATTGCCATCGTCACCGAAGCGGTCGGTTTGTCCGGCTCTAGGGGTTTATTGAGATTCAGCAGGGTTAATCGCCCTGGAAAGCCGTCTCGCCCCGTTAGCCCTGGGGTTCCCTTCACACCGTTGCGACCGTTATAACAGCGAAATTCTTTGGTAGTACAGCGATAATCCGAGGCTCCGCGATCGCCCGAACAGGTTTCCACCGTCCAGTAAGGTTTCGCGCAATTACAGCCTTCACCCGCATTACCACCTGGCCCCATCTGTCCCCCTTTTCCGCCCGCCGAATTGACCACAATTTGCCGTAGTTGGGCAGGATTCGTGGAATAAATACTAATTGATCCGCCATTTCCCCCGTCACCGCCGTTACCGCCATTTCCCCCATTTCCCCCATCGGGAGCCACCAGATCCGTACTGACATTAGTCGGTTGAGTTCCACAATTAGCTGCGATCGCATCTCCGCCAGGTTTACCATCTTCACCGTTTTTTCCCGCTAAATTTAAAGTCAAAGGCGTTCCATCGGCAAAAATCGTTAAATTATCACTATTGGCTCCATTCGCTCCATTTTCTCCCGTTTTACCCAATTGCCCATTCGTCCCAAAAGATTGCCTATTCGTACCTTGGGCAATCCACGAACAATCCTGAGAACTCGGAAGGGGAGCCGCCGAAATGCCCTGGGGGAAAATCAATAGACTCAAAAAAACTGACAGAGGGGCAAAACGACGCATAACAAGAAAAATCAATAAAATAGAAAACTTTTGAAGACATTTTCAAGATCTAGTTCCTAGACCTATTTTTGTAACTATTTGTTTCCCGATTAAAAAAGCCTGTGGCCATTTCATAAACTTTTTGAAGTTTTTTACAACCTCTTGCTTTCCAGATGTCCCCCACAGTCCTAAACTTGACTTGAGAGGTGTTATAGGCAGTCGTGAGGTCTTATTTTGAAAAGAGTTTTAGCTATTATTCTCGGCGGCGGAGCGGGTACTCGTCTTTATCCCCTAACCAAGCTCAGAGCCAAACCCGCCGTTCCCCTAGCGGGCAAATATCGTTTAATTGATATTCCCGTCAGCAATTGTATTAATTCAGAAATCGTTAAAATTTATACCCTGACCCAATTTAACTCGGCTTCCCTTAATCGTCACTTGGCCCAGACTTACAATTTTTCTGCCTTCCAGGAAGGATTCGTCGAAGTGTTAGCGGCCCAGCAAACGGCCGATAATCCCCAATGGTTCCAAGGAACGGCTGATGCAGTCCGTCAATACCTAACCCTATTTATGGAATGGGATGTGGATGAATACCTGATTCTGTCGGGAGATCATCTCTATCGGATGGATTATAGCCAATTTGTCCGACGGCATCGAGAAACTAACGCAGACATTACCCTCTCCGTTGTTCCTGTCAATGAAAAAAAAGCCCCCGAATTGGGGTTAATGAAAATTGATAGCCAGGGAAGAGTGATCGATTTTGCCGAAAAACCCTCTGGTGAAGCGTTGAAACAGATGCAGGTGGATACGACCGTTTTGGGCCTAACCCCAGATGTTGCCAAGGAAAATCCCTATATTGCTTCTATGGGGATTTATGTTTTTAAAAAAGAAATTTTAGCCAAGTTACTCCAAGCCAATATGGAGCATACCGACTTTGGCAAAGAAATTATCCCCGCCTCTGCGAAGGATTACAATCTACAAGCCTATCTTTTTGCGGACTATTGGGAAGACATCGGAACGATTGAAGCGTTTTATGAGGCAAATTTAGCCTTAACTCAGCAACCCCAGCCACCGTTTAGCTTTTATGATGAAAAATCTCCCATTTACACTCGTGGACGCTATCTCCCCCCTTCAAAGATTTTAGATTGTAGTATCACTGAATCTATGATTGGAGAAGGCTGTATCCTCAAAGCCTGTCGTATTCATCACTCGGTTTTAGGGATTCGCAGTCGCATTGAATCGGGGTGTACGATTGAGGATTCCTTACTGATGGGTTCTGATTTCTATGAATCTGCGGTAGAAAGGGAATCTAATTTCAATCAAAGTAGTGTTCCTATTGGTATTGGGGCGGGTACAACTATCCGTCGCGCCATTATCGACAAAAATGCTCGTATTGGCAAAAATGTGATGATTATTAATAAAGAGAATGTCCAGGAAGCGAACCGAGAAGACGACGGTTTCTATATCCGTAGCGGCATTGTGGTGGTCATTAAAAACAGAACGATTCCCGACGGAATGGTGATTTAGGAGAAATTTCAATAATTTTAACGATTTGGGGGAAAATTAAGTTATCCCCCTTTATTTTTTTCAAATTTTCTGGAAAAATGGTCTGACATTTGGGCGATCAATCCGCTAAACTACGAAGATAAAGCATAATATTTTAAGAATAGATCTGTAGCAGAGAGTATGTCAGAGGAGATACGAAAAATGAGTGAACAGACTCCCTATCAAACCCTTGGAGTGACAGAAGATTCTTCCTTTGATGAGATTCAGGCGGTTAAAAGTCGGCTAAGCCAAAAATACCAGGGAGACAGCCGCGCTTTAGATATTGTCGAGTCTGCCTATGATGCTATTTTGATGGATCGTTTGAAGTTACGGCAAGAGGGCAAAATTAAGGTTCCCGATGTTATTCGGTTTCCTGAACGGGCGATCGAGAAGCCGCCGTCTTTGCCGTCGCTCAATATGTCGAATTCCCCCGCCTGGATTCAACAATTGGTTGATACTCCCTCTCGGAATGATATTTTGTTGCCCGCAGGGGTTTTTGCGGCTTTAGCGGGAATTAGTGCTTTCAATCACGATACAACGGGATCTTTTAGTTCGTTACTATTGGTCATCGGCGTTTTTATTACGATTTATTTTATTAACCGCAAAGAAAGAAAAATTGGCCGTGCCTTTTTGATCACCTTAGTTGCCCTTTTGTTAGGGGTTGCCTTGGGAACAGGTTTAGCAGGTCTTTTAGGGGCTTCAGGGTTGATGTTTGGACTAGCATCGGAGCAAGTTGCTTGTTTTGTTGCTTTTCTATTCTTTTGGATCGCTAGTAGCTTTTTGCGCTAATGGGATGGGTGGAACTTGCACGGCGATCGCGAAAAAATTAAACGATTGAAATTTTAGAGAAATCAACCATCAGAATGACCGCTCAGTTATTGTCTCTGCCGATACAGTTTAAACAATTTCTAGAAATTTGCCCCGTTGGTATTTTCATTATCGATGCCGAGGGTCATCCCTATTATGCCAATCATCGAGCTTTAGATCTTTTAGGGAAAGGCGTTTTGGCATCAGTAACCATTGATCAACTGAATGTAGTCTATCAATCCTATCAAGTGGAAACTAATCAGTTTTATCCCATCACCGATAATCCTTTGATTAGGGCGTTACAGGGGGAATCAACAACTATTGAAGACATGGAAATTCATCAGGGCGGCCAGATTATTCCCCTGGAGTTTTCGGCAGTGCCTATTTATGATGATCAGGGAAAAATTATTTTTGCGATCGCAGCTTTTCACGATATTAGCGATCGCCGTCGGCAAGAGAAAAAACAGGAACAACTCAGACAGGAATTAATCCGCAAAAATCAAGGATTACAACAGGAAAATCAAACTCTAAAAGCAATAATCGAACGACAAAAAGCTGAAATTGCCCAATTAAAGTCCCCATAATCCCCGTCTCCCATGCCTCAAGCTCGTTCTGGTTATACTCTCCCTGTTTTTGCCTGTGCTTCGGCGATCGCGGCTCTACGTCATTTAAGGGAAAATTCTTCGATTTCGTCTGTGAAAGTCAACCTATTAGAACCTGCTGAAATCGTGGAAATTGCGATCGAACAGGTTGCCAAATTAGAGGAACAAAAAGCGTTAGCGATTACTCGTAGTGATCCAGGCGATAACTTAGATTTAACTCGTGATACCCCGATTTGGGCCTTAGTAGAACTCAAAGAGGGCCTTTCTCAAGTCATCATTGAAGGCGGTGAAGGCATTGGAAAAAAGCTTGATCAGGACGGTCAAGCGGCAATTTATCATTATGCACAACAGTTATTTCAAGGGAATCTAGAACCTTTTTTAAGACCATCAGAAACGATTTTAGTCACCCTTATTTTGCCAGAGGGAAAAGCTTTAGCCGAAAGAACTTCTAATGCGGCTTTTGG
This sequence comes from Snowella sp., assembly GCA_003249095.1. Classification (GTDB taxonomy): domain Bacteria; phylum Cyanobacteriota; class Cyanobacteriia; order Cyanobacteriales; family Microcystaceae; genus Snowella. Next base: position 102,404 of record QBMS01000001.1, read on the forward strand.
AGTGGTTGAAGGATTATCTTTATTAGGAACAACGGGGATTTCCCAACCCCTGAGTGCGCCTCAGCAATTAGAAACTTTTCAAGATGAGTTGATCCAAAAAGCAAAAGAATTTGATTGTTTAGTCTTTTGTGTTGGGGAAAATGGTTTAGATTTAGCCCGTCAACTGGGCATTAATCCTGCTCAACTAATGAAAACGGCAAATTGGTTAGGACCTTTATTAGTGGCGGCGGCGTTAACTGAAATTAATCAGATTTTGCTCTTTGGTTATCACGGTAAATTAATTAAATTAGCAGGGGGAATTTTTCATACTCACCATCATTTAGCGGATGCGCGTCTAGAAATTCTCACTGCCCAGGCAGTAAAAATTGGATTATCAACTCCCTATCTTCAGCAACTTTTGGTTTGTGAAACCACAGAAATGGCGTTAACAAAATTACGTCTATGGGATCAGGAATTAAACCAAAACTGGGTCAAGCAAATCTACCAATCGATCGCCGACACCATTGATTTTCGGTCTCAACGGTATATTTATGAACACACAGCAAAATCTATTCAGGTGGGATCTATTTTATTTGACCGCGATCGCCATATCCTGGTTCGGAGTCAGCAAGGGGAAATATTAACTCAAAAAATATTATAGAATTAAACCCAAAAATTAGGCAGAAATCGCGTAATTACTGGCGGGATCAATCAAATTGAGTAATTCATTGGGGAAAAAAGGGTTCCCGATATAGGCAGACGCTCCCGACAGTTTTGCCCGAATCCGCTCGCTGATACCATTATTTTCTCCCAAAATAAAGATGGGAACCTCATTCAATGCGCCCGACTTACGACACAGTGAGCAGAGCTGATAACCACTAATACTTTCCATATCTGCATCTAAAAGAATTGCTTTGGGTTGTTGTCCCAACAGAATTGACAATGCCTTGAAAGGATCTTCTAATTGTAGCGATCGGAACCCCCCCGCATCTAGGGTATATTGGAGGATTCTCTGCATTGCTGGGCGATCGTTAACACAGACCACCAGGGGACGATTATCGGTTTCAATCTCCTGATAGGACAACATTTTAATTTCCCCTGATTTAATCAAAGGGCGCATCAGCAGAGCCAACTGTAGGGTACTCAATTGGGTATGACTCGCAATACCGTAGAGACAATCGAGATTTTCCATACATTGACGGAATCCCTTCAGTAGATTGTATCCACGTAGTTCGGCTTTAACTAAAGTTCGGTTGAATTTATCCCAATTTTCGACCAGGGGACGTTGAAAGGGAGAATTAATTTCTGACTTTAGTTCCCACCAGTAACGAATTTTATGTTTGAGAGGAGTGATCGATTTCTGGAAGTCTAAATTCAAAAATAAATGATGTAGATTATCGTTTTTATTAAAATCACAATTTGTTTTAGGTAAAGAAAGAATTTGAACTAAAGCTTCCTGGGTAAATTGGGTCAGGATCGAGCGAGTTTGTTGGAAAGAAAAAATCTCTTTTTTCCAGAGTTCACAGAGGTAATCATAATCATTATGAATCTTTGGGGGGAGGGTGATTTTCCTCTTATTAAGATGATTACCCATCAAATAGTTAAGTCTTTCTTCGGGGCCAGTCGCACTATTGGCAAAGTGAATTTTACCATTGCCCAAATAAACCTGCCAAGTCACTAGTTCATCAAAGGGATTCTGAACGGTTAATTTCCCTGTTGCTTGGCGATTAACTAGATCATTGAGGAGAGTCGAGGGAATAGCTTGTCCAGAAAAACGAGGAGTGAGAGCAGTAATGTTCATGATCCTAGTATAACTTTTTTTTGCTTATTTTATAACGATAGATATTACACCAATCAGTGATGATTAATCTTTTAAAAAGAGAATCCACCATTGATTATTCTAAGAAAAAAGAAGTTGCGGTAGATGAATGCCTAATTTGACTTGTCGAAAATAGTGAATCAGTGCTTCGAGGTGGAGGGGGCGGCTCAAAAAATAACCCTGACCACAATCGCAATTCATTGCCTTAAGCATTTTAAGTTGTCCTTCATTTTCGATACCTTCAGCAATTATTTGCAGTTTCAGACGATGCCCCAATTCAATGATACTTTGTAAAATGACCTGATTTTTGTTTGTTACCAACAAATCATCCAGGAAGGATTTATCAATTTTGAGGGTTTGAATCGGTAGATTTTTCAAGGACGAAAGAGAAGAATAACCTGTCCCAAAGTCATCGATCGCAATCTGGATTCCTAATTTCCGCAGTTCGGTCAAAGTCGCGATCGCGGCAGAAATATTTGATGCCATGAAGCTTTCGGTAATTTCAAGTTCTAAATAATCGGGATTGATCTCGGTTTCGGTGAGAATTGAATGAATAACGGGGACAAGATTGGGGTCTTTAAGTTGACAGAGAGAAAGATTAACTGATAACTTAGACGGGGCAATTCCCAAGGACTGCCACTGTTTATATTGCTGACAAGCCCGACGCAAAATCCAATAACCCATGGGAATAATCAGTCCTGTTTCTTCTGCAATGGGAATAAAATCAGCAGGAGAAATGCGCCCTAGACGGGGATGATGCCAACGAACCAAAGATTCAACCCCCAACAATTGTCCCGTTTCTAGCTCAATTTGGGGTTGATAATCTAGAAAAAGTTCATCTCTCTCTAGGGCTTGACCCAACTCCACTGCAAAATTATGATTTTTTGGATCTGCGATCGCGTCTGAAAGGGATTCTTCCTGAAGATTCGGCTGAAAAATAAGGGGAGTCGCGCTCTTTAACCTACTTTCCAAATTACGCGCTAGTTTTAAGAGTGCTGTCGTTAGATACTGAAGCATAGAAAACTTGAAGCGATGGGTCGCCTGGGGAACTTGATTAAAAGAAATTAAGGGAGGGGTCATTTCTTGATCAAAACGATTGAAAAAAGAGAATTGGCGATACATGGACTATTTGCCTATGAGTTAATTAAACAAGACTTAAAAACAGAGAGTGTCGTCTACACTACCAAAAAAACACTAAGTGAGATGAATCGAAACCTGTTATTGTCAATTGAGCAGGATAGTGCAAAAAGAACAGAATCGAGACATACGAGGCGACAAAGGTCAATAATTAAAAACAAAAGTTTACAAAACTCTCATACAAAGACTGTATCGTTAATCCTACTCATGACAAATCAGTAAAAATGCTTAACTTTACTATGGTCATAGAGAAAAATCAATCTATTCTGTTTTGGAGTTATTAGGTATCCAGTAGAGGCGAATTTTTCCGAAAAAACAAAATTTTTTGTAAAAAAATATCCATAATTCTTAAGCATCAAGTCTTAATTGTCCAAAAAAATGATTGTCCCCCCGTTGAGTCAACCGTATTAACACGTAAGTTTTTATTCTTGAGCCATAAAATCTTGACATTAGGAAGCCAAAAGTATGAGTAAAAATACATATCCCTGGGGAGTGATTTTAAAGAAAGTATTAAGACCTTGGGATTTTTTCTCTCGTGTTGGGTCTTTCTGGCTTCAAAGTTTCTAGATCCTTGGTGAGAAAAATTAAGCAATGCGATCCAATGTCCGATATTGAATCGCTTCAGCCACATGAGAACTCTGGATTTTTTCGCTTTCTGCCAAGTCTGCGATCGTTCGGGACACTTTTAAGATCCGGTCCATTGCCCTCGCTGATAATCCTAATTTGCGAATGGCTCCCTCCAATAAACTCCGACTGTCTTCATCTAATTGACAAAATTGGCGTAGATGACCCGACTGCATTTCGGCATTAGATTTAATGGATTTTTCCTGTTTAAACCGTTCCTGGGCAACTTGTCGAGCTTGTTTAACGCGATCGCGGATGGCTTGGGAATCTTCTCCTGTGGGTTGGCGAGTCATCTCTTCGGGTTTCAATCGGTTGACTGCCACTTGTAAATCAATGCGATCCATTAACGGGCCTGATAATTTTGCCCAATACATTTCGCGTTGGCGGGGAGAGCAGGAACAGGCTTGAATGGGATCACCGAAATAACCACAGGGACAGGGATTGGTGCTGGCAATTAAGGTAAACTGGGCGGGAAAGGTAACAGATTGTTTGGTGCGGGAAATACTGACAAATCCATCTTCTAGGGGCTGGCGTAAAAATTCCAGCACATTGCGTTTAAATTCCGTTAATTCATCTAAAAACAACACTCCCCGATGGGCCAAAGAAATTTCTCCAGGTCTGGGGAAACTGCCGCCACCGACTAAGGAAGGGCCAGAGGCCGAATGATGGGGAGCGCGGAACGGTCGTTCTCGGATTAAAGACCCCTTATTTTTGAGTAACCCTACCACCGAATGAATTTCTGATACTTCTAAGGCTTCCTCAAATCCTAACGGCGGCAAAATGCCTGGTAAACGTCGGGCCAGCATGGTTTTTCCACTGCCTGGAGGCCCCACAAAAATGAGGTTATGACCCCCTGCGGCGGCAATTTCCAAGGCACGGCGAGCGTGATTTTGTCCTTTGACATCTTTGAGATCGGGAGTAGGAAAGGGCAATTTGGTTGATTCAGCGATCGCGTCTAACTGGACGGCTTGATGGCGATCGGGTTCGGCCAAAAACTGAGCCACTTCCGATAAATGCTTAAAACCATAAACCGAAATTCCCTTAACAATCGCCGCTTCCTGGGCATTATCCAAGGGAACCACCATTCCCGTGAACCCTAATTTTTCGGCTCTGGCGGCGATCGGTAAAATCCCAGGCACTGCCCGTAAACTCCCATCAAGCGACATTTCTCCCACAAATAAAAAATCCCCTAACAATTGGGGATCAACCTGTTCAGAAGCTGCTAAAACGCCCACACTAATGGGTAAATCAAAGCTGGGGCCTTCCTTGCGTAAATCAGCAGGGGTGAGATTAATGACAATCTTACGAACAGGAAAAGCAAAACCTGAATTTTTCAGCGCGGCCCTCACCCGTTCCCTCGATTCCTGGACAGCCGTATCAGGCAGACCCACTACCGTAATGGCAGGCAAGCCCCCTGACACATCCACTTCTACCCCCACCTTGACCGATTCAATCCCAATCAGGGATGCACTCCAAACCCTAGCCAGCATCAGATTGTATGGTATGTAAAAATTTGACTTTTGATTAAACCACGTTTAAGGCCGCTTCAATCGTCATATTATACATAACCCGTCCAGGCGTAGTTAAAATATACTGAGCCAGCAATTCTCCCTCCGCCGTTTCCCGTAATTTGCGTTGGCGATAATATTTCATCACTGTGCCATCTTCCAGGGTTTCGGTTTTCAGAATTTCATCATCGGGCTTATCGGTGACAACATTCACATCATTATGACGAACCCAAATCGAAGCATGGAGATCCACACCGCCCTGGTCAAAAATCTTGACCACATCATCCAGGTTAGCAAAATGGGTTCCGCCGCCTTTTTGAGCTTTTGGATTATCCGCCGTTAGGTAATAACAACCCAAAACCATATCCTGGGAAGGAGCGACAATCGGTCGTCCCGTAGCAGGAGATAACACATTATGGCAAGCCAACATTAACAAACGGGATTCTGCTTGGGCTTCTAGGGATAAAGGGACGTGAACCGCCATTTGGTCTCCGTCGAAGTCAGCGTTAAAGGCAGGACAAACGAGGGGATGAAGTTGAATCGCTCGACCATTGACCAAAATGGGTTCAAAAGCTTGAATCCCCAAACGGTGCAAGGTCGGTGCGCGGTTTAACAGGACAGGATGGCCCGTAATCACTTCTTCTAGGACGACCCACACTTGAGGATCGGCTCGCTGAATCAGTTTCTTGGCCGCCTTAATGTTATTGACCATCCCTAGTTTGATCAGACGATGAATGACAAAGGGTTGGAAGAGTTCGATCGCCATTTCACGGGGCAGACCACACTGATAAATTTTCAGACTGGGGCCGACGACAATGACAGAACGTCCTGAATAATCCACCCGTTTTCCAAGTAGATTTTGACGGAAACGACCCTGTTTTCCTTCAATAATGTCCGAAAGGGATTTGAGAGGGCGGTTATTCGCTCCGACCACCGTACGTCCCCGTCGTCCATTGTCAATCAGGGCATCGACGGCTTCCTGTAACATCCGTTTTTCATTACGGACAATAATTTCGGGGGCGAGAATTTCCTGGAGTCGGGCTAAACGATTATTACGGTTGATAACCCGTCGATAAAGATCATTCAAATCGGAGGTCGCAAACCGTCCCCCATCCAGTTGCACCATTGGCCGCAAATCAGGGGGAATGACGGGAATGGCACTTAATACCATCCAATCGGGGTGGGAATTGGTCGCAATAAAGTTATCAATAACGCGGAGACGTTTAATCAGCTTGGCCCGTTTTTGTCCCTTACTATCCAGAATTTCTTCCCGTAGCTTTTCGGCCACATCTTCTAATTCCAATTCTTCTAAGACACGCTGAATGGCTTCAGCCCCGATGCCAACTTCAATGCCCTCTAGTTCCGAGTCTTCGGCATAGATTTGATCTTCAATTTCAACCCACTGGTCTTCGGTGAGGAGTTGCTTGTACTGTAAGTTACTGGCATTCCCAGGATTAAGGACGACGTAGGCATTGAAGTAAACAATTTGCTCTACATCCCGTAGGGGCATATCCAACAAAATACTTAAATAGCTGGGAATTCCCTTTAAATACCAAACATGGGTGACGGGAGCCGCCAGTTTAATGTAGCCCATGCGATGACGACGCACGCGGGATTCGGTGACTTCCACACCACAGCGTTCACAGACAATCCCCCGATGACGTACCCGTTTATATTTTCCACACCAGCATTCCCAATCCTTCGAGGGGCCAAAAATCTTTTCGCAGAAAAGTCCGTCCATTTCTGGCTTGAGGGTACGGTAATTGATGGTTTCGGGTTTGGTTACTTCACCGACAACCATGCCGTTGGGAAGGCTGCGTTCTCCCCACTGACGGATTCTTTCTGGAGAGGCGATCGCAATTTTAACGTAGTCAAACCGTTGTTGTGTTGGTGATTTCATTCCGTGTTCGCGCTATAGATAAGGGGTAAATAATGAGGCTGGGGGATTCGTTCAATTCACTGAAACGTCATGCCAATCTGGAAGCAAATTAATAAACTAAAAGAGTTACATTTAACATAAAACAGGTATAGCCTACTGATTATACTATAATTATTTCTGTTATTGCTTTTTTGATTAGCTTTGACTAGCCCGCGATCGGCAATAAATTGATTGCTGACCAGGTAAAATAATCTCGTCGCGTAGTTTATATTAAAAGGTAATCGCGCCTAAGCAGGGGCTACAAATCTATCATACTTAATCTGATTTCCCCTTTGCCTAGAGCCTACACCCAACCCCCACGATGCTGAAAGGATAGACAAGATTATGGGATTATTTGACCGTCTGAGCCGAGTTGTCCGTGCAAATCTAAACGATCTCGTCAGTCAAGCCGAAGATCCAGAAAAAGTACTGGAACAAGCGGTCATTGATATGCAGGAAGACTTGGTTCAATTGCGCCAGGCCGTTGCTCGCACCATTGCAGAACAAAAGCGAACAGAACAACGTTATAACAGTGATATTACTGAAGCAGGTAAATGGGAACAACGAGCTAAGTTAGCTTTAACCAAGGGAGACGAAGCTCTTGCGAAAGAAGCCCTAACCCGCAAGAAAACCTTTAGTGATACGGCCGCAACCCTGAAAGCTCAATTAGAACAACAATCGGGACAGGTTGAGAGTTTGCGTCGAAATTTGGTTGCCCTAGAAGGAAAAATTTCTGAGGCTAAGACCAAGAAAAATATGCTCCAAGCCAGGGCAAAAGCGGCTAAGGCCAACGAAGAATTGCAAAAAACCCTGGGCGGTATTGATACGAGCAGTGCGATGGGAGCCTTTGAACGGATGGAAAATAAGGTTCTCGATTTAGAAGCTCGTTCCCAGGCGGTAGGAGAATTAGGGGGCTATGGCATTGAACAGCAGTTTGCCCAACTGGAATCGAGTAGTGATGTGGATGATGAATTAGCCATGCTCAAGGCCCAAATGAGTGGTGGTGCGTTACCTGCGGCTTCTAGTCCAGCGACTCCCCAAATTGAAGCGGCAAAAACGGCTACTCCGACGGATGGGGTAATTGATGCGGAATTGGAAGATCTGCGCCGTAAGTTGAATGATCTTTAATAAAATTTAGTTATTCGGGTATAGCTGAAGTTTTGGGGCGCAGGTTTTGGGCGCAGGTTTTGGGCGCAAGCCTTGCGCCCCTACGGATGGTTTGTTTGGGCCTGTTAATTGGTATAGTTTATTTTGTTTGTTTAGAATTCTATTATAAAAATTTTCTCATGAGTTTACTCGAAATCACGGACGCAGAATTTCAAGAAGCATTAGAAACGGATCAATTGGTTTTGGCTTATTTTTGGGCGGTCTGGTGTGGTCCCTGTCGTCTGGTGGCTCCTTCCGTTACAGCGATCGCGACTGAATACGGCGATCGATTAAAAGTTCTCAAATTAAATGTTGATTCCAGTCCCATCGCGGCCAGCGAATATAAAGTAGAAGGGGTTCCGGGCTTTCGTTTCTTTAAAAATAAAAAATTAATTGCATCCCATGAAGGGGCGATTACCAAGCAAAAACTCAAGATCTTAATTGATAGATATTTGGATTAAAAGATTCAGTGTCTTGCCTCCTGTCAATCAATTGGAATCAAGAGTCACTTCTTTCTCTGCCCTAGCTCAAACAGATAACCTTGCGGTCGTGCGGTAAGATGGTCAAGCCAATCATTTGTGTTCAATGGGACTCATGGAAAAACTCTACGAAGGCAAAGCAAAGATTCTCTATCCGACCGATGATCCAGAGATTCTTTTGACCGTTTTTAAAGATGATGCGACGGCTTTTAATGCCCAAAAACGCGGACAAATTCAGGGAAAAGGCGAAATTAATTGTGCGATTTCTGCCGCTTTGTTTCGCTGGTTAGAATCCTTGGGAATTGCGACCCATTACCTCAACACGCCCTCGCCGAACCAGATGCGGGTTAAATCGGTGAAAATTTTGCCCCTCGAAGTGGTGGTGAGAAATATCGCCGCAGGGAGTCTTTGTAAACAAACAGGTTTAACGGAAGGCACTGTTTTACCCTTTCCCCTGGTGGAGTTTTATTTAAAAGATGATGCTCTCGGTGATCCGCTCCTGACCCGCGATCGCATTTTAGTGTTAGAAGTAGCGACTCCCGAACAATTGGAAGAATTGCAGTCTAAAGCATTACAGATTAACGAATATCTCAAAGACTTTTTTAATTGCTGTAATATTACCCTAGTGGATTTTAAATTAGAATTTGGCTTAGATTCCCAAGGACAAATCTTGCTCGCCGATGAAATTAGTCCAGATACCTGTCGATTATGGGATCAAGCCCAGACCGATCCCCAAGCCAGAGTTTTAGATAAAGACCGCTTCCGACGAGATCTTGGCCAAGTTGAATCGGCCTACCAACAGGTACAAAAACGAGTCTTAGAACAAATCGCCCAGGTTTCCGTCTAAATCTAGATCAGGAACATTCTATTTCGGAAAAAGTCAAGACTGAAGACAAGAACTGTACTTTAGTCACGCTTTGATCTAAGGATAATTCTGTGGGGCGATCGTCAAATCGTAGTACCTTATATAGACAGTTAATTTACATTTGCTCACTTTATTGCTTGATTGGGTGTTAGGACGTGTTAAACAACAATAAAAACGTGTATATCTCTCCATTATTCAGCCTGCTATTGACGACAACTAGCTTGGTACTTGTACCAACTATTGCCAAGGGAGCAACGGAGTCTCATTCTCCCCAATCAACCAGTAGAGCTATCTTTCCCTTTAAATCGATACCCGTTAATTTTGACCCGATAAGCACGAACAAGTTTCCTCAGAAAGCAAATTTTTTTAGTCCTAATCTCCTCTTAGCTCAGGAAACAACACCGACTCCAGAAACTGTTCCTGCAAGCGAGACACCAACTCCCGAAGCAACGCCTTCCCCTGCAAGCGAAACATCCCCACCAGAAGCCGTTCCTGCGCCTGCAACCGATACGCCAATCCCGACAGAACAACCGTCCCAACAACTGCCTTCCTTCGACTCTTCTCCCACCACCACTCCCCCCCAGGAATCCGCCCAACCCGACGGAAAAACCGAGGCTCGTGTCTTGGTCAGTGAAGTCGTTGTCAGTGGAGCGACCCCAGAACTGGAAAAATTAGTCTATAACACTGTTAGTACCAAGCCTGGACGGACAGCAACGCGATCGCAGTTACAGGAAGATGTCAACGCTATTTACGCCACAGGTTATTTTGGCAATGTTAAAGTTAGCCCCGAAGATACGCCACTGGGAGTCCGAGTCACCTTTGCGGTTCAACCCAACCCCGTTCTTCAATCCGTCGTCATTGAAACTGTTCCTGCCACCGATAAAGCCAAAGTTTTACCCGATGATATCCTCGCTACCACGTTTTCTGAACAATACGGAAAAATTTTAAATCTGAGAGAGTTACAAGAAGGCATCAAAAAAATCAATGAATGGTACTCCTCTAATGGTTATGACCTAGCCCAGGTCGTTGGTGCGCCCAAGGTCGGAGAAGACGGCAAGGTGACTCTGGTCATTTCTGAAGGGATTGTGGAAAATATTCAAGTTCGATTTTTTAATGCAGACGATGAACCCGCCACAGGCAGAACCCGTGAGTTCATCGTCACCCGTGAAATGCAATTGAAGCCTGGGGACGTTTTTAACCGCAATACAGCCCAAAGAGATTTACAACGAATCTATGGCTTAGGGTTATTTGAGGATGCTCGTTTTTCCTTTAATCCTGGGACAGATCCCAGGGAAGTAATTGTCAATGTAGATGTGGTGGAAGGCAATACAGGTTCCATCGCGGCTGGGGGCGGGGTCAGTAGCACCAGTGGACTCTTTGCCACCTTGAGTTATCAAGAAAAGAATTTGGGAGGAAATGCCCAAACCTTTGGAACGGAATTGCAAGTGGGACAACGGGAATTATTATTTGATGTCAATTTCACCGATCCTTGGATTGCGGGAGATCCCTATCGCACCGCCTATACCGTCAACGGTTTCCGTCGTCGTACCATTACCCTGGTCTATGACGGAAATGAGTCTTCTATTAGAACCCTCGATAATCTGGATAGTCCTAGAGTGGTTCGGACTGGTTTAGGGGTTACTTTTTTCCGTCCCCTCGCTCCTGATATCTTTACCGCTCCCGATTGGCGATTATCGGCGGGCTTTACGTATCAACACGTCGAACTGACGGATGGAGATGGAGATATTGCTCCCTTGTCGGCTCCCCTCAATGGCTATGGCTCTCAAAATCTAGCCTTCAGTCCTAGTGGGATCGATGATCTCTGGATTTTCTCGGTGGGAGCCTCCCAGGATACCCGTAATAGTCCGTTGCAACCCACCAGTGGTTCGGTGATTCGTTTTGGGATGGAACAAACTGCCCCTGTTGGTTCGGGTAGTATTTTATTTAACCGTTTACGAGGTAGTTATAGTTACTATCTCCCCGTCAATTGGCTGGATTTAACGGGTTTTGGCTTTACGGAAAGTACCCAGCCCCAGGCCTTGGCTTTTAATATTCAAGCAGGGACAGTTTTAGGGGATTTACCGCCCTATGAGGCTTTTATTATCGGCGGTAGTAATTCGGTGCGGGGTTATGCGGAGGGAGATGTGGGCAATGGACGGAGCTATGTTCAGGCAACGGCGGAATACCGTTTTCCCATTATTTCGGCGGTGGGCGGCGCACTCTTTTTTGACTACGGTTCGACTTTAGGCTCGGATGACGCTGTGCCAGGCATTCCCTCAATTATTCGGGGTTTACCTGGTCAGGGCTACGGTTATGGAATTGGGGTACGAATTCAATCTCCTGTTGGCCCTATTCGGATTGATTATGGGATTAATGAACAGGGCGGATCGCGGGTCAATTTTGGGATTGGGGAGAAATTTTAGGGTAATGACCAATACGCTCAAAGAAAGTTTTACGATTCAAGGGGTTGGTTTGCATTCTGGGGTGGAAACTCAGGTGAGCATTTTACCAACCAGATTGGGAAAGGGGCGATATTTTGTCCGAACTGATGTTCCTGGACAACCGATAATTCCTGCTAGTTTAGGGATTGTTCAGGAAGCAATGCTTTCTACGGAGTTGGGGGAAGGTGAGGCAACAGTCCGCACGGTTGAACATCTTTTAGCGGCGTTGGTGATGAGTGGGGTTGATGAGGCACGGATTGAAATTGATGGCCCTGAAGTTCCGCTTTTGGATGGTTCTGCGAAAATTTGGATGGAGGCGATCGCGTCGGCAGGGATTGAATCTTTTAACAATCATTTAATTCCTGAAAAACAGATTACAGAACCGATTTGGCATCAGGAAGGGGATATATTTGTGGCGGCTTTACCTTCACCCCAGATGCTATTTTCCTATGGTGTGGATTATCCCTACCAGCCCATCGGGAGTCAATGGTATAGTTGGAATCCTCAGATTGAAGAATTTAAAAATGCGATCGCCCCTGCTCGAACCTTTGGATTTGCCGATCAAATTGAACAGTTACGGGGCATGGGATTAATTAAGGGCGGCAGTTTAGAAAATGCCTTGGTCTGCGATCGCGAAAAATGGCTCAATCCTCCCCTGCGTTTTGAGAACGAACCTGTGCGTCATAAATTATTGGATTTAATTGGGGATTTAAGTTTGCTCGGAAAAATTCCCCAGGCTCATTATTTGGCCTATAAAGCGAGTCATAAACTCCACACCCAACTGGCTCAAAAAATTGCTCTGTTACCCTAAGCGATCGCACTCTCTAAATTCAATAAAATGCGATCGCTCTCTCTTTCAAAACAGCGATTACTCCTTAAACTACCCTAAAAAGAACCTTCCTTTAACTCTCTTCAAAAAAGTGATTCTAAAGCGATCTGTTACATGATACGAATTATTATAGAAAAAATGATAAAATAAGAAATAAATTGTTATTACAGGGATCACTAATATGACAAAGTTACAATTAATTCAAACAGAAATTGAAACGCTTACGGATCATGAATTTACCTATTTAAAAAATTGGATTAATGAATTAGATGCTCAACAGTGGGAAAATCAAATTGAAGAAGATTCTAATTCAGGAAGACTTGATTTTTTGATTGAGGAATCTTTATTGGAAAAAAGTAAGGGTCAGTTAAGGGAGTTGTAAGTGCATCGAACGAATCAAAGATTTTGGCAGTGTTTTAATCAGTTACCTAAACCAATTCAGATATTGGCTAGGAAGAATTTTGAATTGTTAAAAAATGATCTAAATCATCCCTTTTAAAAAAGTTGGAAAGTTTTGGTCTGCAAGAGTGGGTATTAATTATCGAGCTTTAGCTTTTAAAGATGGCGAAGATTATATTTGGGTTTGAATAGGAATTCATGAAAAATATGAAAGATTGTTAAAATAAGCGATCGCACTTCTCGAACTCAATAAAACGCGATCGCCTTTAAATGTTTTGCCAGTCTTCTGCCTCAGTAAAGAGGGATAGGTGTTTTTTGTTGCTGGTGGCAATAATCACTTCATAATCAAGATTTTTTAACGCCAGAGCTTGAGACGCTAAAATCACATCTCCATCTAGGGCTTGATTATCGGCAGTTGGTTTTCCCTGTTGTCTGGCTTTAGCCCATAGTTCGGCGGCTTTTAACATAATTTCTGTGGTGATCGGTAGATAAAGAATTTCTGATTTAAGCTGATCTAACCTCGTTAAACCTGATAGTTTATTTGCTCTTAATAATTCTCGTCTAATTTCATAATCTACGATTTCAGGTAATATTACCTTATACTTTCTTTGAAGTAGTGTATAAAACCATTGCTGACAGTCTTTTGCTAAAGGATTGGCTTTGGGATTGGTAATTAATCCCACTGGTGATGAATCGAGCATAATAACTTTTTCCATTGTTTTAAATGGCCACCTTTTCCACAGATTGAATAATTTCCAATGTTGCTTTTTGTTCTTGTTCATCATTGGATTGATTCCAAGAGTCAAACAATTTTTTGATTTTTTCGGCTTGGTTTTCTGGAGTCTCTGTTTTTAATTTTTCAAGAGCATTTTCCCAATTATGTTCAGATTGAAATAAAATGTTTTTTACAGCTTCTAATGAATAGATTGGGTCATCTTTTTGTTCTGCTTTGGCTTGTCGTAGGTCTTCTAAATTCTCTAAGTCTTCTAACAGTTCTTGGATTTGTTGAAATTCGGCATAGGGCAAAACCACAAAATCTTGTCCGTTCTTGGTTAAGGGTTCTGGATGTAGTTGGAGCATTGTTTTACCTCAGTAGTTCATATTTTGCTAAAAGTTAATCCAGTTTAATCTAAAGTCTTCAAAAGCGATCGCCCTCTCCTCTCTTCACAACCCAACAGCGATCGCCTCTCTTCCCTCTCCACGACCAAAACGCGATCGCCCTCTCCTCTCTCCACAACCAAACAGTGATCGCCCTTTCCCCTCTCTTCACAACCCAACAGAGATCGCACTTCCTAAACTCAATAAAAACACCGATCTCACTTTATTCCCTGCAAATATTTTCCGTAAGCTCTGCAAGATTAATGTATATCTCTGCAACAGTAATGTATGGTCTAGAATCAATATTGTTTAACTATGCAATGCTTCCCGTAGGCTCTGCAATAGTTGGGGATTGGTTGCAATTCTTTCTAGCAACATTAAATTTTTTTCTGTATCTGGATAGGGAAGGTTTGCTTGTTGAGCAATGGCTTTTAGAATAGTAAATAATGTATCTGAATCGCAATTCAGAAGGACTTGTACGTTAAACATCTTTGTTGCCAATAGAGAGTCTTGAGTATCGGGGTGGTGATCGCCTAATGCGTTTTGATAAATGGTTAAGGCTCGTTGAGATAGATTTTTTGCGTCTGCATAATTACCTTGGGCGTTATAAAATAACGCTAAATTGTTGAGACTGGTGGCAACGTCGGGATGATTTTCTCCTAATTGCTTTTCCTTGATAGAAAGCGATCGCCGATAGAGAGGTTCGGCTTCTTCGTCTTTCCCTTGGGCATTGTAAAGTAAAGCCAGATTGTTGAGACTAGTGGCAATGTCGGGATGATTTTCTGCTAATTGGTTTTCATAGATAGAAAGCGATCTCCAATAAAGAGGTTCCGCATCCTTGTATTTCCCTTGAGAATAGTAAAGTAACGCTAAGTTGTTGAGACTGGTAGCAACATCGGGATGATTTTCTCCTAATTGCTTTTCCCTGATAGAAAGCGATCGCAAATAGAGAGGTTCCGCTTCGTTGTATTTTCCTTGAGTACGGTAAAGCTCTGCCAGATTGTTGAGAGCGGCGGCAAAGTTGGGATGATTTTCTGCTAATTGCTTTTCCCAGATAGAAAGCGATCGCAGATAGAGAGGTTCCGCTTCGTCGTATTTCCCCTGGAAATTGTAAAGACTTGCCAGATTGTTGAGACTGGTGGCAACGTCGGGATGATTTTCTCCTAATTGCTTTTCCCTGATAGAAAGCGATCGCAGATAGAGAGGTTCAGTTTCGTCGTATTTCCCTTGGGAATGGTAAAGTGCTGCCAGATTGTTGAGACTGTTGGCAAAGTCGGGATGATTTTCTCCTAATTGGTTTTCATAGATAGAAAGTGATCGCAGATAGAGAGGTTCAGCTTCGTCATATTTCCCTTGGGAATAGTAAAGAAATGCTAATCCATTTAGGCTAAAGGCAAATTGAACATCTTCATTCCCCTCGCACCAATCAATCATCTTTTTTAAATGAGGTTCAATCAGATTAAATACTGCTAGGGTCGTTGATTGCTCGACCGCATCAGCAACCCTCACAAATAGATCACAATATGCCTGTTTAATCTCACTGTATTGAGGATGCTTTTTAAATTGTTCTCCTAAATAATCCCTAATCAGAGGATGCAAATCATAAATATCCGTCTCCACCGTCAGAACAAGGTGCAGTTTCCTGAGAGATTTTAGCCACTTATCTTTCAGATTATCCTCACTAAAAGATTCACCCTGTAACTTTGCATAGATACCTCTCACAAAACCCCAATAAATCGCCGCCTCTGCAAATGACCCCAACACACAAGCGAGATATTTTGCCTCTGGTGTCAACTCATCCCAACTCAAATCAAAAGCCGCTTGAATTCCCCTAGTCGCTGCGATCGCCATCGGCACTTCTTCGGGTGACAAAGCAGGATGTTTAACCTTTTCCTTTAACTTATCCCCCATCGCGGCCAAAGAAAGGGATTGATAATCCTCATCCTCCAAGTAATAACCCACCAATTCCAACGCCAAGGGCAAATAGCCCAACTCCTCACAAAGTCTTTCTGCGGCGGGTGTTTCTCTTGCCACTCTTTCTTCGCCAATAATCGAAGCTAATAATTCTACTGCCGATTCAGGTAATAACACTTTTAGAGGCAATTCTTCCGCAATGCGTTGATCGGGTGTATCCCGTGAAGTGATCAGTAACCGCAATGTCCCTAAATCCGAAAGCGGTAAATATTGTTTAAAATTTTTAGCTAAACCAGATACATCATCCAGAATCAATAACACCGCTTCGGTCTGGGTTTTCCAGGCTTGCCAACACTGAGTTATTTTCTGGGTATCCGATAAACCATCCGCTATCTGTGCCTGAAAATGATACTGTGTCACGGCCACAATATCCGCCGCAATATTCTCACGACTCCGTACATCAACATAAAATACTCCTCCCGAAAAATGCGCCTGGCAATCATCGCTTTTGACATACTCCCGCACTAATTCCGTTTTACCTACTCCTCCCATTCCCGACACCACACAGACGTTCTTCTTGGTTTGCAATAACTCATGCAGTCTGGTTAACTCTGTTTCCCGACCAATCAATCCTCCCTTGTCTTCCTCACGGGGTTGCGGTGGTACAAAAGGATTTCCTGCTAGAGAAGCTTTTCCCGAACTACCATAGTTAATATTGACAGTACCAGAATTATCTTTAACAAAGGGAGCTTTATTATCTGTAAAAAGATTCTGCTCTGCCTTACCCGTCACATTCCAAGACTCAAAAGCAGGTGTTTCGTTGAACATTTTTTTCTCCTACGCTTGGGGTGGCATACCGTAGTTAATCGTTACCGTACCACTGCTATCTTTAATAATCGGTGCTTTATTATCCGTAAATACATTCTTCTCTGCCTTACCAATCACATTCCAAACTTCTCCCCCCGCCCCCTGCTGAATATCAATATCTTGCTGAATTTGCTGGGCTAATGATTGCACTTCTTGAGCAAAAACTTCATCCTTCATGGCAGATTCTAAATGTTCACCCACCGTCTTGATCGCCGTAACATCACCTTTTTCTGCTTCCGTTAGTGCTGTATCCAACTTTTCATCTTGGCCCCGTAATTTATGAACAATCATTTTACGCAATTCATTCATTTTAGCGATCGCCCCTGCGGAAAACTTTTTCGCCACTTCACCCGCTCCCGACTTGATAAACTCTCGAAACGCTAAATCCGCGATCGCGCTGGCAGTCAATATTGTGAATGGATCTGTCATTTTTCTATCTCCTGGTTTAAATTAACTGCTCTCATTATAGCAATCAAAATTATTCTTAAATTTTTAGGATTAAATAAAGAATTAGAGCCAATCATTGATGATTGTAATTGATTACTTTGGAAACCAAAAAATTTGAGATTTTTGATGAGATTCCCGCATTTTATTCAAACGATTCAAATGACGAATCAGAGAAACCCCATTAAACGGAGGCAAAATATAATCTGCGATCTCCACCGAACGACCCAGCCAGGGCAAACCACTCCCTGCTTTGAGACTAAAAGCAATCAAGGGAACCGTTTGCAAATTGGGGTGAGTGCGTAGCTCTTTTTCCCATTCTTCGATTTCTGTTTTGGACAAATCGGTGGTGATAATGATCAATTGAATCGGTAATCCCCAGTAGGGACGACCCAACGCTTGGGGATCGGGGGAAAAATACACTTCAAAGCCATTATTGGCGAGCCATTCCTGGGTTGGGTTTGTATCCTTGGGCAGTTCTCCAATCACTAAGATTCCTGTTTTGCCCTGTTCTGTGGTCAAGGTTTCCTGTTCAGGCCCATTGGCTCCTTCTTCTACTAAACAAAGGTTACAATTCGGCACATCGTAGGCTTGTCCCGACTGTACCGCGATCGGCAGACTACACCGAGAACATTCCTGTACCGTGTATTGATTTACCGAAAAATCATGGAAATTGTGGACATCTCCTTCCAGAGATAGTTCGGCAAAATCACTACGCCCAGAAAGTTGATGCCAATATTCTAAAAAAGCGGGACTATAACCTTCGTATTCATACACGGGCTGGGAAAATAGGAGTTTTCCATCGATCGCACTGTGGACAGACGCACCCCGACTAACGAAATAGGCAATATAGTTTTGTAATAAATCTTGTTCAGACAGCGCAGGCAGGGCAAAGGTGGCGGAAGGGGGTAAGGTATTACGGTAATTTTTTTTGATCGGCTGCATAACCAAAAGATTACTGACAACGCGATCGCGTCCTTGTTCTTTTGCCTTATAAAGTAAATGATCAGCATCGGCAACCAACTGAACGGGTAAACGACTCGCTTCAGGAATCATCGTCGCCACTCCTGCACTAATGCTGACATAGCGACAGGGCGCATTGGGAGCCGCTTGGATCTGTAAATTTTCTATCTGCGATCGCACTCTTTCCGCTAGATAACTCGCCCCTGACAGATGGGTATTCGGTAGGATTATCGCAAATTCTTCTCCCCCATAGCGTGCGACCAAATCCCCTGGACGACTGACTGCCACCCCAATCGCATTCGCAACTTTTTGTAAACAGCGATCGCCCGCCACATGACCGAAGGTATCATTAAACTTTTTAAAGCAATCAATATCGAGCAAAATCAAAGATAACGGTTGTTTATCCCGTGCCATACGCCGCCATTCCTGGGCAAGATACTGGTCAAAATACCGACGATTCGCTACCTTTGTTAAATCATCCCAATAGGCCAATTCTTTCAAATGAAGATTATTCTGACTCAGTTGATGGGCAAATTGGTTTTGTTGAATGGTCATACTAATTTGCGTGGCAAAAAAGGATAACAATCCAATCTCCGTCGGTTGCCATTGGCGAGGCCCGCTACATTGATGTACCATCAACAAACCCCAGAGTTGAGGCTTTTTAGGGAAGTCGTCTGACAAATTTTCATCACAGGAATAATGCCAAATGGGGACAATGACATGGGCTTGAGTCCCAAATAAATGATCCATCGTAGCCATTAATTGTTCTCGATATCCCTCTTCATTCACGTCCTCAATAACCTGGAGCTTGCCCTGATGAAAATAATTCAAATCTTGAGATCCCCAAAATTGACTCAAGCGGACATTCAGCATGGTTTTATAACTAGGGTTTCGGACTTCTTCAATAACGGTGATTTCTCCCTTCGGCATTATTTTAGCCACAATAACCCGATCAGCCGTTAAAAACTGTTGAATCCCCATCAGGGAAGTCCTCAACATTTCCCGTAACAGCAGCGCGGTATTGCTAGAGGGCGAAACGGATAACACCATAAAAATCTCCGAATATCTATCTGAACCAGCAGTTGAAAGAATGAGGCGAAAAATTCAGTAATGTCTTATACCATTTATTATCGGACACAATCATAAATCAGGGAGATAATCGTTTTAAAATTTAGTAAAACTTAATTTTGAGACCGTATTTTTACGGTTATTATTAATCAATATCCTCTTTTTCCCTTAGTTATTAAAGACCCTTAGTTATTTAAAGATCTCAATATAACCAACTCTTCCAGTCCTATCCCTGCAAAGAGCGATCGCGTGTTTCGGTTTTTAATTTTTGATCTTGATTTAATTTTTATTGGAACTTTCAACGGTATATAAACTCACTAATCTGGCAATAATAACGGCAGGATACAGTTGACCCGCGATCGCCTCTAGGTTTGCCATGATCATCGTTGCTCTATGAACGGGTAAAATATCTCCATAACCGACGGTTGTTAACGTCACAAAACTAAAATAAAAGACTTGATAACCACTCAATTCGCCTTCAAAAGCTTGGGGAACAATGGTCAAAATAATTTGATAAATTTGAAACCAGACAATGCCCAACATTAAATAAACGCTAATTCCCCCCCGTAGCGTATCCCCCGTTACTTTGGTGTCAGAAAATATTTTTTTGATAATCACTAAGACGGCGATCGCGATAAAAATCAAATCAATAACTTGACCCAAAAGATAGAGTATCTTGTTATCTTGAGAATCAAAAATAATTGCGAATACACTAAAAATAAAAGATAAAACCGCGATCGCTCTAAAAACATTTAAAAACTTTTGTCGTAATTTAAAGGTTTCAATGACACATAGCACAGTCATCAGAAACAAGAAGGTTAAACTGATTCGCCCGAAAATATTATTTTCATTTACAAAAGCAAAAGAGAAAAATAGGATAATTAATGACCAAAATAGATGTTCATAGGGGCTAAGAACAAATCGTTTCCAGTAGGGAGAAAATTTATCATGCCAATGTTGAAAGTTCATCTGTTTATTATTAAATGTTGACGATGACTTCATCAAGTTTAGTCAAAAATGTTAGGTATTTAGATAAACTTAAGTTAAGGTTGCACCTGTTTCGGGCGATCGCTGCCCATTGCAATTTGATTCAACACTTTGTCATAGGCGACCTGTTGTTGAAGAAGGTGGGTTGAAGAAAGTAAATTAGTAAGGCCCTGAATTAATCGCAGGATATCTCGCCGTAAACTGGGATTACCCGTCAGTTCATCCACATCAGCAGTAATTTTATTGAGATTATTCAAAAGAGATTGGGCTGAATCCATAATTTGTTGGATTTGTAGATGCGATCGCGGATCTTTAAGTTGAGTAGAAATCTCATTCAGATTCGTCGTTAGTTGGGCCGAATTCCGAGTAATGATTTCCAAATTTTCTAATAAATTTTTTTCTTGAATTTGTTCTGAGAGGGGGTCTAACTTTCGCACCGTTAATGTTACCTGTTTACTCAGCTGTTCAATACTAATGAGGGTATTCTTCAGATTATTTTGATTGATTTGCATAAAAACCTGAACCTGATCTGCTGCACTTCCCACCGATCCCAGGGTGGCATTCAAACGATTAATGGTTTGGGTTTGTCTTACGGTTTCGATTAATCCTGTCCCTTGATCACTCAATCTTCCTGCTTTTTGGGCAACCACGCTGATATTATTGGCGGCTTGTTCCACTGAAGTTAAGGTTTTATCCAATTTATTCAGTGTTTTGTCTATTTTATCTATTTTTAAAAGTCCTTGAACCTCCTGTCCCAACTGACCCAACTCCTGCACCGTGCCTTTCATTTCCTGCACATTTGAACTGACATCTCCTACGTTTGTTTCTATTGATTGTACTCCAGCATTAATGCCCTGGATAGAATTCAATGAATAAACGAGATTTCCCCAGTAGAGCCTACTGATACTAGAAATTCTCTTAGTATTACAAAAAATAATTTTAGGGTCGCAATTCGGACTTTTGGGAGTCATTTTATCCGCCTCTGGGGGCAACGAACTGCGGGGCTGAATATCAAGACTGCTTTCCCCTTCAACTCGTGACAACTTAAATAAAGAATCCCTGGGAATTAGGCGATCGGCTGGCCAAATTTGTATCTCAACAGCCACTCCTTTCGGCTCTGGCTCAAAACCCATGACAGCTCCAACTTTTGCGCCCCAATAGGTTACAGGCATTCCCCGCGTAATTCCTCTTGCATTGGGCAAAAATAATATCGTATGGAAACTGCGACCGCGAATAATCTGAAGACCTAAAAATACTGCGCCCCCCAAAAGCCCTAAGCCCAGCAGAAAAACAAGGTTTTTTCGTTTCGATCTAAAGCTAGTGTTTTGATGATTTTCCCTGTCCTCTGTGGTCACAACTTATCCTTCCCAAATTTAAACCCACTAACTTTAAAACCCACTAACAAAGTATATCAACTAGATTGAAGTCGGAGAGAATCAACCGTGATCATCTTGCTGAAAATAGTTTTGTTTCAATCTTATATACTGAATATACCAACAAAAATATACTGATAAAATTAAAATCGCAGAAATTCAGTGAACAATTTTCAGTTATTATCATTTATAAACTTCAAACTAAATGAATTCTATTTTGTTCACCGAATTTCAACATTATTCAAGGTTATTAATGCTTAAAGGGAAGCAACTTGAATTTCAACTTCGGCAGTCACTTCAGGATGAATTTTAATTTGAGCTTTGTAGAATCCAACTTTACTAATTTCAGGCAAGGTAATACCCCGACGATCAACTTCTTGACTTGTAGCCGCTTTGATTGAGTCCGCCACATCTTGAGTTGTGACCGTCCCAAAAATAGCTTCCGCTTCTCCTACTTGTTTTTGGATAATAAAGCGACCAACGGTCTGTAAAGCAGTCTTACGGGCTTCAGCCGCTTCTTTTTCGGCAAGGAGACGCTCTTGGTCTTTGGCTCTACGTTGTTCTACTTGACGGAGAAGCCCAGGGGTCGCGACAACAGCCATTCCTTGGGGAATAAGATAATTGCGGGCGTAACCAGGGGCTACTTCTAATAAATCACCATTTCTGCCCAATTTATCGACAGTTTTACTTAAAACTACTTGTACTCGTTTAGACATAATCTTGGTTTTTCCAATTCTAAAAATTACAACTGATAATCACGATCCTTCATCATACAATCTTTTTCTGAGTTAGCACAACGGCCATGCCGTAATCAAGCTAACTCGTCAGAAATCGGGATGACAGGATTTGAACCTGCGGCCCCTTCGTCCCGAACGAAGTGCGCTACCAAGCTGCGCCACATCCCGTGTAAAATCAGCTTTTTGATCCTAACATATCTTGCCTAGTCGAAACGACAGGACGAGAATTGCTGATCTGAATATTTTTTTTGCGCTCTTCTGCTTATTACGATATTTTGCTTTTTTGTCGGTTTAATCCTTCTTAATGAGGTAAATTCATTTACCAGGTCACTTTTCCTGCTAATTTCCGCAATTTACTCTCACCGATTCCCGAAACTCGTTTTAAATCTTCTAGGGAGGTAAAGGGTTTTTCCTGACGTTCCTGAAGGATGCGATCGCTTAATTTGGGGCCGACTCCAGGCAAACTGTCTAGTTCTTCTTTGGTTGCTGTGTTTAGGTTGATAAGCGCGCTAGGACTGGCGGTTTGATTAAAAACTGGACTGGGAACTGGGGCGGGTTGAGGTGAGTAAACGGCACATTTTTGTTTTTCCTGGGCAATCGTCTTCTGAACAAATTCTGGAACCCCTAAATTCGCATTTTTATACAATTGCTCAAATTCCTGTTGGTAGTGGGCATTAATGACAGGATTATTTAAGATTAATAAGGTTTCATCATTGAGACGATTAGCGGCATCTGACCAATTATGAGAACCCGTAATCACTAAATTTTGATCAACAATTCCCGTTTTATGATGCAATTTATCCCCGTTTGGTAAATTAGGAACACCCACCGTTTTGAGAGGAACTGACCAAGGATTATTATTAGCTTCAGCGCGACACATTTGGGTAACTTCAACCCCTAATAAATCTAACCCTTCACTATAGGGACGATAGGCGAACTCAGGATCAATTAGGGCTTTAATGGTAACTCCCTTTTTTTGTTGATTTTCTAATAAATCGGCTAACCGTTGTTCGCTCAGAACGAAAAGAGCTAGGGAAACACTCTTTTGAGCTTGACTGAGGGTTTGGGCAATCAGACCATTGGTGGTATCGAACCAATTAATTTTATTCGTATCAGGAGAAAATTTAACAGATAGCTTAGTTGTTCCGATCGCAAATCTCCTAGTTTCCCGAAACGGTTTATTGGTTCCAAACAAACTATTCTTTGTTCCGCCCGCCCCATCGCCCCACATCAGATTAAATTCTTCTGTAAAGTAATTTGCTAATTCTGAAGATTGGATGACTAATAAGTTATTAGCATTACCCCTAGTTTTAGAGCGCGTATAATCTCCATGTTGGTCACTTAGAGTAAAATTAGCTGAGGTGACAATGACCGTTTTTCCGTCTATTATGATAAATTTATGGTGCATTAATCCTGACCCCTTAGAGCCATCTTCGGTGTCATCAATGATGGGAACTTGAGCATTATTTAAAATAGTAATAGCATCCCGTTGATTCATTTCTTCTTCACTTAATCGGCCATCATGATTGAGATCAACAAAGGCAATATAATCTTCTCTGCGACTTTGCTCTCGTTTATTTTTTTTGTTCGCTTTTATAGAAGAGCTATTACTAATGGGTTGATTATAAATATTTTCTAAAATTATTCTAACCTTAACCCCCGTTTTCTGCTTTTTTACCAATGCCTGAGCTACCAGGGGTAAACGTAATTCCTGAACCGCAAGATCCACACTCAGTGTAGCTGAATTAATGGTATCAATGATGATTTTTTCTAAATTATCTCCCTCGCGTTTAATTTGACGATAGGGATCCGTGTAATGAGCTTTCGGATTGTGATTAAAATAAACTTGAATTAAGGGATCTTGAGGTAACCTATTGACCCGTTGACCGATCGCTTGACAAGCGGAAAATAAAACCGCGATCGCCAAAATAATGAAGGGAAATAAAAGAATTGGATTTTTTCTTATTAATTTCATTGATGCAAATATCCTAAATAAGATTTTTGGGATAAAAGTTGTTTTTATTCAAAGAATCTAGTTAAGTTCATCTATTAAGGAGCGATCGCAGTTCGATATTAATGATTCTGCGTTTGCCGTTCAATTTGCCGTTACGTCTTTTCATAAAAACAAGATATTGATTCAAATTTAGCACATTCCAGAGATTCAGCGCGATCGCGGCTCTTCCCATTTAGTCTGACACAAGAAAATACAAAGCTCGTCTTAACTCTTTTGAGGCTGATTATTTATATTTTATTGATTAATACGCCAGGCGGATTGAAGGTGTTGATATTCTCTGGTTTACAGCAAATTTCGTTCAAACCCGCTATAAGTATGGTAACATGAAAAAAACTTAAAGAAATTAATGAGATATGGCAGCATATTCGCTAGATTTACGCCAAAGAATACTAACGGCATGGCAAAACCAAGAAAATACTCAAAGAGGTTTAGCAAAA
>QBMS01000200.1 GCA_003249095.1 Snowella sp.
GTATTATACGTTTCTGAATATAGTGACTCACATTTTTGACAGATAAATATTTTTCTCTCTCCATTATTTTTCGTTTTGTAATGAGAATGAATTTTCACTTCCTCGCTGTGACAATGAGGACAGTCTCGTTTAAATAATTCTTTTTCTTTCCCATTGCAAAATATAGAATCATTAAACTCTTGGATTGGCTTTATCTTTTGGATTGACATACTCTCTCTCCTTTTTTTACCGATTTATTTATAGTATTATTACCCTTAACACCCCTGTAAAGTTATAACCATTACTTCCAAGCTTATATTTGCTTCTTTGTTTCTCTAATCCTTTGCCCAGTAATCCTTTCTGCCTTTAATCAGGCTGAACCATTGCCGATTATCTGCGATCGCAGTTTTTAGAAATTGAGAGAGCGATCGCTGTATCAAGATTGAACTAAACCAACTATTTAGACGGCCAAATATTCCGCCACCAAGGTAAGTTTTCTGCCGCTAGAAAATCAATTCTTTTACGAATATCTTCAATTTTCCAACCTGTTAACTTTGCTAACGTCTGAGCTTCTTTTTCCTGACGTTGCTTCACCGTTTGTTTATAATTTTGCGCCGCCGAACAAGACATTTCTCCCCGATAAGGACGACGCATCACATAACGCCCTTGAAAGGTATTTTGATTAGCCGTTGTTTGAAATTTTAAATCTTCAGGGAATTTTTCTCGACTATAACGCAGATGGAGGCGACTAATAAACACATTAGAAGCGTAGGGACTATCCATCCAGAAAACACCTGCTTTTTTGAGTTCTTCAGGATTGAGAGGATCAGCAGAACAGGGATCACAATTCGCCATATTCCAGGCATATTCTAAAAACGCAACATTGCGACCCGATCGCTGATAGGCATTTTTAAACATCGCCTTATAAAAACCATTAAATTCCTGTTGGACAAATTCGGGTAATTCAATGTCACTAGGAACTTTAACTGTGCGGTAATTTGTTAATTCCATTGCCCCCTGGGGAGAAAGTAAATATACAATTAAATCCTGATCTCCTTTAGCATTTAACATTCCTAGCCGAATCGGTAACATGAATTTAGAGGATTCATAGGCCATCATTAAAGGGCGTAAAGCTTGAAACTCGTTTTTAGCATATGCTTGTAAATTAACTTTAGCAACAAAGAATTTTAATCCCTGCTTAATATAGGGTTTTAAAACTGCATTTGCTCCCGATGGAATTTTATAATCATTTTGCAGTAACCAGGTTTCAAGACCATTGGATTCCTTCGCGCTGAGAATCAAAATATCGTATTCTCCAACGGAAAATTTTTCCTCAATTGTGACACCTAAATCCTTCGCTTTACGAGACATCCTATTACCGCTTATCCCACTAGCACTGGGAGCCGCAGGGGCCGCATCAAAAGATTCATACATCCGAGTATCACAGGGATTAGTATCAAAATATTCCACTAAGCGAGGCGCACTAAAAGCATCTAATCTTTCAATAATTTTGCGATCGCCAATTTGGACTTGTTCTTTTTTGAGAATGACGGGAACGGGAACCACCAGGGCAAAATCTTTAGCACTGCCTTGGTAATCATTGGCCATCGTTAAAATTGTGCGTTGCTTATCCCTTGCAATAATGACTTGGGAAGCCTGATTATAAAGACTAGTATCGGCTTTTCCCACATAAAAACCACAAAAAGCCCAAGCGGGTTGGATTAGAGAAAAGAAACTCAAAAAAGTTAGACATAACGCTATAAATGATTTGCGGATAGACAGATTAATAACCGTTATTCTTGTTTGTAAAAAGACTAGGATTTTCAGCATATTTTTTAAGATCATGTTGAGTCGGAGAGCAATATTTTGCAAGACTTAGTTGTACTTTTTAAGTAACCGTTTTTTGGAGTAACTAAGGGATTAATTGGGGTGATAAAACATTAGATTTTAGCCAAGTAAAACGTGGGGAAAAGAATTGAGAATCTAACAAAATTGTTAAGGGAGATAAACAGAATAAAGCCCAAAACATTGCTGTCTGTAAATAAAGAGTATATTGTAGAATAAACGTTAAAATAGCAATACTCATTGCCCAGATAATTCGACCCTTAATCGCATTAGGAATAGAACGAGGATCGGTCAACATAAATAGGGCAAAAACCAATAGACTACCACTAGTTAAATGATGCCATAAAACTTCGCTATCCCAGCCCAGCCAAAAATTTCGCACAGATTCCAAACTGGCATAAACTCCTAAAAAAACGACTGAAGTTTCCCAACGTCCTACTTTTTTCAGAACTAATCCCCCCGTCGCCAAAAATAAGGCTAAATACCACCAATCTGTTCCCCATTGTCCAGGCGAAACCCAAGCATCTTTGCTTAATGTCAGAGCCGCAATAATGCCAAAATTAGCTGGATTAAAAAAATGTTTTCCCCGCACTCGAAAGATAAATTTACTCGCGATCGCCAATCCCGCAGCCAATAACATCGTCGAGAAATGATTTGCCCGCAACAATAAACAAAGCCCTAAGCCCGTAATCAAGGCACTTTTCAAAGAAGTAAAATCAAACCCTTGTTGACTCGCAGTCATTCCAGTAGAGGATTCCGCTAAATTCAAATCAACTCCCTGGAAACTCCAACGCGATCGGACTAATCTCACCATGACGGTTTGAACAAGCAAACATCCTCCCACAACAACTAAAACTAACTGAGATTGAATCGTCCAATCCCTCGTAGCGATGCCCAAAAGCAAAAAACTACATAAAAAAAGAA
The DNA here is from genome assembly GCA_003249095.1 of Snowella sp. Lineage (GTDB taxonomy): Bacteria > Cyanobacteriota > Cyanobacteriia > Cyanobacteriales > Microcystaceae > Snowella. The sequence goes on from QBMS01000200.1 coordinate 2,749, forward strand.
TCTGATAATCCCGTGAATCTTGGAAAAACATCAATTTTCTTCACCCCGCTCTTGAAAAAAAAGACCCTAAATTGATTAGTCCATGATATTCGCTCTCACGTCAGATTGTTCTGTTTGTTAATTTATGCTAACTATTCCCCAAAAAATTAAAATCAGAAAGATTAGAAAGATTTTTTCTTTATAGTCAACTTGTCGTCGCTACTCAGTAAGAATCTGCAAAAATACAAGTCTTAAAAGTCAAATTAAACTCTTTTTCTAGATTTGCAAAAATTTGCCTTTATGAATCGATAAGGCAAAATCACATTTTTAATGTCACATCTCATTAGATTGAACAAAACTATCTAAATCGCCTCGTTTAGCTTAATTATCTTCAGGAGAAGTTTTCACTTCAGTATCATTAGAGGAAGTAATAGGTGTAGAAATATTTTTTTGCTCATTAGAAGTATTAAGATCTTTAGGAGCCTCAAACTTCTGTTCTGAATATTGAGTATCAGAATTATAAATAGTTAGTATATTGCCATTTTCATACCAAGCTTTTTTAGGATTTTTAATAACAATTTCTAAAATCTTCGCTAGACTGGAATCACTAGCATTTTCTTCTGAAGTTTTGATCGTAGTTGTAATCAAACTGGGAGGAATCTGCTCTCCCTTATTCAACTTGAAAGTAGCAGTAGAAGAAAGGTTACTACCTTGAATATTCAACACGAGAGAGCTTTGATTATCAATACTAGATTCAATACTATTAATAAAAGGGCCAGGTTTACGAGCAAGTTTTCCTCCAAGATAACCAGCAGAGCTAATGCCCATCAATTGTAAAAAACCAGAGGGAATTTGAGGTAAATCCTTGATTTGCTCAGGACTTTGCCATAGAACAACAAAGAGATAAGCAAGTACACCTAATATTGTCCAGACCAAAAACTGAAATCTTTCAGGTGCAATAAGCCCTCCCGTCGTAATCAAATTAGAAAATTCTGGCTTTATATTCCCTCCTCCTTTTGATCCTTTCGTCGTTGTTATACCTTCAGAAACTACTGTTGTAGTTGCACTAATCAGAACAATACCAGGCAACCCTTGGGGGATATCGATGAATTCCAGTTGTCCCTGAACCAAACTACGAGATAGCATTAAATACAGATAGCTGAAAATAGCAACGCCTGTCCACAGATAGAACTGTAATCGAGTCAGACTATAGGTATTTGTTTTTTGATCAATCAGAAGCGCACTCCAAAAATCATACTTTGTTCCATCAATATCAGTAGGACGATTACCTTTTTGAACAAAGAAAACAATAAGCCCCACTAAAGCAACAAAAATTCCCAAGGTAAGAAAAAGAGGAAAGCCACGATCAACGGGAGATAAAGTAAGAGAATAGGAAGGAGTTGACTCAGTTTCTCCAACACGAATTTGAAGACCAACATCACCGTTGTAAGCCCGCTTTGGAACATTACTAAATGTGATTTGCCGATTATTAAGTACCCGCCCTTTGATGGAGGATAACTCACAGTCTTTTTCGTCTTCCCAACACACATTAACTTCGCTGCCTTTTGCAAAGGTTTTGTCTGCATTTTTTATGGTTGAAATAATCAGCTTATTATCTTCTCCTTTTTCACTAAATCCACTACCAATGACATCAAAAGAATACGTATCATTCTCTGGAAAAACAACAATTTTAGAGATAGAATCTATTTTTGGCGATAATGCTCCCGCTTCACTGACTATTTTGAGCTTTTTGGATAAATCACCTCTAATGCTAATTGGGACATTTTTTTTGCTTGACTATTTGATTGTCCATCTTTTGTCATTTGATCAGAAACAATATCAATTGTTGGACTATAACTATTCAATTCTATGTTTTTGGGAATAACAAATTCCACTTCCTTGCGATCCTCTCTAATGGCATTTGCAGAAGTTGCCTTTTTGCCATTCAGCATCAAAAAGATATTTTCTGGATTAATCGACGTAATCGGCGGGTCACTCGTAACGATAAGCGTTGTGCCACGAGACGCACTGTCTATTTCTAAATTAAAAGTGTTTTGTCCTAAGCTTGGTGACACACAAAGTAAGAAGATAATGCCAGCTAGAAAAACAAATTTCCAAGCTTGTAAAACTTTGGCACTGGTTCAGTCTAATTATTAGAATGAAATCCTTACAAGACAAGGACTTAAC
>QBMS01000201.1 GCA_003249095.1 Snowella sp.
TGCATAATCAACGCCATAAATAAATCGGCTGTTTCCCGTGTTTGGTACTTCTTCGGGAAATTATTTTCAATACCATCTTCCTCCATCCCTCCAAAGGGCGGATTGGTAATAATGACATCGACTCGTTCCGTTAGACCGTAATCCTTTAGCGGACGACTGAGCGTATTATCGTGGCGGATATTGGTGGGAACATCAATGCCATGCAACATCATATTGGTCATCGCTAACATATGAGGTAACGGCTTTTTCTCGACACCATGAATCGTCGCCTGCATCAAGTTACTATCATCAGGATTCTTGACCTGCTTTTTTAAATGCTCAATGGTACAGGTTAAAAATCCCCCCGTTCCACAGGCAGGATCTAACAACGATTCCCCCAACTGCGGATCGAGAATATCCACCATAAATTGGGTTACGGCTCTAGGGGTGTAATATTCTCCCGCATTGCCTGCCGATTGTAAATCCGCCAGAATTTTTTCGTAAATATCATTGAATAAGTGGCGATCGCTGGAAGAATTAAAGTCTAAATCCGTTTCAATAACATTGATTACCTGACGGAGTAACGTCCCCGACTTCATGTAATTGTAGGCATCCTGAAAAACCGACCCCACTACTTTGCCATGATTGGAGACTCCCGCCGCCGTCGCTAAATTTTTTAAGGCAGGAAACAAATCGTTATTGATAAAAGCAATTAATTCCTCTCCCGTCATGCCCTCTGGATTTTTGGCCCAGTTTGACCAACGATATTTTTCTGCTAAGGGCGACTTGTAACCCCGAACGGTAAATTGCCATTCCTGCTCTTTATCGCCAAAAATCTTGAGAAATAACAACCAAACTAACTGGCTAATCCGTTGAGCATCGCCATCAACGCCCGTATCTTTTCGCATGATGTCTTGAATACTCTTAACCAGTGTCGCGATCGCCATAGTTTTCCTATTAATCCTGAATCCTTACCCATTATGCGCTGTAGAGTTCCCTTTGTAATTCCCAGACCGCTTTTTGATAGCCTTCAAACCCACCGAATGCCTTAGCAATCTCCACTGGGGTTCCAATTTGATTAAACGGCGCGATCGTGAGAATCTGCGGTTCTTCCATTGGTTCAATGCCCTCATCAGCATATTTATCCAATAAAACCTCTAAGACTCGTTTCGCCTGTTCACCATATTTAGTGAAATAATTGCGTTTTTTGACCTCCCTAACCCGTTCTTGGCGACTGAGCGGGGGAACATCCCAAACAATATGGCAAATAAGATCAAACGGATCGCAATCTCGCCCGATTTCTTGGGCCAACTCTTCAAAAAAGATCCCCTCTTTCCTTAATTCCTCAATAATTGCCTGTTTCCTATCGGCTGAACTCCATCGACGTAGAAAATCTTCTAATGAGTCAAATTCCTTGATTAATGTCTTGCGGGTATAGTCCTTTAACGATTCGGTAATTAATTTGCCATCTGCATCAAAATATTGAATCCGTTCCGAAATAACAGAGACTTCCACATTACCGACCACATACCGCTTAATGGGTTTTGGATCACCCCCTCCTGTATCATCCTCACCAAAATCCGTTCCATTTTCCTCTGGCTCTAGTTTTTCTCCATCTAAAGAATCGGAACCATTATCAGTCGGATCAGGCGGCAAAATTGGGTCATTGTCTTTCGGTTCATAAATTTGTACAGGGTCGCCGTCAAAATTCGGATCGGCAAAAAGTCTAGTCGCCTGCTTAAAATCGATGATGGTAAAGAAAAATTTATTGAAATCCTCATTAATTCGCGTTCCTCGACCAATAATTTGCTTGAACTCCGTCATCGATTGAATTTGTTGATCCAAAACAATTAACTTACACGTTTGAGCATCCACGCCCGTCGTCATTAATTTGGAAGTGGTGGCAATGACTGGGTAAACACTTTCAGGAAAAATAAAGTTATCCAACTCATCTTTTCCTTCTTTGTTATCTCCCGTAATCCGCATAACATACTTGGAATTGGCTGCGGCTAAATCGTTGTTAGCATTGTTGAGAGCCTGCCGCATTCGTTCCGCATGGTCAATATTTTCGCAAAATACAATAGTTTTATCGAAACGATTAGTTAATCTCAAATATTCTGTAATTTTTTGAGCGACTAGCTTTGTTCGTTTTTCTAGGATTAAATTTTTGTCAAAATCCTTTTGGTTATAGACCCGATCCTCAATTTCTTGCCCGTATTTATCCTTCATACCCTTGGTAGGCCGCCATCCCAATAAATCCTTATCTAAATCAATACGAATGACCTTATAGGGTGCAAGAAAACCATCATCAATGCCTTGGCGTAGGGAATAAGTGTAAATCGGTTCCCCGAAATAATCAATGTTAGAAACTTCTTTCGTTTCCTTGGGCGTTGCGGTTAAACCAATTTGGGTCGCATTGGAAAAATATTCCAGAATTTCTCGCCAGGAAGAATCTTCAGCCGCACTTCCTCGATGGCACTCATCGATGACAATCAGATCGAAAAAACCTGGACTAAATTGCTTATAGATATTTTTTTCTTCTTCGTTTCCTGTTACCGCTTGATAGAGACAGAGATAGATTTCAAAGGATTTGTTTGCCTGACGCTTCTGGATCTTGGTCATTGCTGAACCAAACGGTTTGAAATCATTCGTCATCGTCTGATCCACTAAGATATTGCGGTCTGCGAGAAACAAAATCCGCTTTTTCGTTTTCGACTTCCATAATCGCCAAATAATTTGGAAAGCCGTAAAGGTTTTTCCTGTTCCCGTCGCCATTACCAACAAAATTCGGTTTTGCCCTTTCGCGATCGCCTCAATCGTTTTATTGATCGCTAAAAGCTGATAATAACGAGGAGTCTTGTTACTGCCATCACTGTAATAGTCTTGGCTAACAACGGCTGCTTGATTTTCCGTGAAACCCTGATGATCAGACCACAAACGCCACAAAGTATTTGGTGATGGCATTTCATCAAATTCTAATTCTCGTTCTAGAATGCCATCAGTATTGATTTTGTTATGGAAAAGGACGCGATCGCCATTGGAACTAAAGACAAAGGGGACTTGCAGCATATCTGCATAAACTAAAGCCTGCTGCATTCCATCCCCAACGGAATGATTATTGTCTTTGGCCTCAATCACCGCGATGGGAATATTAGGTTTATAGAACAAAACATAGTCGGCCCGTTTGTTCTTTGCACGGGTATGAAGCTGCCCCCGAACGATAATGCGGCCATTGGTCAACGAAAACTCTTCTCGAACCTGGGTTAGAATGTCCCAGCCAGCCCTTTCTAAAGCAGGGGTAATAAATTTTGTACAAATATCCCGCTCAGAAAGGTGCTTTTTATCCATATCATTAGATTCGCAAGAACGTTAGAATCTTTGTTGCTTTTGAGCTTTTTATATGATTTAGAGCATTTATAAATAGATATTTCCATAATACTATTAAATGAACAAAAATTATTACAACGAGCCAGGACAGAAATTTCTAATCCAGTGGTAACACGCGGTATCATAGATTTATTGGAAACTGTGTTAGTCTCGAAATTTGCTAAATTAAGCCGTTAGGAGATTCAAACGATGTTTTTACTTAGCGATATCAAACAAACGCGAGTCTATCAAGAAGCAATGGAAGAGGGAGAAACTCGATTACTCCTTCGTTTATTATCTAAGCGGTTCGGTAAAATCAGCGATCGCTCTATTCAAATGATTAACAAACTTTCCTTAGAACAACTAGAAGATTTAGGGGAAGCTCTATTAGATTTTAGCGCAATTACAGACTTAGATAATTGGCTCCAGTCCTATATTAACAAATAAGTTTCGATCACAATTTTTGTTTGTTTATCAATCTTTTTCTTGACATTTATTAACTATTCTATGAATCAATTTTTTAAGCAAATTCTCTCCAGTCTAATCGGTACGATCGCGGCTCTTTTATTAATAGTAACCATTGGAGCCAGTGGATTAATTGTATTGTTGCTATTATTAAGTCAAGATGGCAGCCCGACGGTAAAAGATAAAACAGTTTTAGTCTTTGATCTTGCCACAAAAATTCGGGATACGGAACCCACCATTACCCTCAGTCAAGCCTTTAGCCAAGAAGAGCAGTCAACCTTAACCCTTAAACAAGTTCTGAAAAACCTTGATAAAGCCCGTCAAGATCCCCATATCACAGCGATTTTTTTAGATGGTCGCAACTCCAGTGGGGCAAGAGGTTCGGCCACTTCATCGGAAATCAGACAAGCCCTAGAAGCCTTCCAAAAAGCAGGGAAAAAAATTATTGCCTACGGAGTGGATTGGGATGAACGAGATTATTATCTAACTTCGATCGCGGATGAAGTGATTTTAAATCCCATTGGCATGATGGAAATGAACGGTCTGGGGGCGCAACCGTTGTTTTATAAAGGAGCTTTTGAAAAATATGGCATCGGCGTTCAGACGGTACGAGTGGGCAATTATAAATCGGCAGTGGAACCCTATACCCGCGCTAGTTTAAGTCCCGAAAATCGTCAACAATTAGAAACCTTAATCGGTGGCATTTGGCAAAACTTTGTTACCACCGTTGCAAGCAGTCGGAAAATTTCTCCGAATCAAATTCAAGCGATCGCAGATAATCAGGGACTTTTATCAGCTCAAGAAGCTAAAAGTAAGGGGTTTATTGATCAAATTGCCTATTGGGACGAAGTATTAGCGAAACTAACAAGTTTATCCGCTAAAGAAGAGCAGACCTTTCGACAAATTGACCTCGCCAGCTATAGCGATGTTGCGGTTAAATCCGTTCCTGAAAAAAGTTCTGGGAATAAAATTGCGGTTGTCTATGCAGAAGGGGCGATTGTCAATGGTGATGGAACCTTTGAGACAGTGGGCGGCGATCGCTTTTCCAGGGAATTACGCAAGATTCGCAATGATGATGAGGTGAAAGCCGTTGTCTTG
>QBMS01000202.1:0-1279 GCA_003249095.1 Snowella sp.
AGGCGATCGCTTGTAATCAAGATTGCATCGGCGCTCATATTAAGATCTCATGTTTAATATTAAGACAATGACGATAAATAATAACCAATTTTATGAGTTACACTTCGCGATCGCACTTACGTTACTTATTAGTAGAATACTACAGTTATTAAGATCAAAATGCGCTGCTTTGGTACAAAAAAATGAAATTTTGGATAATAATTCTATTTAATCCAGATTTCTAAGCTTGTTGTTGAGTTAGGGCAATGATTGTCTCTACTGTAAAATCAGAAATGTTATCTAAAGTAGGAAGTTGATCATTTCCTGCATAAATTAGGGGTAATTCCTGTTTTTCCCAAACCCAAATTTGTCGGCGTTGAATGTCAATTAACCAGGCGAGTTGAGTTCCGTTGCTTAGGCAATGCAAAATTTTACTTTGTAAATCCAACATGCTTTGATTGGGAGAGCGAATTTCAATTAGCCAGTCGGGTGAACCTTGAAAGGGGCCATCTTCATCGGAAAGTCGATCGCGTTGAATGATAGCAATATCAGGAACAGGAGAAAGGGGCGGAACGATGCAACGGAGTTCTTGAATGGCTTCGTAGGATTGGGTTCGGTTGTTAATTTGGTTAACTAGGTTACGTTGAAGACGGGAATGAAAAAGGGTGGGCATCGGTTTTTGTTGGGCTTTCCCTTGAATAAATTCCCAGGCGGGTGAGTTTTCAATGTTGGGTTGTTGGAGAAAGGTTTCTAGGTTGTCTAAGGTGTTTGTACGAGGAGGAGATTGCATTGTAAATTTATGATTTTACTGATAGTTAATTTACAAATCATTTTTTGGCGATCGCCTTATAACTTTAGCTGATCTGTCAGGTGAAAAGTAGCGATCGCTATGTTATCCCTTTACAATTGAAGCATATAGCCCCCATACGGTAATTAATTCTTATGGTAATCACCACAGTGAAAGATATTAACGGTTCTCCTCATATTGCGATACCAGCCGATTTGTTAGAGCAAATACAATTACCGATTGGTTCTTCAGTCAGTATTAACATCGAAGGAAATCAGATTACGATCGCTAAGTCCGCGCCCCATTACAGTCTTGATGAGTTGTTGGCAGGAATGCCTGATGATTTGATTCAAAGTTCAGAAGATCGGGAGTGGTTAGAAGCGTCGCCTGTGGGAAGGGAGCTATGGTAAAAATTCCTGACAGAGGAAATATTATTTTTATTCGTTTTGTCTCCTCTCCTGGTCCTGCCCCGGCGGGCCCCCGCACTTCTTTTTTTGTTCTACCCTTCGCTTT
>QBMS01000202.1:1289-4366 GCA_003249095.1 Snowella sp.
CCATTAGCGTTTAATGCTAAAACGAAAACGCTTTGGGCTTGTCCTATTACGAATACTCAAAGAGGATGGGCTTTTGAGGCTTCGCTTGATGGAAGTGGAACTCAAACAACGGGAGCAATTCGGACGGATCAGCTAAAAACGTTGGATTTTCACGCTCGTCAATATCGCTTTGTTGAACAGGTTCCTTTAACCATTGTTCAGGAGGTTTTAGCAAAAATTAAGGCTGTTCTTGATTAAGTTTAGCGTAGCATTACGACCAATTTATAAAATCAAGATAAATCGTTTAATTCTCGCTCTTATCAGGTTTATATGTCCAATTATAGAAGACCTCATGTTTCTGAGGGGACATATTTTATTACCCAAGTGACTTATCAGAGGGATAAGTGGCTTTGTAGCGATATTGGGAGAAAGGGATTAAGAGAAGCAATTGAAAAAGCAAGGGAGAAATATCCTTTTTCGATTGAGGCTTTTGTTTTATTGCCTGATCATTTTCATTGTTTATGGACGTTACCTGCTGATGATTCGGATTTGTCGGTACGATTGCGATTGATTAAAACCTATGTGACTAAGCATTATAGGCAAGCTTTAGGGATTAATCGAGATATTTCTTTATCACGACAGAAGCGGGGGGAAAGTAATCTTTGGCAACGGCGTTTTTGGGAGCATTTAATCCGAAATGAGCGGGATTTTGCGCTGCATTGTGATTATATTCATGATAATCCTGTGCGACATGGTTTATGCAAAAATCCCCAGGATTGGCCATATTCGAGTATTCATCGTTTTATTGCTCAGGGAATTTATCCTGCTGATTGGGGTAAGGGGGAAAGAAAGGAAAAACCTTTAGGCTGTTGGGATGATTAACCACAAAAAAGTAGGGTGTGTTAGCGAAGCGTAACGCACAATAAACAATCATTTTAGAGAGAAAATTGAATATTTTGGAGACATAAGCGTTAATTTGGTGCGTTACACTGCATTAACGCACCCTACAAGATCGGCGATCGCACTACAAGATCAGTAATTACGCTAACCCCATTTTTGCTTCAATTCGTTCTTTTTCGGAAGAAGGTTTTTAATTGCGTCTGGTATTAGAGCCTCTATAATAGACGAGTTCTTCGCCCCTCGGAACGGCTTAAGGTGGTACGAGGATACTGCTGTTGCGCCTACTTTTGCGGCACTAACGCCTGGGTGATAGTGCAGGACAAAGCTACTGCTCTTTAGTGGTTTTTGTTGAAAAGTCACATAGCACCGAATTTCTATCGTTCGGGTCTTACCAGATTCTGATAATAGTTCTTCTGCTTTGTTAATGTTGATCGCCCATAGCTTATCGTAGTTCAGTACTAAACCTAATGCAGTAATCCAACTCCTAAAATCCGACGGCTTAGCTCCCTTTTTTAGTCCTTTTTGGACTACATCTTCTGGGGGCATTTCTGGGGCAATTGTCTCTTCTTCCTTCGCTTCATAATCGGATATCTCAGGCGTTTTTTCCGGGATATATTCGTATAAATTTATCGCCTCCAGATGGTCAACTAATTCATCTGCATTTCTAAACACATGTTCAATTTCATCCTCAACGGCATCGTAGATCCATTCTTGGATCTTCGTAAGTATTTGAGTCTGCCAGCCATTTGGTAAGTTATTGTACCGCTTTTCCACTACGGGTTTAATTGTTTGTTCAATCCATTCATTATCGAAAACATCTTCAGATTTTACTGAGACACCATCGAGCGTGACGCTTCGCATCAGTTTAGGCTTACTAACCAAGTCGGCACCGAATTGTTGCCTGCCTCGCACACATTCTTCTTCATGCGCCTCATCGTTGCCTGAAATCGTTACTCTCGTTCCTCTTTTCCTTTGGATAACAGCACTATTTGAAGTTGGTGTCATATCTTTGAGTATTTTTGCACCAGCACTCACTCCTAACGTGATACTCTCTTTATAGATTTCTTCATTTTTTTCAGTGACCAAGCTAACGCTCCGTAATAATTCTATGACCGCATCTCGTACCTTTTCCTTTCCAGCTTCTTGCTCCAAAAAAACTAATATATCGGCCGAAAAATTCACCTCATCATTCGCTTCTGTGAACTCTGTATCAATTGGATTTGCTTTGCCAGTGAGCAAGTCCACCATTATGTTAGCCTGATTGCCTTCCCAGCACTGGTCAACATTATTATTTATTTCTTCTTCGGTCGCTTGTAAAACATCATAAAATTCCGTCAATATAAATCGGTCATTATTTCTTAGGATAAAATCCATCGCAACCATTCTTCCTAAACTTCTGCCTAATGTATCTACAAAAGTAGCATCATTTTTTCGCTCTCCAAATCCCTCATGGCTTGCCAATAGATGAAGAGGAACGCCAGGTATCCTATCCATTACTAGTGCCTCTGAATAGTCACCAGTCACTTCCGCTTCTTGCAATGCTGTTTGAACAACTGACTCCCATTCAGGGTCGTTAGGCATGACGACTCGCGCATTCGTAGGTATGAATCCAAACGCTTGAGCAACTCTATCCTTTACTTTTTCTATTTCCGCATCATAGCCGCCTAATTTAATCACTAACCGTTCAGTATTATCATTATCGATTAGTACACCATTTTCTCCCACCTCGGATCTTTGATACTTTCTCTGTAAACCAAATTCATTTTTTCTGGTAAACTCGTATGACTTAGAAACGGGTTTGAGTTGGACTAAATCATCATTTTCTGGGAAATAACCAACTCGTTTTTTGAGATCATGTTCTTTTCTCAGGTCATTTTCTGTAATCGTGTCATTATCTGGATTATCTTGCATTTCTATCTTTAGAGCGGGCAAATTCGCAGGAGTCAAACCAATGTTGTAGACCTCTTCCCTTGTTGGCGCATCTCTTTCTTTGGGTCTTCCTTCGGTGTTTCTTCCCCTATGGAATCCTCCACGTGGAATTGTCTGTGTTTCAGGATCATAAACTTTACCAACTCCGCGATTAAATCTATCTGCATGCCCTAATTCATGCCCTAATGTGATGTAATGCGGTGTTGAGTGTACTTCGTATTTTTGTGTTTCGTCGTTATATACAGGTGCTGCTGTCTGTTCAACTCCTA
>QBMS01000202.1:4376-4902 GCA_003249095.1 Snowella sp.
TCCTAAATTTGGATTCCAGTAAGCGGTAGCATTGGCTCCTCTTTGAGGATCGCTAGCTGCAATTTGTCCCTGAATGGCTCTATTTGCCCACCCAATTGGGTTTGCTTCAGCTTTATTTATATCGTCATTCCTTATCGTCGTTGTTTTCGGGCTATTAATGAGGCGTGTGACGAGGCGTGTGCCTAAAGGATGTTTCTTTTGCGCTTCTGCCAATCCTTGCCCATCATTAACTGTGATGTTGAGTTTTAGCTGAAATATTCCTGACTCATTAAAGTTGAGTGCTCCTGGAGCTGTCAATTCCTCTAAATTAGTTCTAACTTGTCCGAAAAAAGCTCGACTATTCGTATGTTGATACCAAGGGCTATATTGTGCGTTTAAGGTTCTTCGGATAATTTTTGATGAAGACAGATGCATTAGCCTTTGTAGACCTTCATTGCAATTCTTGTTTAAGAAAGAATTCTGCTGCACCACATGGGTCAACTCATGGGCAATCAACTCCTGCCCCCCCCGACTCCCCGGCTGATAC
>QBMS01000203.1 GCA_003249095.1 Snowella sp.
AGTTTATTTGACTCACCAACAGATATTGACAATAGTCTAATCGCGTCACTTGGTTTTTCATCTTTTCAACCTCCCTCTCTTTACCTCCGGCTTATTTAATTTTTTCTGTTTTGCGTAAGTCCTGAGCTAATAATCGCAGTTTTGTTATTGCCCATTTTTACCCAAGAATTTCGCATATTAATATTTTGATATCTTAAGCAGTCTATAGTTTTTAGAAGTGATCGCAGTATCTCAGAACGAACGTGATGACCAGTTGTTTTGCTCGGACTGTTGAAAATCTGATTTTAAAAGACGCGATCGCGATTTATGCTTCATGCTTGGATTGGTACTGTTTGAATTGCGTGAAATGCTATTACAAGAAGTAACTTTTTTGCGAAACATCAATGTCTTCCCTTTCTCGGATAAACCTGGTATGATGACGGCAAATTGTTGTTACCGACCTATCAACTTAAGATTAGTAACATACAATACATCAAGGAATTTTAGAATCTAAAAAAAGCTTTCTTTGATTAAGAGAAGGTTAAGAAAAATGTTCCTGTTTAACCAGAAAAAATTTTTCCATGAAACCACTAATCCATCGCACCAAAATTGTCGCAACCATCGGCCCTGCCAGTAGTTCCCCCGAAGTTCTCCGTCGAATGTTACTTGCGGGAATGAATGTCGCCAGACTCAATTTTTCTCACGGTAGCTACGAAGAGTACGGAAAAATGATCCAATTATTGCGGGATATTTCCAATGAACTTAACCTTCCCCTCACCCTGTTGCAAGATCTCCAAGGGCCGAAAATTCGCGTGGGTCAACTTGCCGATACAGGTATGGTTTTAACGGAAGGCGGTTCCATTACCCTAGTCCCTTTAGCGGACTATACAGGACAGCCTAATACCGTTGGTATTGATTATCCCTACGTGGCCGAAGAAGCGATCGCAGGAACCCAGGTACTTTTAGATGACGGTTTATTAGAATTAAAAGTAACGAAAATTAAGGGTAATGCGGTGGAGTGCGAAGTCATTACAGGAGGATTATTAAAAAGTCATAAAGGTGTTAATCTTCCCTCTCTGAATTTGCGTTTACCCTCTATGACCGAGAAGGATAAAAAGGATTTAGATTTTGGTATTTCCCAGGGAGTTGATATTATTTCTCTTAGTTTTGTCAGAAAAGCCGATGACATTCGTCTATTGAAAGAACTACTGATTGAAAAAGGAGCAGATATTCCTGTTTTAGCTAAAATCGAAAAACCCCAAGCAGTAGCAAATTTAGAAGAAATCGTCGATGAATGCGATGCCATCATGGTGGCAAGGGGTGATTTAGGCGTAGAAATGCGACCTGAAAAAGTACCTTTAATTCAAAAGCAAATTATTAAACTCTGCAATCAAAAAGGCATTCCTGTTATTACCGCCACCCAAATGCTCGACAGCATGATTCACAATCCCCGCCCCACCCGCGCAGAAGCCAGTGATGTGGCAAATGCCATTATGGACGGAACCGATGCAGTCATGCTTTCGGGAGAATCGGCGGTTGGAGAATACCCTATTCAGTCGGTCAAAATGTTAGCCAGTATCGCGATCGATGTGGAGTTAGAGGCTAAATTCAGCAATTATCCTTGTCATAATCAAGATAAAACCCACGCCCTGGCTGAAGCAATCAATCGTATTGATGAAATATTGGATCTTCAATGTATTGTCGCTTTAACAGAAACAGGTTATTCGGCAAAAGTGGCGGCGGCAGAGCGTCCCAGGGTTCCCATTGTCGCCCTTACCCCCCGCATTGAAACCTATCATCATCTCAATTTGGTTTGGGGAGTTCGTCCTGTTCTTTTTGAATATGATCATCCTAGTTTGGAAGATTTAATTCATCAAATGGAAGCAACGCTACTAGCTCTTAATTTTGTCAGTGCGGGAGACACAGTTTTAATTTTGGGAGGAGTTCCTTTAAGAAAAGCTCGAACGACCAGTTTTCTCGATATTCATACTATTGGCGAGTTAGGAGAAAATCCTATTTTTTAATATCCTATTTTTCGGAGTTTTTAGGATTCAGTCGCGATCGCGTTGAGAACTTGTTTAATAATTTATGGTCAAAATCATAACATCTTTTCTAGAATTCATGGTTGCGATCGCCTTAAAACAGGATTTTGTGTCAAAGGAAATATTGAGAGCCGATTTAGGAGAGAATTTCAAACCTGTGAAGAAAGACTCACAAATAAGTTTCACCCAACGTTAATAAATCGTCACAAAAGGTTACAATCTAGGTCATTGCTAATTTTACACTTCTCGACCTATTTCAACCCGTTGGTATATTTGTGCAATTAAACACTCGTCCCGATCAGATTACATCCCCTCCTACGACTCGCCAAACCGAGCTACCGTTCACCCTCCAAGACCTCAAGACCGCCATCCCTGCTGAGTGCTTTGAACCTTCTGTTTTTAAATCTTTAGCCTATTTCTTCTTGGATATCGGTCTGATCGCCACCCTTTACGCGATCGCCGCTTATTTAGACTCTTGGTTCTTTTATCCAATTTTTTGGTTCATGCAAGGAACCCTCTTTTGGTCATTATTCGTTGTCGGCCATGATTGCGGTCACGGTTCTTTCTCCAAAATCAAATGGCTGAATAATCTGATCGGGCATCTTTCCCATATCCCCATACTCGTTCCCTATCACGGCTGGCGCATTAGTCATCGTACCCATCACGCGAACACAGGCAATGTTGACACCGATGAAAGCTGGTATCCTATCCTCGAAGATACCTATAACCAAATGAATTGGTACGAAAAACTTTTTCGTTTTTATGTTCCCCTCATTTCCTATCCCCTTTATCTTTTCAAGCGATCGCCGAATCGGGAAGGATCACATTTTTTACCCAGTAGCCCTATCTTCCGTCCTTCTGAAAAATGGGACGTAATCACCAGCACTACGCTCTGGCTCGCAATGGTTGGCTTTTTAGGATTTTTAACCTATCAGTTTGGTTGGTTATTCTTAATCAAGTTTTATGTGGTTCCCTACGTTATTTTCGTGATTTGGCTAGATTTAGTGACCTTTTTACACCATTCCGAACCCGATATTCCCTGGTATCGCAATGATGACTGGTATTTCCTCAAAGGAGCCTTATCCACCATTGACCGCGACTATGGCTTCATTAACCCTATTCACCACGATATTGGAACCCACGTCGCCCACCATATTTTTCTGAATATGCCCCATTATCACCTAAAAACCGCAACTGAAGCGATCAAGCCAATTTTAGGTGATTATTATCGCTCTTCTAATGAACCGATTTGGAAGAGTTTTATCAATTCCTATTGGGCTTGTCATTTTGTTTCTGAACAGGGTTCTCCTGTGATGTATGAATCTCCCACCACTCGGCGATCATAATCAATGCTCTAAAATTGCATAAAACGAAATTAGGATTGTGGAGTAAATTCCATGATCCTAATTTTTAATAAAAAAGCAACAGGACACTTTTCGATTAAAATTTGTATAGCAACGGATGATTTCGTTATGACAAAACTAGCTGAATCTTGGGAAAATGAGACCCTGAATAATTTCACTGCCTCAAATTAAGTTTTGCCTCTTTACTTAGAACAAAAAAAGAAATTTACTGTAAAAAAATATGGCTGACAATATAGACCATGATCGCCTATTTAAAGAGCTAATTTCAATCTTTTTTGTTGATTTTATCGCTTTATTTTTTCCGAGCATATTGGAGTATCTAGACACTAATTCGATCAATTTTCTCGACAAAGAAATTTTCACCGATGTTACCCAAGGAGAAAAATATGAAAGTGACTTAGTCGCTCAAGTAAAATTTAGAGGAGAACAATCATTTTTTTTAGTTCATATTGAAGCTCAATCCACTGCCAGATCGGGTTTTAATCGGCGAATGTTTAATTACTTTGCCCGTTTTGACGAAAAATTCGCTTTCCCCATTTATCCCATTGTCATCTTTTCCTACGATAGTCCCCAAAAAGCAGCCATTAATCAATATGAAGTCTCGTTTCCTGATTTCAAGGTTTTGGAATTTAATTATCAAGTCATCCAATTAAATCGTTTGAACTGGCGAGATTTTCTTAATCAAAATAATCCCGTTGCTTCCGCGTTAATGGCTAAAATGAAGATTGACAAGCTGGATCGACCAAAAGTTAAAGCAGAATGTTTGCGATTACTCGTAACCCTTAAGCTAGATCCTGCCCGAATGCAACTAATTTCTGGGTTTGTGGATACCTATTTGACTCTAAATCAAGCAGAGGAGTTACAATTTCAATCAGAGATTCGTGAGTTTACTCAAACTGAACAGGAGGATGTGATGCAAATTACGACTAGTTGGATGCGTCAAGGTATTGAACAGGGTATTGAACAAGGCATTGAGCAAGGCATTGAAGGCTTAGTTCTGCGTCAACTACGCCGAAAATTTGGGGTAATTGATCACAGATTGGAAAATCAGATTCGAGCATTAAAAGTTGATCAATTGGAAGCTTTAGGAGAAGCTTTATTGGAGTTTACGACGGTGGATGATTTAGAGCGTTGGTTAGCAACCAATAGTTAATAAATTAAGTTGTTAATTATTTAGGGGGTCTAAGGCGTTTATTACAAGATCTTAGTTTATTCGTTTGTCTTTCAATTTACCTAGTTAAAAATAAGAAATTTTTAATATTTTTATCCATTTTATCTTTTATCTTACAGCAAATTTCGTTCAAACCCGCTATAAGTATGGTAACATGAAAAAAACTTAAAGAAATTAATGAGATATGGCAGCATATTCGCTAGATTTACGCCAAAGAATACTAACGGCATGGCAAAACCAAGAAAATACTCAAAGAGGTTTAGCAAAA
>QBMS01000204.1 GCA_003249095.1 Snowella sp.
ATTCAAAATCATGCTTAAAAAGTTCCCTAAAGGTACGCCATATTTCTACTCTGACTAATACAATTAAGGAATTTATCTAGCTAAAAAAAGCATCTTAGTCCATTTCAAAGCTTTATTCAGCCTTTTTCTTACACATGATAGGCAGTTTAAAATATCTTGCTGACTTAGTGGGTTTTTGAGGCTTTTTCAGATTAATGCAACGTCAGTTCGGGATAAATAATCTTTGCAAGTATTAATTCCTCGTTGCCCAGAGAGACTATACTCATCAAATGATTCTCAATAATCGATTTTATTGAGAATTTTCACTTTCAAGCCTCCTAACCATCACTAACATTGAAGTTCACATAAGGAAGCAATTTCCTCAATCCTTTCTTCAGTAGGGATTTTGCGTTTTTGCTTAATTTAAACTCAGGTTAAATAACCTACTAAATGTGGGATAAATTGATACAAAGATGGTATATTTCACCCAATTAACAATCAAGTATTTATGACTAGAGAACAATGCCCCAACATATTCTAGGCAGGAAATTGTACGAAGTCACATCAACATCGCTCTCTTGTATAAAACATCGCCAATTCAAATTTGAATCGGCGCATCATTAAAGACGACTAAGGATTAGGCGAGAAGCGTTCCCAGCGAAACTTTCGTTCAGATTCAAGAATCGGGAGATCGTTAATACTGGCAAATCGGCGCATCATGAACCCATTTTCTGCAAATTCCCAGTTTTCATTCCCATAGGCTCTATACCAGGAACCTGAATGATCGTGCCACTCATATTCAAATCTCACCGCAATTCGATTATCCATAAAGCACCAGAGTTCTTTTTTTAGACGATAATCGAGTTCTTTTTCCCATTTTCGGTGAAGAAATTCTTTGATAGTTGCCCGTCCACTAAAAAATTCGGTTCGATTACGCCATTCCGAGTCTTCGGTATAGGCCAGGGCGACCCGCTCTGGATCACGGGTATTCCAAGCATCTTCTGCCGCTTGTACTTTAGCTTTGGCTGTTTCTACGGTAAATGGGGGTAAAGGAGGTTTAGTTTCCATCGGTTTGTCGATTTTGGGTTTATCTAATATGAATTAAACGTTTTTAAAGTGAACTTAAATGTCCAGTTTTGACATAAATCAAACAGCCTGACTGACTAAATGGAGTATGCCGACTACCACTAGGATTGCGGAGCCAAGTTCCCTTGGGATAAGTTCCAAACTCATCTTCAAAGACTCCATCCAGCACAAAGATTTCTTCTCCCCCTAAATGCCTGTGGTGTTGAAACTGAGTACCCGCATCCCACTTAACGAGAGCAACATTTTCTGTTCCATAGCTATGGAGAGGCATTACCTGTAATCCTTTGACTAACCCATTAGCCCAAGGCATTTGAGTTGTCGAGATCACAACCCTTTGTTGATCATCAGGATTCATTTGCCAGAGTTTGACTAAAATCGTACAACCTTGTTGACTAAATGGCGTATGGGTTGATCCGACAGGATTACGGATATAAGTCCCTGTAGGATAATCACCGTATTCATCCGAAAAAACGCCTTCTAGTACGAAAAATTCTTCGCCTCCACCATGAGTATGGGCTGAGAAATGACTGTTAGGGGCATAGCGAACAATTGACGTTGCCCGTGCAACCTCTTCACCATCTCGCTCTAACAGACGACGCTGTACACCAATCATTGGCGAGTCAACCCAATCCAGGTCTTCACTGTTCATCACAACTCGTTGGCTAAGATCTGCATGGAGTTTCATGATTATTCGTTTTTAGCCTCCGCTAAACGTTGCTCTAATTCCGTAATTCTAGTCTGCATTGCTTCTACTTCTGCTTGGGAATAACGAATAGGAATATGTTGGGGACAATTCCAATCCCAGCCTTCAATTTCAAAGACGATCGCCCTTTCCACCGTTGCCCCATAGTCTGAATCCTCAACTTGAGCCAGTATGGTGGGATCATTCTCGACAATACGGGCGCGACCGAGAATCTTTAGGCGACGGCGATGACGATAATCCATCAAAAAAAGAAAGGCTTTATCCTGTTCAGAAAGATTGCCAACGGAAATATACTGTACATTTCCTCGATAATCGGCAAATCCTAAAGTTTTTTCATCCAGAATTTTCAAAAATCCTGCTTTACCGCCACGAAACTGGATATAAGGATAGCCATTAGAGCTAACTGTTCCTAGATAAAATCCTTCCATACTGGCAATAAATTCTTCCAGATCGGGGGTAATGGTATTATTATCGGCTCCCTTGGCAACAAAACGTTCATAATTCTCACGGGAACCCATTTTTTCTTGCATGGCTTTCACCGCAGGGGTAAAAGCGATCGTTCCAAATTGACGGGGCATAAAATCAATTCCTAGTGTATTTGTGTAATTCCTGAAGATACTGTTCGCAATCCATTAAGCTATCTAGGTGATGCCATAGATTATTCTGCAAAAAATTCTTGAACCATTTCCACATAATGGATTTACTTCCTCCTCATAAGGAAACTTTCTCACAAGGAAACTTTCGCGATCACTTTTATCACCCTAGATTCCTGTCATGGGAATATAACCAGGAAGTTGTTTAATTCGTTCAATCCAACTCAAAACATTAGGATAAGCATCGAGATCAATTTTGCCATCTCTTGCCAGGGCAATGTAGGGATAAATCGCTACATCCGCGATGGTAGGATGGTCAAATTCTAACCAACTGCGAGTACTCAAATGTTGCTCCAATTGAGTCAAAATAAATTCAGATTTTTGGGTCGCCCGTTCAATATTAATGTTGGTTCCTGCTCCGAATAAATAATAAAGACGAGCATTTTCGGGGCCTTGACGAACTTCCCCCGCCGCCGTTGATAACCAGCGAATAACCTGTGCTAAAAGAAGTGCCTCCAAAGGAAGCCATTGCTCACCCCCATATTGTCGCCCCAGATAAACCAGAATCGCCTGGGCATCGGCCAGTTGAACGCCTCCATCCACTAAAAAAGGGACTTGTCCAAAGGGATTTTTGGCTAAGTATTCTGGTGATTTGTGTTCCCCTTTCATGAGGTCAACTCTCACCCATTCATATTCAAGATTGAGTAGGGATAACAATAAACGGGCTTTGTAGCTATTGCCAGAAATTTCGTGACCGTAAAGCGTAATCATCGGATTTGTCCTTATTAAATCTTTTTATACCGTTCGTTCGGTATGTCAATACTGTACCGTTCGTTTGGTATAATTGTCAATAGATAAATTCAACTTTTTTTCTTTTTTTCTATGTCTAAACAAAACCATGTACCAACGTTGCTCAAGCTTTTTCGTCAGTACGGTTATGAGGGGTTGACCCTCTCTAAAATTTCCCAGGAAACAGGTTTGGGAAAGGCGAGTCTTTATCATCATTTTCCAAAAGGGAAGGCGGAAATGGCTAGAGAAGCCCTTAATCAGGTGAATCAATGGCTAGAAACTCGTATTTTGCGAATTTTAGATGGCCCAGAAACCGCGATCTCCAAATTTGAGTCCATGTGTCAGGAAACGGGTCAATTTTTTAATCAAGGACAAAATTCTTGTCTATGGGCAGTTTTTTTGATGGAACAATCCAGTGATGATCTCTTTCATAACCAAATTAGTGTCGCTTTTTCTCTGTGGATTGACGCGATCTCTAAGGTTTTAATGACCGCAGGTTTAGATCAAACCTTGGCCAAAGAAAGAGGAGAGGATGCCATGATTGCCATCCAGGGGGCATTAATCCTGTCGCACGGATTGAAAGATTTCACCCTTTTTCAAAGAACTCTCAAACAATTACCCCAGCAACTTTGTGAGGGAATTGAAAATTCAAAAATGCCATTGATTGCAACCTAACGTTTGATAGGCATCTTTCCAAAGCCAATGACTCTCTACATCCTATCCACCAAAGATTTCCGTCATCAAACGTACTACCAGATTATTGGCGATCGCTTTTCGTGATTTCAGGATGGGCAAAAGTTGATATCCTACCTCAATCAATTGGATTAATCCGTTTCAAGACTTTCTTCAGCCTTTTTCTTAAGAATAATCGGCGGTTTCGGCTGACTAGAAGTTTCTACCTTCGGGGGCTTTTGAAACTTTTTCGGTTTGATATAGGGAGGAATCGTGGTGGTTGGTTCTTCTAACAGATTACTAACCGTAAACTCTTGAGTTTCGGGGGAAAATATCACCTTTACTTGACAAAAATAGCGTTTAGCATAGTCTTGCTTCTCTTTCAAGCTGGGATCATACTCAAAGGGTTCGACTGGGGCATCCTTCCACACCAACGGAAAATGGAGAGCTTTGCAGTCATCATGCGCTCCTCGGCTTTGGTTCCGATAAACCGTGATCACAGGCTCGGCTAAGAATGGCACTTTTTGCCAAATTCCCCGTACTTTGAAATGGTTGACTTGATAATTTTTAGGACATTGCGCTAAAACGGCTACCACTGTAAAACTGAGATTTCGCAGAACCGCTTCTTTTTGGGTGTTAGACTTCCAATTGGGATAAACCCGTAAATATACTTCATCTTCGTCTCCCACAAAGCTTTTTATGCGCTCTCTGGGGCCAAACAAGGGATAGGTCTGCTCTCCGATTTGAAGGACATAAAAAGACCCCTGTTCTAATATTTTTCCCTTCACCAGACCAAAAGCTTGAAAAATAGGAGATTTTGGTTCAGGTTCCGCTTTATCCTGAATTTCTGGTGGATTTTCAGGAACGGGATTTTCTGGGGAGACTTTAGCTTTTTTGGTCTTTTGCTTCTTGGCCTTA
>QBMS01000205.1 GCA_003249095.1 Snowella sp.
TTTGCCCATTCAATTTCTTGAAACCCCTATTTAGCAAGGCTTTGAGGGTCATCTTGCACTATTTTACACGTATCTCGGCTCGACCCCGATTACGTTCAGCCCGCAGAGCGAATTGCCGTTTTCGACAATGATGGCACGCTTTGGTCGGAAAAACCTTTCTATTTTCAACTATTTTTTGCAATTGACCGCATTAAAGCCATGGCCCCAGCTAACCCTAGTTGGTCAACGGAAATGCCCTACAAAGCGATTTTAGAGAACGATACAAAGGCAATGGCCGAATTTACCGAGCAAGATATCGTTCAACTGGTAGCAGCAACTCACAGTGATATTACCGTAGAGGCATTTCAAGCGATCGCGATCGATTGGCTAAAAACAGCAAAACATCCTCGATTTAATCGTCTCTTCACAGACTGCGTTTTCCAACCGATGTTAGAGTTACTCGACTATCTTCGCGCCAAAAACTTCAAAATCTTTATTGTTTCTGTTGGTGGAACAGAATTTGTTCGGGCTTTTTCTGAGAAGGTGTACGGCATTCCGCCTGAAAATGTCATTGGAAGCAGCGTAAAAACCCGCTTTGAACAGCAAAATGGCCAAGCTGTGCTGATGAAATTACCCGAAATAGAGAGCTATAACGACAAGGCGGTCAAACCAGCCAATATTAATTTACATATTGGACGAAAACCAATCCTTGCTTTCGGTAACTCCGATGGTGATTTAGCCATGCTTCAGTACACCGCCGACAACCAACGACCCAGCCTGATGCTACTGCTTCACCACGATGATGAGGAGCGAGAGTGGGCTTACGACCGTCAATCCCGTATCGGACGCTTGGACAAGGCTTGGGATGAGGCCAAACAAAGAGGATGGACAATTGTGAGTATGCGTGATGATTTTAAACAGGTTTATCCCCGCAAAAAGTGATCATCCTGTCTTTTATCCGAGATTCAATTCTAGAATCGACTCAAGGGAAAATACTAAATCTAGCCATCCATTAAGTGATTCTCGCGTCCTACTTTTTCCAGGGCCACCGAGTCCCCATTTCCGTCATAGCCGAGAAAACCAGATACAACACCAGCAAACCTACCCCCGCAAGAAAAGGCAATAAATCTTCCTTCATCCCCCATTCTCCCTTAGTAAAAAATAATACTTAAATATCTAACCATGTAAATATGTGAGTACGCAAATTACTGATTACTTAGCCACTTGACTAACAACTCCTCAACTAAATCAGAAAAATCCTTACTTTCTGCTTGCTGTAATAGGGCAATTTTGACATCCTTATAAGTATTCTTCCGAATATAAGCGGATACCTGCTCATAGTCTGGATTACTACGTTTTCCCCTACTTTTAGACTGTTTAACCTCAATAGGTTTAATCTCCTCATGTTGATCAAAAATCGCTTTGAACTTACTCACTTTCCAATTTCTCCTAAAATTTCTTTACCAATAGCTTTATAGTCAGACCACGCGATCGCGGACTTGGAATCACTCACTCCCGAAACCACCACCCCAGCAAGAGAAGCCTTCTGAAAAACCGAGTACCGTTTAATACCCGTTTTAAATAAAGGCAGACCAGCTTCAGTGATAATTTTTCTGGCATCTTCCCCATCCTTAGAAGGGTAGGGAGGAATGATCGTTAATAAAATTCGATAGCGTTGACTTCCTAATTTTCGTAATGCCTCAATGGTGAGCATCAGAGCATCCAGGGCGAGAGCGTCAGGAGTCGAAGGAATAACCAACAGATCACAACCATCGGCTAATGCTTCTAGATCCTCATCTTCGGGCCGAGCTTGAGTATCAATCACAATATTTTTGTAATTACGGGCATACTTAGCGGCCTGTCTCTCATCAATTACAGTGAAAGGCAAAGAGCCACGTTTCCCCCAACCCGTCGCACTCCGATTAGGATCACCATCAATTAATAGCGTGTCAGCCAAACCAGAAAAATAGGCAGATAAATGAACCGCCGTTGTGGTTTTACCGACACCCCCTTTAAAACTCGCAACAGTGATAATCATAATGAAAATAAAATTCGAGCTTTCAAGTAGATACTAACGCAGATAGGTATATTTTTAAAGTGTTAGATAACTAAATATGTGAGTACGCAATTTTTTGACGATCCATTCACCAAGCAAAAACAAGCCAAATGTTGACTGAAAAGGAACTCTAGTAAATCAACAGCTTAAAAACTTAACCTTCCAACTGTTTAAATATTTGCGTACTTACTAAGGCGAATGTTTGAATACTTGATTTTAACGCGATCGCCTCTATCCAGCCACCGACATTCGTGGAAAATAGGACACGATGTAAAGTTATGTAACGAATCGCACTGGACAAACAACAACGCTAAGGCTACAAATCTTATACAGTAAGGGTTTTAAAGTTATCCCTTAGTAAAAATAGCCATAAACTCGGTTACTAACTTTTAAAGACTTGATTTTTCTAGGACGCGATCGCCATTGTTTGAAGTTTGGCGACCCGTTGACCAGCAGTAATTAAAACTACCGCCAATTCGGTTGGACTCAAAGAATTTACAAAGTCACCCAAATCTATTTTGTCGCCAAGCATCGCTCGATGGTATTCAAGCCTAAACCCAGGCACGAAATCCTCGCAAGCATCTAGAACAGCATCAAGAGTTCTAACTGTCGGGGATGTCTTTTCACTAAGAATCTTTCCTAACGTGTTCTCGTTTATTCCTGCCTTATCTGCAATTGCTTTCTGTTCTAACCGATACTTGCCAATCAATACCCGCAAAATCTCAGCATAATTATTTTTCATGGTCTTTCTCTTTCTTGATAATAGCGTGCTATAATCTTGTTAAAGTTAGATTGGTGTATCTCCAATATGATCCTAGCACGTTTTAGAGGAGAGAAGAAAGCCCCGATCGCATTTTCTATCAATTACCGAGGCATAACTAATTATGGCACGCTGGACAAAAAGACACCAAGAAATATCTCTAGAATATGAACTACCGCCTGCCGCAGTTAATCTCTGGCAATGGCTATTGCGGCACGAATCCCAGTTAGAGCTACGCGAAATCGACCTTAGAGACTTCAATCTTTGGCTAGGAAAGAAACGTGGAAAACCCTACCACCGCGAAACTATTAAGACAGCGATTAAAAAACTATTAGAAATAGGCGTAGTTGTCGGTCGCAAATTGGGTGAATACTGGTATCTGTGGGAGTTACGGCTAAATGAGCATTCAAAAAAATTTCAGGAGACGCAAGTAACTTTGAACCAAAATTTACCCAATGAAACGCCAGAATCAGTATCAGAAGCGAGTTTAAAAAAAGAGGCGTTTCAGCAGCAGCAGCGATTAATTATTCAACTGCTCAAGGAACATAATCTACCAATTAGCAAAGATTTAATAAAGCGACACTGTTGGAAAAATATATCCGAGTGGGAAAACTCAATCCTCTTGTTTTATTGTCGGGGTGGTCAGAAAGAGATTAAAAATCCGCCTGGATGGTTGAATCAATGCCTCAAATATCGCTGGTGGGAAGAACAACAACTCACTGCGGCCCCGTTTATTGAGTTGATTAATCGCGTTAAAAGTTTTGATATTTGGAAAAAATGTAATCAATTGCTGGGTTTAGTTCCTTCTCAAATGGCGATCGCGGAAATGATGGAAAATTTTGAGTCTCAATTATGCACCTCTTAGCGGTAAAACAAATCGGCTAGGGTAATTTCCGTTTTTATTGGTTGAGATTCTGCGATCGCTGTTTATTCTATGCCCACCCCCCGCGCTTAGTTTGTGCCGAGCATCCTAACGCGGTAGATGGCCATTGCCTGGACTTCCGATCATTCATTGGGATTATCCTAGTTTTGGCTGGGTTGATGACTCGTTTTGATGCTATGGGATGCGATCGCTAAATTACTAAGGGAGTAGCTTTAAAAAAGATCTTACCTTTTTTTGTTGAAATAAAAAAGTAAATGTGTTACTGCTAAAATTTTTAATTTCTTGGAGTTTATTGGTAAGGCATCCGTAATAATACGAAAATATTAAAAATTATTATAATTCTTAGAACAAAATACATTCATTCAATGTATGATGGTTTTGTCTGACATTTTATAAGTCTGTTCCTATGGCTCCCGTAAGAATTTCAGCTAGGTTGCCTGTTGACCTTTACCAACGGTTAGAAGACCGCATAACAACTAACAAGCTTTCTCAGACAGAGGCTATTATCGCCGCGATCGCTGCTTACTTTGGTGCAGACAATATGGTTCCTCTGGTTGAAAGAGTGAGTCAGCTTGAGCAACGGTTAGCTGCTTTGGAACAGGATTAAAGATAGATTAATAAAGTATAGAGACTGAAATGAAATAATTTAGTATTTTAAATTAATATTTTAAGGAGATAAAATGGTTAGGAGAGCATTCTACAGCTTTCATTATAAACCTGACAGTTGGCGTGTTGCTCAGGTTCGTAATATGGGCATTATAGAAGGAAATGTACCAGTAACAGATAATGCTTGGGAATCGGTTAAAAAAGGAGGAGATCAAGCCATTAAAAATTGGATTGATGGACAAATGCTGTTGAAAACAGTTATTATTGTTCTTATAGGAGAAAATACAGCAAATCGCAAATGGATAAATTATAAGATTCCACAAGCATGGAGAAAGAAGAAGGGTATTTTAGGAATTTATATACATAATTTGAAAAACAGTTGTAACGAACAGTCTCCTAAAGGAAAAAATCCATTTGATTATTTTAAGATTGATAA
>QBMS01000206.1 GCA_003249095.1 Snowella sp.
GTATTATACGTTTCTGAATATAGTGACTCACATTTTTGACAGATAAATATTTTTCTCTCTCCATTATTTTTCGTTTTGTAATGAGAATGAATTTTCACTTCCTCGCTGTGACAATGAGGACAGTCTCGTTTAAATAATTCTTTTTCTTTCCCATTGCAAAATATAGAATCATTAAACTCTTGGATTGGCTTTATCTTTTGGATTGACATACTCTCTCTCCTTTTTTTACCGATTTATTTATAGTATTATTACCCTTAACACCCCTGTAAAGTTATAACCATTACTTCCAAGCTTATATTTGCTTCTTTGTTTCTCTAATCCTTTGCCCAGTAATCCTTTCTGCCTTTAATCAGGCTGAACCATTGCCAGGGATTATGGACTTTTTTAAAATTTAAAAGGCGATCGCAGTCTTGAAAGGGTTTAGGGGAGATCGAGACTTGGACGAACTTTTCTGTAAAATTTGAGTATTACACTTTATTTTAAACCGCGAGTTACCTCTATCGATACCGTATTTGGGAATTTACAAGGACTAAAAACCAACCAGACCAAACAACTCCAACGACTGTACCATCAGCGTTTACAGGGCGATCGCTTTACTACCACCGAATTCGCCCAACGCCTGGCGGCTATTAGTACAGAAATCAATCAACCGATCTCGGTCTATATTAATCGTCGGGGTCAGGTGATTCGAGTCGGAGTCGGAACCCCCAGGCAGACCCAGATTCCTCCCCTAGAGTTACCCCGCTACGGGGCAGAACGGCTTTCGGGGATTCGTTGCCTGACGACGAGCTTAAAGGCAGAACCGCCGAGGGAATCCAGTTTGACGGCGATGGTCTTGCAGCGTTTGGATGCGTTGGTAGTGCTGGCTCTAACGGGAGAAGGCTTTGAAAGAAGGGGGGGCGGTGCAACGGGTTATATCAAAGAAGTGTATTTAGCGAATCTCTTACCCCAACCCGATCCTGTCCCCGAAACCGTTTCCTATTGGCAAGTTTCCCCCGCCCTTAGTCTAGAAAATTTGAGTGACCAGGATTTTCTGGAATTTGTTGAAAACCTAGAGGCCGAATTTAGCCGTGAATTTGTTGCCCGTCAAGTCGAAGCCGATCAAGACCGCGTTTTATTAGTGGGACTCCAAACCGATTCCCATTCCGATCAGGTTTTTGAGGAAGGTTTAGCCGAATTAGTGCGCCTGATTGATACCGCAGGGGGGAAAGTTTTAGAAACCATTCGTCAAAAGCGATCGCAACCCCATCCCCAAACCGTGATTGGTTCAGGAAAAGTGGAAGAAATCAGCCTCAAAGTGCAAACGACTGGAGCCAACCTAGTGGCCTTTGACCGAGATTTATCCGCCTCCCAAATTCGTAATCTCGAAACCCAATTGGGAGTGCGGGTGGTTGATCGAACGGAAGTAATTTTAGATATTTTTGCCCAACGCGCCCAATCCCAGGCAGGAAAATTACAGGTTGAACTCGCCCAACTGGAATACATGATGCCCCGCTTAACAGGACGAGGAAAGGCCATGTCTCGGTTAGGAGGTGGAATTGGGACACGGGGGCCAGGGGAAACCAAGCTCGAAACCGAACGCCGTACCATCCAACGCCGCATTTCTAAATTGCAACAGGATGTGAATCAACTCCAGTCCCATCGTTCCCGTTTACGCAAAAATCGACAAAAACAGGAAATTCCCAGTATCGCGATCGTGGGTTATACCAATGCGGGGAAATCGACCCTCATTAATGCCCTGACCCAATCCGATGTTTATACTGCCGATCAATTGTTTGCGACCCTTGACCCAACAACCCGTAAGTTAACCATTGTCGATCCCGCCAATCAGCGATCGCATTTATTTCTTTTAACCGACACCGTAGGCTTTATCCATGAATTACCGCCTTCTTTAGTGGATGCCTTTCGCGCAACCCTAGAAGAAGTCACGGAAGCCGATGCCCTGTTACAAATCGTGGATTTATCCCATCCCGCCTGGCAACGCCAACTCCAATCCGTTGAAACGATTTTAGAAGAAATGCCCATCACCACAGGCCCCATGTTGATTGCCTTTAATAAAATTGATCAAGTCAGTAGCGAGGCCCTAGAAACCGCTAAAAAGGAATATCCCCAGGCTGTCTTTATTTCCGCCAGTCAACGATTAGGATTAGAAACTCTTAAACGCCGTTTAACCGTATTGGTTGAATAAGGTAGGATTCAGTGAGTTAATAGGAGAAAGCCTTCATCAAAAAGTTATGTGGAAAGTTATCACCCGCTCTAGCATTGGTACCAGTCATCAGCAATCAAATCTCCCCTGTCAAGATTACGGGCGTTATCTCTTGCTAGACGGAAATATCTTAATTGGCGCGATCGCGGACGGAGCAGGCAGTGCCAAATACGCAGATATTGGGGCGAAAACCACAGTGAATGAATCTCTACGATTTCTAGAAGCAATTCATGCTGATTCGGTACAAGATCTCCCGACGAATGACCCCTTAAGTGATGAACAGGCCCAACTCCTTTTCATTCGGTTGATCGAATCCGTGCGATCGCGTTTAAGCATGGTGGCGACAGAAATGGAAGGAAATTTGAGTGATCTGGCCTCAACTCTTCTGGTCTTTATCGCCACTCCCCATTGGTTAGCGGGAATGCAAATTGGGGACGGTTTTATGGTGATTCGTGACAAAAATGAAACCTATCGTCTCCTCTTTCAGCCCGATAAAGGAGAATATATCAATGAAACCACCTTTGTTACCTCTGACCATGCGATCGACACCCTACAGGTCAAAGTTTTAACCGAAGTTCCGACCTTTATCTGTGCCGCCACCGATGGAGTAGAACGGGTCTCTCTCAATTTAGTTCAATGGATGCCCTTCGCGCCTTTTTTTGAGCCACTGGAAACCTATTTGCAAGAAACAGAGAATCCCGAAGAGGAGGATGATTATCTCAATGCGTTTTTAAATTCTGATCGCTTAAATGCCCGTACAACGGACGATAAAACTCTATTATTATCCCTGTGGTGCGACCAGGATTTGCCGTAAAAACGCGATCACCTCTTCCCATTTCAGAAAAACGCGATCGCCTCAATGTTATCAATGCTATGGATTAATCAAATATATCCGTTAAAGTCTTGGCTTCTAAAATGCGATCACCCCATCGTTCTAAATCCGCGATCGAAGCTTGAGTTAAACGAGATTGAATAGACTCCGATACATTCCCAAAACGTTTGACCAACAACCGCATAAGAAGAGCAACCTCTCCCTCTTGGCGACCCATTTGGAGACCCTCTTGACGACCCATTTGGAGACCCTCTTGGAGACCCTCTTGTAAAATATCCTGATAGAAAGCTGATTCTTTCATAATGTCACTCCTTAAAATCGTTTTAATCATTTCAGGTTCCATCACTAATCCTGCGAATACGGCCGTTGCAGCCATAAGATTAGCCCTCATCCCTGGGTTTTCTATTGTATCCAATCCCTTGGTAATCTCCCGTAACCGTATTGTCGGCTCCTCGCTTTCGGTTAATATCGCTAACGGTAATAACCCTGGACTCTTTAAAAATACCTCTGAAGATTGTTCCCATAACCGAATTACTCGATAACGATGAGTCGTTGCTCCGAGTTGAAAGCTATCTTGATAGACCAAATTTGATTTAGTGGGTTTCAGGTAAATCACGACCTGGTGCATGATTTTCTTGGGAAAACGGCGATAGACTCGGACTCGATAATCTAACATCCGAAAACTCATGCTTTCATCAGGTTCGGTCTGAAATTCTAGGTGTAATACCAAATCTTCCGATTGTTCGAGAATGAGGGAGTCAGCGCGAATCGGTTCTAAAGATAATTCTGTGGGACTCAGTTTGGTCAACGTCACGGGACGACCGAGCAACCAAGTGGCATAATCTTCAGAAAAGTTTTCGGCGAGAAATTTGCAAACGTTATCAAACATGGCTAAATTTTAACATTTCAGCGATCGCCTCTTCCCGATTAAGAAAAATGCGATCGCCGTCTTCCCTATCTGCGATTTAAGTCAGTTCAAGGAAATTATCTTTTCAAAAAAATCAATTTTCAGGGGCAGAAATAGGCATTCTGGGAGGAGCGGTTCGCCACATTAAGTCTATTTCTTCAGGGGTTAATTGATAGGCTTGATTGACCAAATCGGATAAACGATGTTCTAGTTTTTGGGCTTCAATTTGGCGAGCATTAATAATCGGTGTATATTCGTTGTAAACTTCTTTGACGGCTCTCAAGGCAGTTACATTAAGGGCTTGTTCACTTTTGGGTTTACGTTTTTTGATTTCTTTGATAAAGTCTTCTTGGCTTAATTGATTAAATTTTTCGAGTTTTTGTCCGAGTTTATCAATATTTTGTTCTGATTTAAGCCAGTCTGAAATATCTCGATAGGTTTGTTGATTAGCTTTGGTTACAGCAAATTTCGTTCAAACCCGCTATAAGTATGGTAACATGAAAAAAACTTAAAGAAATTAATGAGATATGGCAGCATATTCGCTAGATTTACGCCAAAGAATACTAACGGCATGGCAAAACCAAGAAAATACTCAAAGAGGTTTAGCAAAA
>QBMS01000207.1 GCA_003249095.1 Snowella sp.
GTTAAGTCCTTGTCTTGTAAGGATTTCATTCTAATAATTAGACTGAACCAGTGCCCTGCCAGATTTGTCAAGGTATAATCGTTACATTTAGGTTGGTTAAGGGGACGTTAGAGTAAGGAATAACCCTTAGTCAGCCCATAAATTCAGGTTATGACCTCAAGCGGTTCTAGTAGAGCAGAACAAACGGTTAATTTCAACAGGAAAAGTTAAGAGGTCGTTTCTTAACCCATATTCCGAATGGAGACGGGTTTTTCCCAGATAATCAAGACAATACAGCCTGGCTCACTGATTAAATTGTGATGACTGTCAGGCGGATTGATGACTAGGGTTCCTGCGGGATGGTCTCCATTGCGATCGCGTTGGGAACCCGACAAAATTAGCACTAGTTCCGTACCAACATGATCATGTTCAGGAATTTTAGCTCCAGGCTCGTAGCGTAACAAAGCCGCTTCTAGTCCCGTGTTTGGATTGCGGTAGAGTCGATAAATGTCAACGCCTGGACGAAAGGATTGCCAGGCTAATCGCTCTGGGTGGATTGCGATCGCAAGAATATCAGAAAAAATGAGGGATTGCATGACAAGTTAACCAAGCCGTAGGAGATGTAATAAAATAAACGAAACTTTCAGAATAAATACACGGGCATGATCAAATTACCTCCTTGGATCGTTTTAGATCCCCTCCTTCACCATTGGTTATTAGAAGATATCGGTAGGGGCGATCGCTCGACTCAAGGATTACAACTTGCCCAAAACGGAAAAGCGGTCTGGGTTGCCAAGGAACGGGGGATCATTGCGGGCCTCACCCTAGCGTCCAGAATTTTTTATTTATTGGAACCCACTACCATTTTTACACCCTTGATTGCAGACGGGGAAACCGCCGAAAAGGGTCAAATGATCGCTGAAATCGAAGGCCCCCTAGAATGTCTTTTAATGGGAGAACGAGCCGCCCTCAATATCGTAATGCGTTTAAGCGGAATTGCCACCTTAACCCGTAAATATGTAGAGGTCATGGCGGATTTATCGACCCAATTAGTCGATACCCGTAAGACAACGCCTGGATTGCGAATTCTCGAAAAATATGCTGTTCAGGTCGGTGGTGCGGTGAATCATCGCATGGGTTTAGATGATGCGGTGATGATCAAAGACAATCACATTTTGTCCGCAGGGAGTATCACCAATGCGATCGCCCAATTACGGTATTCCATTCCCTATCCCCTCACCATCGAAGTAGAAACCAGTAATTTTAGTCAAGTCGCCGAAGCGATCGCGTCAGGAGCCAACACCATCATGCTGGACAACATGACGCTCGAAGAAATGAAACGAGCAGTAGAACTCATCCGACGAGAAAAACCCCACATCGACATCGAAGCCTCTGGGAATATTACCCTAGACAACCTGCGCTTAGTCGCTAAAACAGGCGTTGACTATATCTCCAGTAGCGCACCCGTTACTCGTTCTAGCTGGCTCGACCTGAGCATGAGATTGATCCCTCTAGAGTGATGATCCCGCCTTAAATCGCCTGATTCACCTTATTACCTTGAAAAATGGGTTTATTTTATTCAAAAAAAGATTAATCCAGTTATGCGACACCAATGCAAATAAGCATTTATTGACACAAAAATCTCTTAAAAAGTCACCCTCAAAAAAGGATTAGACTCTGCCGAAAGCGTTACAATTCAAAAAACAATTTAAACTCCACTCACACACAGCAAAATATGACTACCTTTGCGAATCCTACTATTCGTTTACTTTTAGGAGGAAGATATGGAATTTTGCCTATCAGCCTCTAATTTAACCAATCCATCTCCTGTGGCCGCCAAGTCCATCCAAGAAACTACCATCCATATTCGTTTAGCTGACCTCAAAGATGTCAAAGCCCTAGCCGATGTCCTGGTTCAAAGTTTTCATGTCTCAGAAAACTGGTTTTCTTGGTTTTATCCTTTGCTAAAACTTGGTATTTGCGAAGATCTACGGACTCGTTTTCGCTCCAAATCCCCCTACTATCAATGTCTTGTCGCTCTGATCTTAGAAAAAGAAGAAGTGATCGGTACGGCTGAAATTTCCCAAAGGGACTGGTTTTTTAGTCAAAAACGCGCTTGCTATATTTCCAATCTTGCTGTGAGTGCTTCCTATCGTCGTCAGGGAGTTGCCAAAAAACTCTTGCTCAACTGTGAAAAAATTGCCCAGGAGTGGAACTGTGAACTGTTGCATTTACACGTCCTCGAAGACAACCTCCCCGCCAAACAACTGTATTTAAACAATGGTTATCGATCGCAACGAGTTGAAAATAGTTTACAAAGTTGGCTATTCAAACAGCCCAGACGGTTACTCCTAGAAAAAAAAGTTAAACATTAGACCACGCACCCTAGAATTCTTCCGATGGATTGAATATTTCAGAATAATTAATGAATGATCCCGTAGAAATTCTCTCCCAAGTCCGTCAAAAAGAGTCCTTAATTGTTAATCCCCGAAAACGGAATGGCGTTATTCTGATTAAGGCCTATCATGCTGAATTTGCGGGGCCAGGCTCCGTTATTGGGGGAGAATTTGATACGGAGGTTATTCAAGTCTTGGCGGTGGGAAATTTATCCTTACTCCATCCGCAATCTACCGAGGAAAAAATCAAAGCCTATTTAATTCGTCGTCAATGGATTCTCTTGACTAAACAAATTGCCGATAATCCCACTCCTCAGCAACGCGCCCAAATTATTCTCAATCAATTTGAAAACTGGTTCGATTCGGCGATCGCCTCCCAGGTTTGTGATGAAGCCTTTTCCCTACTGGTTGGCGTGTTACCCAAAACGATCGCCTCTGCCCGTCGTGAAATTGAAAATTTTTGATACAGAATATTAAAAATCAGCGATGGAGTGGAAATATTGGAATGGCGAAAACGGAAGACCTGAGTGATCACCGCCATAAATATTACAGAGTGTAACTAAGTCATCGCCTGACGAGAATAAGCATGATAGGTTTTATAAAAGGTTAGTTGATGTCTGTTACATTTCATTAGAGGAGGATAACTGACTGTGCCAGCTACTTCAGTAAATAAGTTCCAGAATCGAGAAGATATCCGCGAATACGTTGCCGAGCTACAACTTCACATGACGCTACAGGCTCGCAACCTCGTCCCGACCTTTGCCCAATCGGGGGACAGTCGTCAACAGCTTTTACAAGAAACCCAAGCAGTCGTTGAAAAAATGGTTTCCCGTCAGGTTTTTTAAGTTTGTGTTTGTTAGTGTCTGAAGAGTTATGTCGAGCAGGATTGGATTTATTTCTATCCTGTTTTTTATTGTCAGCAAATATGCAAAATATTAACAATAATGATAGAACCCGTTCAATGTTGCGCGATTTTAAGGATAAACATTAAAATACAGATAGTTCATTAAACCAACCTTATTAGGACTTACGCAGAAACACTACCTGTAAGGGCAATTCATGAATTGTCCCTACAAAAATACGTCATCTATAGCGGAGGTGCGTAAGTCCCAGTTATGACTAAAATTCTCCAAAACTTGACCTTGGAATTAGAATTACACCCTTTTGATTCAGACATAACGTAGTAAAATTCCTATGTTCTTCCATCCCTCATTTTTAATTCTTCTACCGGGCACAGCCCTGATGATGTGGGCGCAATTCCGTGTTCAAAATACCTACCGAAAATATGCCGAGATTCAATCTAGTCTGGGCATGACTGGCTCGCAAGTTGCCGAAACCATTTTACGGCGAATGGGAGTCGACAATGTGCGAATAGAACCCGTCGGAGGAGAATTAACCGATCATTATGACCCCAGTGCTAAAGCAGTTCGTTTGTCCGAAGTGGTTTATGGTTCGACTTCTCTAGCGGCGGCGGCAGTGGCAGCCCATGAATGCGGTCATGTCTTACAGGATGTCCAGGGCTATAAACCCATGAACGTGAGGGCGGCTCTGGTTCCAGTGGCAAATATTGGTTCAAATATCGGGCCGTTACTAGTGATTGTAGGCATCGGTTTGGGCGCGGCGGGCGGTATTTTTATTAATATTGGGATCTTGATTTTTCTCGCGGTTATTTTGTTTCATGTGGTAACGCTTCCTGTGGAATTTGATGCCTCTAGTCGGGCCTTACGATTGATTGATGAATTCGGAATTTTACAGGGGGAAGAAAATCGAGGCAATGGTTCAGCCTGATTAAAGGCAGAAAGGATTACTGGGCAAAGGATTAGAGAAACAAAGAAGCAAATATAAGCTTGGAAGTAATGGTTATAACTTTACAGGGGTGTTAAGGGTAATAATACTATAAATAAATCGGTAAAAAAAGGAGAGAGAGTATGTCAATCCAAAAGATAAAGCCAATCCAAGAGTTTAATGATTCTATATTTTGCAATGGGAAAGAAAAAGAATTATTTAAACGAGACTGTCCTCATTGTCACAGCGAGGAAGTGAAAATTCATTCTCATTACAAAACGAAAAATAATGGAGAGAGAAAAATATTTATCTGTCAAAAATGTGAGTCACTATATTCAGAAACGTATAATAC
>QBMS01000208.1:0-2182 GCA_003249095.1 Snowella sp.
TAAACTTGCAGAGGGAGTCATATTGGAGGTAGAGGGGTCACTAGCTCAAGGCATTTCCGTTGCCGAAGAATTACCACAAGAACCAGTTTATAAGGGTATGAAGATACCATATATACGGCCTCTATGGTGGAACTCACATACTACCCCTGATGTCGAAAAGTACGGTGATAATTTTCGCATAACAATCAAGTTTGGAAGCATTCAGCCAAACCATATAGCCATTATGGAAGCTCCAGTGTTTTTTGGTTCTAGAGAATGTAGAAAGCTTTTAATGAATGCCAGAGTCATTGCGAATAATCTTCCTGCGCCTGTGGAATCGTCTCTGCAAGTCGAGTTTGATATTATCTCCAAACCACATTTCTGGGAATAAAACTGACATGATGATTACGGCGATCAAGCTACCAATGGAAAAAATTGCTGAATTTTGTCATAAATGGCAAGTAACCGAATTTGCTCTATTTGGTTCCGTTCTGCACGAAGACTTTCAGCCCAATAGCGATATTGACGTAATGGTGCAATTTCATCCCAATGCTCATCCCACCTTCCGTACCCTAGACCAGATGGAAGAAGAGTTAAAAACTATTTTTCATCGAGATGTTGACCTAATTACTCGTCAAGGTATTGAAACCAGTCGCAACTACCTACGCCGTCACGAAATCCTTTCTTCTGCCCAGGTGATTTATGCAACGGGATCTTCAATTTCTGCTTGATATGCTGCAATCCGCAGAACTGATCATGACCTACGCGGCTCAATGCTCAAAAGATGAGTTCATTGAAAATATACAACTTCAAGATTCCGTTATTCGACGACTTTTGATTATTGCTGAAGCTGCAAGAAGAGTCTCAGAAGGCACTCGACAGACCTTATCAAACATCTCTTGGCAAGAAATCAATGGAATGCGAAATCGATTAGTGCATGAATATGATGATGTCAACCTCAACATTGTTTGGAATGTGGTTCAATCGGAAATACCGTCTCTAATCGAAGAATTAAAATTGCAAATTCCTCCTGAGCTTTAAAGAAAATCAGGTATCGCGATCGCGGAATTTGTCGTTAAGGCTGATTATTTGTGCGTTACACTTCCTCAAAATTCTTGATCTCTATCGATTTTGGTAGTTCCAGTCTTTTTCAATTGAATGCTGACTAAAACGCGATCGCGTAACCTAGTCTTATCACTAGACCTTAACCTTTCGTAATTCACAATACAAAAAAACCTTCAGACAAACTCGTACGCTGACAACAACTTGATAGATTTCGGATAGGAATAAAACCCATGCAAACCCATTATACAGTCGCGATCGTTGGTGGAGGGCAGGCAGGTCTATCCATGAGCTATTGCTTAAGGGAACGAGGCTTTGACCACATCATTTTTGAAAAAGATAGAATCGCTGAATCCTGGCGGTCTAAACGGTGGGACTCCTTTTGTTTGGTGACACCCAATTGGCAATGTCTTTTACCAGGCTTCCCCTACAACGGCGATGACCCCCAAGGATTTATGCAAAAAGAAGACATTGTGCAGTACATCGAAGCCTATGCCCAATCATTTAATCCGCCGATTAAAGAAGGGGTTGAAGTTTCTAGTGTTCGCAAAAGTTCATCTGCTGATCGCTTTGAGTTAAAGACCTCTCTGGGTGACTTTACCGCCGATCAGGTGGTGGTGGCTACAGGCGGTTATCACATTCCCAAGTTTCCTAAAATGGCTCAACGGCTCTCTGAGTCAATGGTTCAGTTGCATTCCTCCCAATATCAAAATCCCCAGTCTTTATCGGATAAAGCGGTTTTAGTGATTGGAACAGGACAGTCGGGATGCCAAATTGCAGAAGATCTCCACCTTGCAGGCAAACAAGTTTATCTATCGGTAGGGAGTGCGCCGCGATCGCCGCGTAAGTATCGAGGAAAGGATGTGGTAGATTGGCTCGATCAGATGGGCTACTACGATTTATCGGTTGATGAACATCCCCAGGGTGAACAAGTCAGAACAAAAACTAACCATTATGTTACAGGAAGAGATGGCGGGCGAGAAATCAATTTGCGAAACTTTGCCCTAGAAGGAATGAAACTCTTTGGTAAATTGAAACAAATTTCTGGTAACAGGCTCGAATTTCAACCTAACCTGAAACAAAATTTAGATCAAGCCGATGCCGTCGCTGAAAGTATTAAACGTACTATTGACCAATTTAT
>QBMS01000208.1:2192-4382 GCA_003249095.1 Snowella sp.
CCCCAACGGAAGACCCTTATCATCCTGCTTGGGAACCCATTGAAGAACCTTTATCACTCGACTACGAAGCGGCCAACATTGGAACAGTGATCTGGTGTACGGGCTATGAGTCAGATTTCCGATGGATTGAAATTCCTGTCTTTGATGGCAAGGGTTATCCAGGACATCAGCGAGGGATTACGGCTGTTGCAGGGTTGTATTTCTTAGGATTGCCTTGGTTATACACCTGGGGATCGGGACGTTTTTCAGGTATTGCGCAGGATGCAACGTATTTAGCCGATTATATTGCGGCGAGGAAAAAGGTGATTCTTCCGACGGTTTTAAAAGGGGTGAATGAAGTTGCCATTGGTTCTTAAGCCAGCGTAATCGTTTCTATTTGGAGCATAAAGTTGTTTCAAAGTTGTTTGATTGACACATTGATTATTAGCGATCGCGATTTGGATACGCTATTATTTCTATAAAAGCTATAGAAACTGATCAAATGAAAAAAAGAACAACCATTTCTGCCCATGTAGATCAAGCAACAATAGAACGTATTGATCAATTGGCTAAGCTAGAAAATCGTTCTCGTTCCCAGATGACAGGAACCGTTATTAAATTAGGAGCCGAACTGTCTCCTGAAGCTTGGTCGGTTCTTTTACAATTAAATAGTCAGGGGTCAGAAGAAGATTGGCAAGCCATTCGCCAAGAAATTACGAGATTACTGTTGCACCATCGATATCGTTTAACTCAACGTAAAATGGCTGGGCATCTGGATTCACAATGGTTGGATTCTTTAAAAACAGAAGACGATATTTTATTGGCAGCCGTTGAGTTGACTCGCAATGTCTAAGGTTTTACGGTGGTGTCTCGATCTTAATATTTGGTGTGCTGCTTTTTTAGCCGATATTAAAGGAAAGCAAAATTCATCCTGTCAGACCTTAGTTAAGATAATTCAAGAAGGCAATTGCGATTTAGGAACAGTAGAACTCGTGATTTCCTGGGGGATGTTAAATCGTCTGCAAAGTGTTTTTATTCGTCTAGGAGCCTTAACAGAGGATGCGTTTGCTCATATAGAAATTATTCGGAGCTATGCTACCCTCAGTCCGATTGTGACATTGGGCGGAACGGGAATAATTCCTTTAGAAGATGAAGAAGATCGTCATGTACTAGAAACCGCTTTAGCAGGAAAAGCTGATGTGCTTATAACAGGGAATTTCCAAGACTTTTTAACGAAAGAGACAGAAATAATCATTTTGAATCAGCATTATACTTATTGCTTACCAGATCATAAATTGCATATCGTTCATCCCTATTTAATGATGGCTTGGCTTCGTCAAGGTTTTATACCTGAGTAGTTGCTGCTTTTTTAACTGACTGACTTTGATTGGATAGAGGTTCTCACTTCATCAGATTTTATTGTATTTTTCTCTCTAATTTGTGCTGGCTTATACATCTTTTTTTATGTAGTGTAGATTACAAAATATTGGTTAACCTGTTGATTTCGATAGGTCAAACTTAGAAGATTCAAGAATCCTGAGAAAGATGCGATCGCGTAACCTGACTTTATGGACAGACCTGAAACTTTAGTAGTTCTGAATACAAAAAACCATTTCCATAAACCTTTACTCTGACAACAAATTCGAGAGGAAAATACCATGCCCGAAGTCACAACCCCTGCTCATCAAACTGGTGATTTCTTTGTTGATTATGAAGAAAAAGTATTTCCCGATGTCAAAGCCGAACCTGGCGAAAAAGCCTTAGTAACATTCCACACGGTCGCTTTTGAAGGTTCTATCGGATTTGTTAATCTGCTTCAGGCGACTCGCTTACTGCGTAAAGGATTTGAAACCTCAATTCTGTTGTATGGGCCAGGTGTCACCCTGGGCGTACAACGGGGTTTTCCAAAACTGGGTGATGCGGCTTTTCCTGGACACCAAAACTTCAATGATCAACTGACCAAATTCATGGCAGAAGGCGGGAAAGTTTATGCTTGCCGTTTTGCCCTACAAGCTCTCTATGGTCATGGGGAACCCTCTTTAATTCCAGGAATTCGTCCCATTAATCCCTTAGATGTGCTGGATTTAGTGCTGTTACATCGCAAGTATGGAGCTTTAATTCTGGACACCTGGACGCTTTAGGCGATCGCGTACCTCAAGCTTTTTTAAAAAGATATTCCCTGTTCATGTCAAAAAATCCATGAATTACAAT
>QBMS01000209.1 GCA_003249095.1 Snowella sp.
GTTGAACCTCTTGTATTGCAAACTTTCTAGCCTCCAATTAGACGATACCAGTGCCCAAAGACTGTATGGCCAGATAAAAGTAAATTTGCCAGCGCGAAAAATATCCCAGAAGAGTTAGAAAAAG
The DNA here is from genome assembly GCA_003249095.1 of Snowella sp. Lineage (GTDB taxonomy): Bacteria > Cyanobacteriota > Cyanobacteriia > Cyanobacteriales > Microcystaceae > Snowella. The sequence continues at coordinate 125 of QBMS01000209.1, forward strand.
AGCTTGGTATTACTCCATGAGCATTACTGAACTTCAAAGCATTGAACAAAAACAACGAATCCTTAATCGCTTTGTGGAAATGCGATCGCGTTGGCTGACGGTAATCGGAGAAAATCTAGAGGATGATCAGGGACAAGTTTTAGAATATTGGCGGGTAGAAAAAGCTGATTCGGTCATTATTTTACCCATTCAAGGCGATCGCCTCTTATTACCGAAGCCATCCTATCGACCTGGTGTTGGGAATATGACCTTAGATTTCCCTGGAGGACGGGTAGAAGATCAAAACGCGATCGCAGAAATTGCCAAAACGATCCTCGAAAAAGAATTAGGCATATTGCCCCAGGCGGTTTTGAGTTTAGTGCCAATTAATTCCGAGGGATGGGCGATTAATAGTTCCTTTTCTAATCAAAAACTCTATGGCTATGTCGCTCAAATTGATCCTGAATATCCCCTAGACCGCGATCGCCTCGGTGAAAGCTATGAAATCTCGCAAAAAGGGATTCATCAACTGTTAGAAATCTTAGTTTGTTTGCAATGTCGAGCCGTATTATTAGACTGGTGGATCAATCATTCAAAATGAATCAAAAAATTATTTTAGCCATACTCTGGTTGGGTTTTGTTCTCTACGCCTTTTTTCTGGCTCCCCCCAATCAACCCGACACCTTCGAGTTAATCCAAAAAATGTCCCTGGGAGAGTGGCAAGGCATTAATCCCCTCATTATCAGCCTATTTAACCTCATGGGCATTTGGCCTGCCGTTTATGCCTGTGTGTTATTTGCCGATGGTAGGGGTCAACGTCTGCGAGCTTTTCCGTTTGTTTTGGGGTCATTTGCGGTTGGGGCTTTTGCTCTCTTGCCCTATCTCATCTTCCGTAACTCAAACCCCCAGTTTTCAGGGACAAAAGATTGGTTACTCAAAATTTGGGATTCCCGTATCACTACCATTGTTTTGCTGATAGGAACCTTAACTCTCATGATTTTTGGATTGTCCCAGGGCAATTGGCAAGATTTTATTCAGCAGTGGAAAAGCGATCGCTTCATTCATGTCATGAGCCTGGATTTTTGCCTACTCAGCTTATTATTTCCCCTCTTGGTTCAGGACGACTTAAAACGACGAGAAATGAAAACATCTTGGCTTTTTACAGGAATTACGGTTTTCCCCTTGCTAGGCCCCTTGATTTACCTGAGTTTACGGACTCATTTGCCCGACGAACCGACTATAATAGTCAAACTTCCGACATAGATTCTCCAGTGCTTTACTCATTGACAAAAATTAATCTTGATCATTGAAGAGTTTGATGGGGAATTCATCCCAAGAACTGTCATTTTGCACTAGAGTATTACCTATATATTATATAAAGAATAGTCAAAGACTACTTCGCCATAATCAATCCAGTAACTATTAGGAGATGATCTCGCTTATGCAAGAGCTTGCTGTACGCTCAGAATTTGAATACACTAGCGAAACCTACAAAGACGCTTATAGTCGTATTAATGCCATTGTGATCGAAGGAGAACAGGAAGCCCACGACAATTATCTTCAAATGGCAGAAATTCTGACTAATGATAAAGAGAATTTAATTCGTCTGGCTAAAATGGAAAATCGTCACAGGCTAGGGTTTCAATCCTGTGGCAAAAATCTGAGTGTTACTCCTGATATGCAGTATGCTCAAGATTTTTTTGCAGGTTTACACGGCAATTTCCAGAAAGCGTTTGCCGAAGAAAAAATTGTCACTTGTCTTTTGATTCAATCTCTCATTATCGAAGCCTTCGCGATCGCGGCGTACAATATCTATATCCCTGTCGCGGACAATTTTGCTAGAAAAATCACCGAAGGAGTCGTCAAAGATGAGTATCTGCATCTCAACTACGGTGAAGAATGGTTAAAAGCGAATTTTGAAACTGCTAAAACTGAACTAGAAGAAGCAAATCGCGAGAATTTACCCATTGTCTGGAGAATGCTCAATCAAGTCGAAAAAGATGCCAAAGTTCTAGGAATGGAAAAAGAAGCCTTAATCGAAGACTTTATGATCAGTTACGGTGAAGCCCTCAGCAATATCGGTTTTACCACCCGTGACATCATGCGGATGTCTTCCTACGGACTGGCACATAGTTAATCCATTGCCAAAATTGTTTCATTAAAAATCCGAACGCAAAAGCTTGAAGCCTGCTCCTGCGGGCTTTATCTATTTTTAGCAAAACTTCCAGCAGAAAAAGTCAGAATTCTTAAGGACAGCAAATTTTATGCAATACTGTTAAAAGTTTTATTATCCCTTAACCTTGTAACGATTTTTCTTCCTGAATTATTAAACCACTCAACCCTCTTTATATCCTCAATGTTTGGTCTTATCGGTCATCTCACTAGTTTAGAACACGCCCAATCCGTTGCTGAAGCCCTTGGTTATCCCGAATATGCCAACGAAGGCTTAGATTTTTGGTGTTCCGCCCCACCCCAGATTGTGGATAGCTTCCATGTAACTAGCGTGACCGGACCAACCATTGAAGGAAAATACGTTGAATCCTGTTTTTTACCTGAAATGCTGATGAATCGGCGAATTAAAGCCGCTATTCGTAAAATATTAAACGCCATGGCCCTCGCTCAAAAAGCGGGTTTAAATATCACGGCTCTGGGCGGATTTTCTTCCATTATTTTTGAAGAATTTAATCTTAAGGACAACAACCAAGTTCGTAATGTCTCCCTCGAATTTGACCGCTTCACCACAGGGAATACCCACACAGCCTATGTGATTTGCCGCCAAGTAGAACAGGCTTCGGCCCAATTGGGGATTGACCTATCTCAGGCAACGATCGCCGTTTGTGGAGCCACAGGGGACATTGGCAGTGCAGTTTGTCGTTGGTTAGACCAGAAAATAGAAGTCAAAGATTTATTATTAATTGCTCGCAATCAAGAACGGTTACAGGCACTCCAGGCTGAATTAGGTCGGGGAAAAATTATGGAACTAGAGGAAGCCCTGCCCCAAGCTGACATTATTGTATGGGTCGCTAGTATGCCCAAGGGAGTGGAAATTAATTCACAAACTCTCAAGAAACCCTGTTTAATTATCGATGGCGGTTATCCCAAAAATCTAGGGACAAAAATCCAATACCCCGATGTCCATGTTTTAAAGGGCGGGATTGTTGAGCATTCCCTAGATATTGACTGGAAAATTATGCAAATCGTCAGTATGGATGTTCCTTCTCGTCAAATGTTCGCCTGTTTTGCTGAAGCGATTTTATTAGAGTTTGAGCAATGGCATACGAATTTTTCCTGGGGACGCAATCTGATTACGGTTAATAAAATGGAGCAAATTGGCACGGCTTCCGTTAAACATGGTTTCAGCCCATTATTAAGTTTTTAGTTTATTTCAAAAAATTATTGATCATGACCCCCTCTAACATTCCGTGATCGGTTCGTTTGTCATAATCAATATCTCGTTGAACATACTGTTGGAGAATCTGATGTCCTTTTTGATTAGCGGCTAATTCTAGCTTTTGACAATTGGGAAAAGAACCTAAATTTAGCAGAGCTTTTTCAATATCTCTTGCGGCGTATAGGCCCGAATCGCGATGATTTTGTTCGTGTTTAAACAGGGCGGCATAGAAATTATTGAAAATGCTTCGAGTTTCCCTAGTCGTTTCGTATTCCTTGGGAATTTGCGGTAGGGTGTAGGTCACTGTTAAAGCGGTTTTTACCTGGGTAATTTTACAATTATCCTGATTTTCATACCATCTAATGCGCCATTGTACATACCATTTGGTATAACCTTTAAATTTTTTCCCCTGATAAATAATTGGAGATCTTTTCGTCATTTCCGCTTCTAGATCTTGTTTTTTTTGGGGATAGATCGAATAAAAATTATATTTTGTTGCGATCGTGGGTTCTGCCAGAACGGGAGAGCAAATTAACAAAAATAGGGAAATGAGATAAGCTGTCACGAATTTAGATTCCATAATGATTTTGCTGACAGTCTTATAACAAGGGGCTTAAGCCCCTTGCCTGTATGCGTTTTAGATATTAAATTCGATGAATTGGTGAAGGCACTGGTTCAGTCTAATTATTAGAATGAAATCCTTACAAGACAAGGACTTAAC
>QBMS01000020.1:0-27408 GCA_003249095.1 Snowella sp.
GTTAAGTCCTTGTCTTGTAAGGATTTCATTCTAATAATTAGACTGAACCAGTGCCAAAAGTTTAAGGAATCAGAAATTAATATTCAGGCATTTATTGAAAAGGAATTTACAATTTGTGGTTTTCCCGATGTGCAGGAAAATGTTAGCAAAAAACTTAAAAAAGGTGAATTACTAATTTTACTTGATGGTTTAGATGAAGTGCCTACAGAAAATCGTGAGAATGTGATTGACAAGATCCAGGATTTTGTCGATCTACACAAAAAAAATCGCTTTATTCTTTCTTGTCGTACCGCCGCCAGAACTACGAATTTAAACCGTTTTATTAACATTGAAGTGGCAGAGTTTGATGATCAACAGATTAAAGCTTTTATTGAGCATTGGTTTAGTTCGCAAGCGGATCAAGAAGCGGAGATTGCGAAAAATTGCTGGGAACTATTAACCCAATCTGAATATAAAGCGGCCAAAAATTTAGCCCATACTCCTCTATTGTTAACCTTTCTTTGTTTAACCTATCGTCGCACCCTTTCTTTTCAGACTAATCGCAGTTCTCTCTATGAAAGAGCATTACGCATTTTTTTAGAAGAATGGTCAGCAGAGAACCAATTAACTTCCCATCGTAACTTGGTTTATAAAGACTTAAATATTGATCTGGAAGAAGGTTTACTCTCAGAAATTGCCTATATTAATTTTCTGGAAGATCACCTTTTTTTAGAAAAACGAGAACTTGTCAAGCAAATTAAAACCCATCTTCAGCAAAATCTGAATGCGCCGCAAACCCTTGATGGTGAAAAGGTTTTAAAAACCATTGAATTGGAGCAGGGGATTTTAGTAGAACAGGCGAGTGATGTTTATTCTTTTTCCCATTTAACCCTTCAGGAATATCTGACGGCTCGCTATATTGTAGAGAATGATCTCTATGAAAATATCGTTAAAAATTATCTGACCGAAACCCGTTGGAAAGAAGTTTTTTTGTTGGTAGCAGGTTTACTGCGGGGCAAAGTTAATCAGTTATTTAAAGCGGATCACCTGTTATTAGCAATGGAAAAAGAAGCTAATCATTATCTTAAAACAACCCTCGGTCAAAAATTAATTCCGATTTTGCAATGGGCAGATGAAATGACCAAAAATTCTGTTGATAGTCCCATTAAACCTTTAGGAAGAAGGGCCTACGCCTACGTCTACGCCATCGCCTACGCCATCGCCCAAGCCATCACCTACGCCAAGACCATCGCCGAAGACAACGTCCACGCCAAGACCATCGCCGAAGACAACGTCCACGCCAACAACAACGCCTACGCCTACGCCAAGGAAATCGCCACCTACATCGTCTTGGCCTACGCCAAGGAAATCGTCACCTACACCAACGTCATCAAATACACCATCACCATCTTAACCGTCGGCATCATTTATCGGTTTGTTACATTGGCTAATTTATTTGCTGAGGATCAAATTTTTTCTAATGTTAATATTCCCCAATTGATCGCTGATTTACAAGCCTTAGAAAAAGTTTTTCCTAATAATAAAGCAAGTAAAAAAGAATGTCAAAAATTTATTGATGAACTATTTAAAACTTGGAATACAGCCTTTGCTTTAACCCCTGAATTACTTAATTTATCTGATAAAGAACTTGAAGAAATAGACAAACATTATTTTTATATTAATCGCCTCATTCTTGACTGCAAAAAAGTTGCCGTTAATATTTCTCCAACCGTCTGGCAAGAAATCGAAGACCGAATGCTCCGCGTCCCCTAACTTGTACTTTTAGCCCTCAAATCTTGCCTTTACAATTGCATGAAATTACCTAATATTAACTCTGCCTTTATTGACCTTAATAAACTACAAAAGTATAGTCTCAATCCAAAACATGATCGCGGCAAACATAAATCTCGATTATTTTCTGCTATTCTAGGATTAGACGGTAACGATGCTGAGTGGCTTAAAAGCTTTATTCTAGAAGCAATTCAAATCTATCCTGCCGTTCCCACATTGTTAGATGAATACGGCCAACGTTACGCAGTTGACTTTCCGATGACTCGCAACCAAAATACAGCCAATATTCGTACAACTTGGATTATTCGTCCTAATGAAGACTTTCCCCGTTTAGTTAGTTGCTATATTATGAGGTAAAATCAAATGCTGAATACATTAACCAAACTCAATCTTCTTGATGTAGTTGCCCTCAAAGAAAATTTATCCAAACATCATCTTAAAATGGGACAAGTGGGAACTATTGTCGAGGAATTAGCCCCTGATGTTTATGAAGTAGAATTTAGCGATAATGACGGTCAAACCTATGCCATGCTACCGCTCAAAAGTGAGCAATTGATTAAACTTTACTTTGCTCCTGAGACTTAGGAAATTAGTATTACAAAAAAAGCTAAAACTCAATTATGGCAATAGCTCAAGAAATCTTAGATTATCTAAAACTAATTCCTGTTCTTAAAACTCTTCCGAAAAGAGCTTTTCAAATGGTTTATGACTATGAAGCTGATGTTCTCTACATTGACTTTTATAATCCTCCTTACTCTAGTGATGACACAGAATTAACTGATAATGACATTGTAATTCGCTACGGTGAACAAGACGAAATTGTTGGTTTTACTATTCTGCACGCCAGCACTTGGTAACTCAAATAACGCCAATTGATTAAGCTTTACTTTCCCCCTGAATCTTAAGCAACTTGCTCATTATGACGAGGCTGAACCCGTTGATTAATCTCATCACGAGTAGATAAAGTTTTCAGGTCATACATCGCTTGCAAATTCAGCCAAGAAACCGCATCTCCACCAAAATAGCGAGCCAATCTTTCTGCCGTATCTGCTGTAATTGAACGACGCTCCTTAACAATTTCGTGAATTCGGGTAACAGGAACATTTAAAGCCAACGCTAAAGCATTAACACTCATCTTAAGCGGCACAAGAAAATCCTCACGCAGAATTTCCCCTGGGTGAACGGGACGCATTTGATTGATCGGTCGTTCTGTCATAACAAATTATTAGTGATAATCAATAATTTCAACATCAGTCGGGCCATTCTCCGTCCAAACAAAACATAACCGAAACTGACTATTAATACGAATACTGTATTGACCTCTGCGATCGCCTTTCAAAGCCTCCAGTTGATTGCCTGGCAGAGAACGAAGAAATTCTAAAGTTTGGGCTGCCTCTAACTGAGTCAACTTCCGAATAAAAGTCTCTTTAAAAGCTCGAAATCGAAGAGGATCACCACCTTCAAATAACGAACGAGTCTGTTTACATCGGAAAGACTCAATCATATTTAAAGATTATTCTGTTTTGCGTAATACGTCAAGCCTTGAGCGTGATCTATTCTAGAATTAGGGAGTAATAATGCTGAATTGCAAGGTAAAATACTGAATACATTAACCAAACTCGTTAAAAAGTGAACAATTGATTAGACTTTACTTTACCCCTGAAAGCGATCGCCCTTATCTTCACTATAATAAAATCAACCTTCCCTTATAAAAAAAGGTATAAACAGATGATTATGCCAGCCCAGACGAAAATTGCTTATACCCCCGAAGAATATCTTGCGATCGAAATTTCCTCAGAGACAAGACATGAATATATTAACGGAGAAATTATTCCAATAACAGGTGGAACCCCTGAACATAATGAAATTGCCAGTATTCTTAACGCCATACTAAGAACTAATCTCAAAGGAAAACCCTATAGCATTTTTATCGCCGATCAAAGATTGTGGATTCCTGAAAGAAAACTTTATACTTATCCTGATGTGATGATAGTCCAACGTCCGATTCAATTGCAAATAGGACGAAAAGATACAGTTATAAATCCTATTTTTATTGCAGAAGTTCTTTCTCAATCTACTAAGAATTATGATAAAGATGAAAAATTTTCAGCCTATCGCACTATTCCCACTTTTCAAGAATATTTATTAATTGATCAATATAGTCAACATATTGAATACTACTCAAAATCTGGGTTTAATCAATGGATTTTTAGCGAATATAATAACTCAGAAGATTATATAAATCTGACATCAATTAGTTGTGAAATTTCCTTATTAGAAGTCTATGATGACATTGAGTTTAAAACGAACTAACTTCAATGATTTAAAAGCGATCGCTTTTCTGTGGAAGAAGTTGATTAGCGCGATCGCGATGGAAATAGGGAAAATTGCGATCGCCTAAATCATCAACTATTTACACTGTGTAGTCAACGAATCGGCATCATTGTCTCGCTTTTACAGAAATCTTTTCTTGAACTCTCAATTTTTTATGGTTACTGAGATTTGATTGTAATAATTAATTAAAAACTGGCAAAATAAATGCCAAAATAATTCCGCCAATGACAACAATTTCTATCATTTTGAGAAGTTTACTAGCCCGCTCAAGTCGAAGGTCTTGCAACCAATTCGATAACTTATCTCCACTCCGTCTTGTCCTATTAAACATCGACATTAATAGGGGAACACCTCCTACTTTTATGCCTAACAATAAATGGAATGCCACACTAAAGAACACACAAAGCCAGGCAACTAAATGAGCAATATACCATGAGTGAGAAATTTCTCCCGCAGGAAGCCATTCTTCCTTCATCATACGCCCCGTTATCACAGCAAAAGTTGCAGACAACAAAGTTAATGTATTAGCAATACGATGGATTGATATCCACCAAATTGGCTTGCCAACCTCCGTTAAATGGCTAAAAGATTGATCTTGTACTAAACGACGATAACCAATACGAAAACTGTATAAAACGAAGACTGGAAGTGTTAATAACAATGTTAGGGCAATCGTTCCATGAATACCTTGAATAGCGTCTAATTTTGGTAAAGTCAGACTTCCCCAGCGTTTATCGTAGGTGTTATAAACCCAAAAACCCGTAATAAGAGCCGAAAAAACGAGTATGGCATTTGTACCATGTAATATTCTTAATAGAATGGGTTGATAGGGAGTAGAAGGCGACATAATAATTGAAATTTATGCTAAAAGAATAATTGCTAAAGTATAACAGAATTAATATTTTGATAGAAGAAAAATATTGGCAATGATTGGCATTATTTGTCTAACCTAAATATGCTTTTTTCACTGCCTCATCATGCAACAATTCCGACGCAATGCCATTGAGCGTAATTCGTCCCCCTTCTAAAACATAACCGCGATCGCTGATTTCGAGAGCCAGATTAGCATTTTGTTCCACCAATAAAATTGTGACCCCCGTTTCGCGGAGATTGCGGATAATGGTAAAAATTTCGCGCACGATCGCAGGAGCCAGCCCTAAACTCGGTTCATCTAAAAGCAATAATTGGGGACGACTCATCAAAGCACGGGCGATCGCGAGCATTTGCTGTTCTCCGCCGCTCAGGGTTCCCGCCAATTGGTGACGACGTTCAGCCAAACGGGGAAATAATTGTAATTGATCATCCATATCTCGACGAATCCCTGCAAAATCTGAGCGCACATAGGCTCCCAATTCCAAATTGTCGAGAACCGTTTGTTTGGTTAAAATCCGCCGACCTTCAGGACAATGGGCTAAACCCAGCTTAACAACTTTATAGGCAGAAAGAGGGGTAATTAAACGACCATTGTAGGAAATTTGCCCGTGACGAGGATTAATCAGCCGAGAAATGGCCCGTAGAGTCGTGGTTTTGCCCGCTCCATTAGCTCCGATGAGGGTGACAACTTCCCCTTGCTCGATGTATAAATTAATATTTTCTAAGGCTTTAATACCATCATAATTCACACATAAATCAGTAATTTCTAACAAACGATGGGAGGGAGAAACTAACATTAATCAACTCCTAAATAAGCTTCAATAACGGCGGGATCATTCCTAACAATTTCAGGTTGACCCAGGGCAATTAATTTACCAAAATTTAAAACCGCAATGCGATCGCATAATCCCATGACGAGGGGAACATGGTGTTCAATTAAAATAATCGTCAGGTTGAATTGGGTTCGTAAATCCCGAATAAAGGCACTTAGAACTTGTTTCTCATTAGGATTCATACCCGCCGCAGGTTCATCTAACAAAAGAATTGAAGGCTCTAGGGCCAAAGCTCTAGCAATTTCTAACCGTCTTTGATCCCCGTAGGACAAATTTTTAGATTTTTCTGACAGGCGATCGCCTAACCCGACTAATTCAATGAATTCCGTTGCTTTTTGTTTAGCTTGTTTTTCTGCTTGGTTCGCCTGGGGTAAGCCTAAAATTCCTGTGACAAAATTACTTTTAGTATGTAAATGTCTTCCCACAATCACATTTTCTAGGGCAGATAATTCTCCAAAAAGTCGAATATTTTGGAAAGTTCTGGCAATCCCTTTCGCCGCGATTTGATGGGGTTTAAGATTAGAAATTAATTGATCTTGGGAAAAAATTTGCCCACTAGAGGGTTCAATTAAGCCCGTAATTAAATTAAATAAAGTGGTTTTTCCCGCCCCATTGGGGCCAATTAAACCAAAAATTTCCTGATTATAGACATCGAAACTCACTTCATTGACTGCCACTAATCCCCCAAAGCGTCGGGTTATTTGATTAACGGCTAACATCGGCTGACTATCGGTTTCTTTAATGACTTGATTCATGACGTTTTCTTCAATCTCATTTTATTCAACCAAAATCTCATAAATTTAGGAAAATTATTTAATAAATCAGGGGTTACTAATCCCTGGGGAAAAAAGAGTGTTCCGATGACAATTAAAATCCCAAAAATAATCAGACGGCCATCTTTAAAAAATCCGACTAACCAAAGGGGTAAATTAGGAATATTCGCCAGCGATCGCAGAATTTCAGGGAGGGCTGTAAACATCATACCGCCTAAAATAGGGCCAACAAAGGTTCTCGTTCCGCCGATTAAAACTGATGTTAGATAAATAATACTGGCATCAAAGGTTCCTTGACGAGCATTCCAGGTATTTAAAAAATGAGCCGCAATCACGCCTGAAACCCCTGCTAAAATTGCTCCCAATGTAAAAGCTAGAACCTTATAATGGGTCGGATCAATTCCCATTGCTTCGGCGGCTAATTCATCCTCCCTAATAGCAATAAAAGCCTTACCCACTCGGATATTTTCGAGCCGATAAAGAATAATACCGCTAATCATTAATAGGGGTAATACAACCCAAAGATATTCCAACGTATTATTAAACGGCTGGGGAATCCCAAAAAGACCCACCGCTCCCCCTGTAATTTCTAAATTCAAGGAAAAAATTCGCAACACTTCCACAAAGGCAATGGTCGCGATCGCCAGATAAATTCCCCTGAGTCGTAAAACAGGAATTCCTACCACTAAGCCGAGTAAGGTACTGATTAAAGCCGCAACAACCATTTCTAATAGCAATAAATACCAGGGATATAAACCTGATGTGGGAAAAATTTTGGTAGAAAAAATTGCCGCAACATAACCCCCAACCGCATAAAATCCTGGACTTGCTAAGGATAATTGTCCTGTCATTAGGGGTAAATATAAAGAAATTCCTAACAAAGCTCCTAGTATCATCGAAATGATTAACGGGGCATAATCGTTGAGTAAATTAACCATAGACTTTGACAATTTAACAATAATTTAAAAACTTCAAACTTTTTGAATAAAACGACGACCCAATAATCCCTCTGGTTTAATTAATAACATGATTAACAAAATACTAAAGGCAACAGCATCTTTATAGGCGGAATAATCGGCGGGAACAAAGGCTTCGGTAATCCCAATCAGTAATCCCCCTAAAACCGCTCCTGGAATGCTTCCCAATCCTCCTAAAACAATGACCGCTAACCCTTTTAAACCAAAGGTAATTCCCAAATAAGGGCCAGAAATACTCACACTAGATCCCACTAACGTTCCTGCTAATCCTGCCAAAAAACTACTGATAAAAAAGGTTGAAACAATAAATAAATTGGTATTAATGCCGAGCAAACTAGCCGTTACTTGATCCTCGGCAACAGCCCGCATCGCTTTCCCAAATCGACTGAAATTAATGGCATAAGTGAGCAGACTTAAAATGCTCCCACACACCACAAAAATCACAATTTGCACAGTCCGAATCGGGATCGGTTTATCGGCTGACCCAAAGTTAATCGCCGCAGGTAAACTCCCATAGGTATTACTCGGAAACGTATAACTTTCAGCCCCGACTAAATATTGAATTAAATTAACAAGAATTAAGGCAACTCCCAAGCTGGATACTACCGTTAATAGGGGATCAGCTTTTCGTTTTCTGAGGGGACGAAAGGCAATATATTCAATCGCTACCCCGACGAAACCGACGAGCATACTACTGAGCAATAACGCTAGAAAAAAAGGCAATTTGAGAGGCAATTGTAAATTCGCGAGTAATCCATTAAAACCAAAGGCTTCCCCCATTAAAGCATAGGTAAAATAGGCTCCCAGGGTAAACAATGCACCATGAGCAAAATTAATAATCCCTAAAATGGAAAATATCAGGGTATAACCCAAGGCAAAAATTGCATAAATGCTACCAATGGATAAACCATTCAAGAAATTTTGGAGAAGTAGGGATATATCCATCGTATTTTGTCGAATCAAGGGAGATTAGAATTAATTATTTTACAATATTGTCAAGAATTATGGGCAATTTAATAGATTATTTATGCCGCTTTAATCTTAATATGGGATCTCAACAAGATCTCAATTATTTACTTTTTCTTTCTGAGATTAACTCATGTCTAAATCGGCAACATCAGAGCTAAAATTTTCCGCTAAACTGGGTCTCCTCAATAAAGACAGTCTGGCGTTTCCTGCGTCTATGTGGCTACTCAGTCGCATGATAATTTTAGTGGCAATGTTGTTGATCGCGCCGCTCCTCCCCGTCCCAGAAGGAGGCATTCAAGCCCATTTTGGTTGGGAGGTTTTTTCTGCTTGGGATAGTACTTTTTACGAAAAAATTGCCAGTTCTGGCTACGAAATCCTAGAAAATCAGCAACCTGGTGCGAATGTTGCGTTTTTCCCTTTATTTCCCGTCGCTATTTATTTATTTAGCAAGCTCGGCATTTCTACCGCGATCGCAGGAACCATCCTTAATCATTTCGCTTTTTTGGCAACCCTGATGTTGGTCTATGATTGGGTGAAATCTTCCAATGGAATAGCGGCGGCACGATGGACTACGGCGGTTTTGGCCTGGTGTCCCCTTTCTCTGTTTTGCAGTGTGGTCTATAGCGAAGGGTTATTTCTGTTGTTTAGTACTGCTGCCCTTAGAGATTTTGACCGTCAATCTTTTTGGCGATCGGCCTTGTGGGGAATTTTCGCAACGGCATCGCGGGTAACGGGATTAGCCATTATTCCTGCTTTATTATTAACGGCTTTTTTCCGAAAATTGCCCCTCTCGGCCTATCTTGCCAGCCTGAGTACGGCAACGGGAGTAATGGTTTATGGCATTTATTGTTGGTTCACCTTTGGCGATCCCTTGGCATTTATTACGGTTCAATACAGTCAATGGGATCGGAGTCGGGGTTTGGATGGGGCAGAATGGTCACGGATGATTGTAGAAATTATGGCAGGGGGAAGCAATTGGAATGCTGGCGGATTAAAGGATATTACCCATCCCCTTATTTTTGGAATTATTTGTTTATTGGGGTGGTTGTTATGGAGATTCAAAGAAAAGATTGGCTCTAAATGTGTGGATTACGGCTACTTTTTTCTGTTTGTGGTTTTGTGGATACTGGTCGGCGATCCCCTCCTTAATACGGTATCGGTTTTAGGCTCAATTTATTTACTCTGGAAATTAAGAAAAGACTTGAGCCTAGTGGTTGTGAATTACGGATTTTGTGGGTTAGGAATGTTGATTGCTTCTGGAGGAACCTCTTCCTTGAATCGCTACGTTTATGGCATTATTTCAGCCAGTATTGCCTTGGGATTTCTCCTATCTCGCCATCCTCGTTGGGGTTTTAATGTGATGGGATTTTTTGGATTATTATTAATTTTAATGTCGGTTCGTTTTGCCCAACATTTATGGGTTGCTTAAAATTTCTCAGAAATATAGGGATATTCTTATGAGTAAAGCATTTCCGATTTTTAGATTAAACTTCTTGTGTATATCTCATTCAATTGCATACCGCTATCAGAGATTGAATTATTTTTTAATTCCTAAAGAGGTTGGAATTTGGGATGTTTTGATTTGATCAATAGAACTTTTTTCAATTTCTATACCTGTTCCTCCAATTTTAAGTTTCAAAAGTTGAGGCAGATATAAGCTGATCAGACTAAAGGTTAATGAGCCGAAAGTTAACAGAAAATATTCTGTTGTATTAATTCTATTGGGTTCTGATGTTTTATTTACATCGATCTTTGTTTGAGATTGTGTAGAGTTTTTCGAGTTGGGAGATGCGTTTGGTGTTTTTATTGGTTGTGGTGATGGTTGAGAAACTGATACTTTATTATTCTGATTATTGCTTAAAAAAGGTTGCCAAAAGACTAGGTTAGTTATCCCTAAAATAAGGATTGATGAAAACCATATAATTCCTGCACCAAAAACATTGGTAAAGCTTTGGATTGTTTGAATTTCCATCTGTTTTTCAAGTTTTTTATGTGCTGTGATTCCTTTATGATTTTCAGGATCTTTATCAATACATTTTGCAAAGTCTCCCTGTGCTTCTAATAATAAATGACCATCTTTTATTCCTACAGGATTTTCATAAATTTTAACTCTTGCGTAACCTCTTAAATAGTAAATTCCAGATAATTCTTTCTTATTAAAAATCTTAGATCCTTCTCGTTCATTACTAATTTTAATTGCTTTATCAAAATGCTTAATGGCTTGACTATAAAGATCTGATTCTCCTTCATCTCCCATTTCGATATAAACTTCCCCTAGTCCGATGTGAGATTCGACGTGACAGGGAGCAATGCCTAAGATTTTACGATACTCACTTTCTGCTTGTGAAAGTTGTTTGAGTTTTAAATAAGCTTCAGCAAGTTTGCTCCAAATATCGAGATCGTATGGTGCGATTTTAAGAGCTTTTTTAAAATAATCAGTCGCTTCTCTAAAGTTTTCTCTACTAACAGATAATCTTCCTAAACTGGTGTAAATATCTGCAACATCACTCTCTTTTTCAAGGGCTTTTAAAAGGTAACTTTCGGCTTCCTGATATTCATCCATACTCAGATGAAGTTTAGCAAGGTCGAACAGAGTCTCTGGGTCTTCTAATTTATTAAGTTCATCTTTTAAAAGATTACGGGCTTTAAGATAATATTGTCTAGCTTTAACCCAACATGAGGGAGAACCATCGTCTATTACTTGCTCTTTTTTATCCAAATAAAAATCAACTAATTGTGTCAAAATACCTATATTATTGGGATCAATTTCTAGTCCTTTTTTATATTGTTTTTCGGCTCGATCCAATTCGTTTAAATTTTCAAGTATAATCCCATAGAAAAAGAAATGAGTGGCATTTTTATCCTGTTCCGCTTTGGATTGTAAACGCTCATAAATTTCAGCCGCAGTATTCCACTTTTTTCGTGCCTCTTTATAATCACCTTGGTTCCAATAAACAGAAGCAATCCTAAAATAAGAGAGAGAAGAAAAAACGTAATCGGAATTACCATTTATTGCTTTCTGATATTTGGTAATTGCCTCTTCATATTTGTTGAGATTAAATGACGCATCTCCCCAGCCATTATAAGCTTCAGCAACATAATCGAGATTAAGTTTTATTACCTCCTTATATTTAGTAATTGCTTCTTCATATTGCTTGAGATTAAATAACGTATTTCCCCAGCTACCGTAAGCTTCAGAATAATCGGGCTTAAGTTCTGTCGCCTTCTGATATTTAGTAATTGCTTCTTCATATTGCTTGAGATCAAATAATGAATTCCCCCAGAGATAGTAAGCTTCAGAATAATCGGGATTAAGTTCTATCGCCTTCTGATATTTGGTAATTGCCTCCACATATTGCTTGAGCTCATTCAGCGCACGTCCCCATCCGATGTAAGCTTCCACATGATCCGATTGAAGGACGACAGCTTGTTCATACTCTTCGCAAGCCTTCTCAAATTCCCCCCGCTCAAAAAACTCTTCTGCTAATTGAAAATGATCAGCCATTTTTATACCTTACTAACTCTAATTATTTTTTTACAAACATCTCTACTATAGCGGTATTCACATGAGCAAGATATTTTTAATATTGATAAACAAGTCGTTTAAATCCCTTGTCCATACCTCATTCCATTGCATACCGCTACAGAGCCTACTTTAAATAAACAAATTGACCATTATTGCCATCTTTATCAACCTTCATTTCGGCAACATAAAAATCTTTTTGATTAACTTCCCCCGTCGGAGAAAAAGAAATCAGTCCAATCGGCGTATCGTAGGTTCCTGTGAGTAATTGTTTATTTAAATCAGTCCGTAATTGCTCTAAAGAAAGATCTTTAATAGGAGTCTTTTTATCAAGAGCTTGCAAGGCTTCCACATAAACCTGAACCGCCGCAAATGCCTGTGCGCTAAATTGGGGCGGCTGTTTTTTGTATTGATTCAAATAAGTTTCCCGAAAAGCCTCATTCACCGCATTTTTATGATCGGGACTATAAGCCTGGGCCACTAAAACCCCATTACATTGAGTTTTACAGACCGCAAAAATATTAGAACTATTTAAACCATTACCACCAATAATTAAACCCTTGTAACCCAATTCTCGCAGTTGTCGGACTAAATTTCCGCCATCAGAGGCTAATCCAGAAATAATAATTAAATCGGGTTTAAGATTCAAAGCACTAGTCGCCTGGGTCTGAAAATCCGTATCGGTGGTTTGAAATTTCTGCACGGTAACGAGGTCTAAACCCTGGTCTTTAACTGTTTTTTGAAAAACTTCAGTTTCCGATTTATTAAAGGCATCATTTTGAGCAAAGAAAACCGCTACTCTTTTAATATTAGGATTGATTTTCAAAGCCGCTTTGACCGAATTAGGCGCAACCACCGTCACAGGGGAAGAAACACGGGCAATATAGTCTCCGATTTCGGGAATCCCTTTGGCCGTATTAGACGCGGCGATCACGGGAACTTTGGCACGTTCAGCGATGGGATTGGCACTAAACGCTTGCTGGGAAAGGGTTGGCCCGACAATGCCAGCCACTTTATTTTGGGTGATCAGGGTTTGAAAAGCGTTGATTGCTCCTGCTTCATCCCCTCCTGTGTCCTGTACAACCAATTTAATGGGGGTTCCATTGATGCCACCCTTGTCATTAAAGTATTTTTCGGCAATTTTGCTTCCTGCAACCCCTTCTTGACCCAAAAGGGCAACATTACTGGTCTGGGCAAGGGCGATTCCGATGGGAATTTCCTTACGGCTTGTTTCGGTCGGCTGAGTGGTGGCTTCGGGACTGTTAGAAACCGTCGGCGTATTCTGACCACAGGCTGTGAGCAGTAGGCTTGAAGCGGCTAAAAGACTGGTTCCCAGGAGAATAAAACGTTTCATATATTTTCTTGATAAAATGCTTATAACTGTTTTCGGATTGATTGTACAACATAATTACTTTTCTGTGAATGCGATCGCCTGTTTAACTTGAACCAGAAAGAATCGTTAGTCTTGAGAACCAACCCGAATCAGATCATCAATATTAACTTGCATGGTGCGACAGATTTGATCGAGGGGTAAATCATTGGCATCATGACCGAAGGGATTTTCGATTTCTACCCCAATTTCTTCAATCCCGAATACGGTAAACGCAATGACTCCCACAAAAAGAGGAGTTAGCCAGCCTAAATTATTAATCAGTTCAAAGGGAGCCGTAAAACAATAGAGGAAAATTAATTGGCGTAAATGAATGATATAGGCGAGGGGAATGGGGGTTTTAAGAATTCTTTGACAAATACCTAAAACATCAACCATGCTGTCTAGTAATTTCAACATTGCTGATAGTTGGTAGGGATGAATGAGACCTTTTTCATATTTTTTTTGAAGATAATCTCCGATCCAAAAAGCGATTTCTAGCGGAGGATTATTCATGGTTTGGAGTTTTTCGTAATAGTCCTTGGGAAGAAGATCAGCAATTTCTTGATCAAGATTTTCAGAGCGTAGATGGAGTTTAGTTGCGATCGCAAAGGCCACCAAAAGCCGTAGAACAACAATTTTTTCCTGACGATCCGTTGGTTCCTGTTCTCTGATCGCAATCCAAATAGAACGGGAAAGATTCCGCACAGTATTAATCAATGTTCCCCAGGCTTTACGACCTTCCCAAAACCGTTCATAGGCTGTATTTGTCCGAAAAACCAGTAATAAACCGATCACAATACTCGGCACAACTTGGAAAGAAATAGAGAGTTTCCAGCCGAAAAAATGACCGACCGTAACGGCGATCGCAAAAATGACGCAGATGGTAACCCTGGGTAAAATCGTGGGAATCACCGATCCCTTCAAACCGAGAAGTCTAAACCAAGCCAAATAACCAGCAGAATCAGGCAAAAAAAAGGGTTTCACGATCACAACAAACTTAATAAATTTTGCTAAATCTAGGCCATCGCCCTTCCTTGTCCTTAAATTTCTTGAAAAAGAAGCGACCTTCCCTATCTTATTAAATTGTTTGTAAAATTTTGTAAAATGAGAATTGAGCCATTACAAACCACTCTATCCATCTTTTTTTATTTCTATGGGATTCACTCCAACCTTATTACTGGGACTCAAAGCCGATCAATTTCGCCATCCCCTAGACCGAGAAGCCACTAACACCCTCAAACAATTACCTGGAATGGATTTAGCGGTGCGTAGCCTCTTGGGTTCCGTTGCAGAACAGTTTTTTGCCCTCAATAATTTGGCCTCCAGTGTGCGGATCAGTGAAAAACAACTGCCCCATCTTCATCAATTATTATTAGATGCCTGTCGGGTATTGGATCTAGAGCCGCCCGAAATGTATATCCAGCAAAATCCTGTCCCCAATGCCTATACCTTTGCGATGCGGGGAAAACAGCCTTTTATTGTGCTGCATACGTCCCTGATCGATATGCTGACTCCCGAAGAAATTCAGGCGGTGATCGCCCATGAGTTGGGCCATCTCAAGTGTGAGCATGGGGTTTATCTGACCTTGGCGAATATTCTAGTTTTAGCGGCAGGACTTTTGCCCAGTTGGGGAACGGTGGTGGCCCAATCACTTCAGGGACAAATGTTGGAATGGGTGCGTTGTGCCGAATTTAGTTGCGATCGCGCCGCCTTATTAGCCGTTCAAGACCCGAAAATTGTGATGTCGGTGTTGATGAAATTAGCGGGAGGATCTCCGACCCTGGCTCCCCAATTAAATCTAGATGCTTTTATCGACCAAGCCAGGGATTACCATAGCATCAGTGATAATGAACTAGGCGCGATGCTCAAATCCATGCAAACTGAACAGTTGACCCATCCTGTCCCCGTTCTCCGAGCCAAGGAAATCGATCGCTGGGCCACGACCCAAGCCTATCAGGATCTTTTAAAAGGCGATCGCATCGGTTTACGGGCAAATAAGCTGGAAGATTCAGAAAAAAGGGGTTGGCGCAATTGGTAGGTTTTAGGCTCTCACGAATTTAGATTGCATAATGATTTTGCTGAAAATCTTGTAACAAGGGGCTTAAGCCCCTTGCCTGTATGCGTTTCAGATAATTAACTAATAAAATAATGTTTGATTTTGCCAAGCCTTTTTATCCCCTCGTTTTAGCAGCCACTCAATCCAATCCCGAATGGGGTCATCGCCAAATGATCAAGACGCTCCAAGGTTTTGATCGCCTCAGTCGAGAGGGTCGGGGACAATGGATTCTGGATCAATTAGCCCACTCTTTTTGCCAAAACGATCAAAGACTTTCCCAAGACATTTGGGGGTTAAATTTTCCCAATATTTTAGGATTATCTGCGGGCTGTGATAAAGATGCAGAAGCCGCCGCGATTTGGCCCTATTTAGGATTCGGATTCGCTGAACTAGGGGGCGTAACGCTTCATGCTCAATCAGGAAATCCCCAACCGCGTTTATTTCGTTTGCCGTTGGATCAAGCGGTCTTAAATCGTCTGGGGGGCAACAATCTGGGTGCAGAGGTGATGGCGAAAACCTTGCAGGAAACTTGGCATTATCATCCCCGCTCGATTCCCATTGGGATCAACCTGATTAAATCCAAGATTACTCCCCTAGAAGCCGCCGCCGAAGATTATATCGGCAGTTTTCAGTATCTAAAAGACCTAGCCGATTATTTTGTGATTAATGTCAGTTCTCCTAATACGCCTGGATTGCGATCGCTGCAAGGATCGGAAGAACTCGAAAAAATCCTGAACGGGTTACAGTCAGTCAATCAAGGAGAAAAAAGATTACTCATTAAAATTTCTCCCGATCTAGATGAAGTCGCGATTAGGACGATCCTTGATCTCGCCAAAACCTATCAACTATCAGGCATTGTGGCGACCAACACGACGATTCAACGAGAAGGATTAAAAACGCAAATTCTACCCAAAACAGGCAAAAAAATCCAAGAAGAAGCAGGGGGACTAAGTGGGATGCCCCTACGTCAACGTTCTACGGAAATCATCCGTTTTATTTATCAACAAACCCAGGGCAGTATTCCTATTATTGGTATTGGGGGAATTTTTACGGCGGAAGATGCCTGGGAAAAAATCACCGCAGGAGCGAGTTTACTACAAGTTTATACAGGCTGGATTTACCAAGGCCCTTGGATGGTCAAGGACGTTTTACAAGGATTAGGCAATAGGTTAACAGACCATAATTTGACTCATATCTCCCAAGCCGTAGGAATTAATGCCAATCTCTAAGGATTACTAAATAAATAGCCGATTTTTCTCTCAAAAATCCCTTGGTTTTTCTGACTGGGAGCCATGAATGTCAATAAATTTAGATAAACTTAAGACTGAAAGTAAAGATTAAAACCTAATTTTTTTTCAGATAGCGATAGACTATTTAGGGGTCGCATTTCCGCGATCGCAAGATTCAAACTGAAATACTGAAATAAGGAGCCAAGCTTCCATGTCAGACTTAAATCGTGGCATCATGAAATTCGATGGGGCCGACAAACCCGCGATCGTCGTCATTTCTTCTGTCGTCGTCCTGGGTGGCATTCTTGCCCTAGTCATTTGGGCATTAAAAGTTGCCTACGTTGTCGGTTAATATTTGGATGATTTAGATTGTTTTTTTGTCAAATAAAGTAGATTGCTATGTGACAACGCAATGGTGTAGGGGCTGATATCGATTCACCCCTATAACTTTATCAAAACAAAAAATGCTGTCTTTAAACCAGTATCAAAATCTTTTCGGCAATATTAGTTGCGATCGGCATGACAGATAGGCGATTACCTTTTTTGACCACTAACAATTCTTCAGGGCCAAACTGTTGCTTAAGCTGGTCTAACGAAATGATCTGAGGAAATACTCGGACAAACTTTACTTTCACCGTCTGCCAACGGGGATTTTCAAAAGAGGATTTGGGATCGTAGTAATCACTCTGGGGATCAAATTGACTAGGATCAATGACATGATTTTCAATGACTTCCATTAGTCCAACAATGCCAGGCGTTTTGGTATTGGAATGGTAAAAAAATACCGAATCACCGATCGCCATTGTTCTCATAAAATTACGGGCTTGATAATTCCGCACCCCATCCCAGAGAGTTTGCCCGTCTTTTTCCAGATCGTCCATACTATAGACATCGGGTTCCGATTTCATTAACCAATAATTCATGGATTTCGCGATTCAAATCTCAGGGTTTCATCACACAATTAATTATTCCGACGACTCTGGTTCCTTAGTCATTGGGGAAAAAGGATTATTTTTAGTCTTCTCTAAGATCCTATTGAGCGATCGCTGAAATCCATTTTGCATTGAAGTGGAGGAAAAGGAAAGCAATGCCCCAGTATGGTTTTGCAAAGAAGTCAAAGTCACAGGAAAATTGCGAGAATAGACCGACAAACTGACGGTAAATAAAAATGTTGTTGTTAATAATCCAAATCGTTTCATCGTTCCAATCCTCACGAAAACCCGACCATTGCAGTCTATACTAACAACAAATCTGACAATCTTAAGATATTATGGATTCCTTAGGGAACAAAATCTGATTTTAATATTCTATGGAACAGCAAAAAGAAGATATCCAGATTATAGAAACTTCTGCCCTGTTGACCTGCTATGGCTTCGATCTGCGAGGATTAACGCCCCAGGACTTGATCAACGAGTGGCTCAAGAGCTATTCTCCTCTGTGGATTCGGTGGGCAGTGGTAGAGGCCCTCTATCAAGGCCGTTACAAGGCGATTTCCGTTGAACATTTACTCAATTTTTGGTCACGGCGAGGTGAGCCTAGTTTTCGTTTTAGTGGTGAGTTTGAGCGACTCATTACCCATAATTTGCCGAAAAGCTATACAGCAAGCTTAGATTTGACCATTAAATCCGAAGACGACAAAATTGTCTTATCAGTTCCCCCGAAATTCTCCCTACCCAGTTTTCCCGCACCACCACCGTTATTGGAACCCATTCTCAATCCAGTTTCTAGTATCATTTCCCAGGATGAGCCACTAGAAGAAATTTTTAATGGGTCTTTTGCCGTTGAAGAGCCAGAAAACTTGATTGGGCTAGAGGCAGCTAACCAAATTAGCCCCTTAAAAACACGGTCAATTGACCGATTTATTCCCGTTTTAGATGAATCGGATTTATTAGGGAAACTGAGGATGGTTGTTCGTCGAGAATTGGCACAAAGTATGGCTTAGCAATTTTTAAATATTTAATCCTGTCCATCTAATTATCCCAAGGGGCGATCGCCACCTATTCCTGTTGAAACTTTTCTTTACGATAAAACGAGATTAGGAGATTCAACCGACTGGCGGCGGGGAATTTCATAGGTTAAAAAATCGTAGGCCAGCATGGTTTGCGGAAAAATCGCCCTAGCTTCTGTCAGTAAATTATCGAGTTGTAGAGCATTCCCTGGGGCATAGCGGGGGCTAAAGTGGGTCATAATTAACTGCTTGCTCTGAGCCGCTAGAGCAACTTGGGCGGCCATGGTTGAAGTGGAATGGAGGCGATCAAAGGCTAATTGGGCATCCTGATGAGCAAAAGTTGCTTCGTGAATCAAAACATCCACGTCCTGGGCCAAATTAATCGCCGATTCACAAAAAACCGTATCGGTGCAGTAGGCAAATTTTCGACCTGTTTCAGTGGGTTCACACAAATCTGTTCCCTGAATGCGTTTACCATCGGGAAGGGTAACCGTTTCACCCCGTTTGAGTTTGCCATAGAGCGGCCCAGAGGGAATGCCCAAGGCGATCGCCTTTTCCACATTAAACTTACCAGGGCGGTCTTTTTCTGCGATGCGATAACCGTAGGCGGGAACGCGGTGTTTTAACAATTCACAGTGGACTTGAAATTCTTCATTTTCATAAACTAATCCTGATTCATGGATCGTATGAACTTTTACGCCTTGGGAAAGATTGGTGTAGGAATATTTAGCACAGGCTTTGAGATAGTCTGCCAAGCCCGATGGCCCGTAGATATCCACATCTTGCCCCGTCCCTGCGAGTCCACAACTGGCCAGCAGTCCCATTAAACCGAAAATATGATCCCCGTGGAGATGGGTGATAAAAATACGGGTAAGTTGGGAACTTTTGACATGACTACGAAGAAGTTGGTGTTGGGTTCCTTCTCCACAGTCAAATAACCAGACTTCGGCCCGTTGGGGGAGTCTGAGGGCTATGCTGGAGACATTCCGCGATCGCGTCGGCACACCAGAACTCGTTCCTAAAAAGGTAATCTCCACAATGGTTAAAGCTACAGCTAAATTTTCTTGAATTTCGGTTTTGGGTTACGGTTTTGATTGTGACCGCCTTTCCTAGTGTAGCTTGATTCAAGGGGGTAACTATCTGAGGAAGTTATAAATCTCTTGGGAACAAATCTGGGATTAAGAAATTATTTCTTGTCAGAATTAAAGCTTTTTGACCTAATTACTGAAGTAAAACGATAAAATTAAACCATCTAGAATTTTTTGAAAGTCCTTTTCCTCCTTCCCCAAGCAAATGGCAAACACATCTTCCCCCCAAAACAGTTGGTTTGAGCAGGTAAAACGGCAAATAGAGACCATGCCCACCCCGAAAACCGAAGAATCTATCATTTTTCGGATTTTAGTGCAAGCCTTAGTTATTGTCGGGATTATTGCGACCGATGTTGCTGCCCAAACGGAGTGGAGTTTCTGGGCCGTTCCCCTCAGTATTATTGGGGCTGTTTTTAGTTGGCATCGTCGGAGCTATCGCAACATTACTCTCAAATTCTTGCTGGCGATCGCGATGTTGGGGGTTCTCTTTCTTTTCTTAAGTAATCTCGTTGAGAATTTAAACGATAGCCGCACGACCCTCGCGGGATTGTTGGTACAGTTGCAGGTCGTCCATAGTTTTGATTTGCCCCGTCGTAAGGATTTGGGCTATTCAATGGTTATTGGTCTAATTTTGCTAGGGGTTGCGGGAACGGTTTCCCAAACCATGGCCTTTGCACCCTGGTTACTTCTCTTTTTGGCGATCGCCTTACCTACCTTGGTATTAGACTATCGTTCTCGTTTAGGATTAGAAAGAATTGATCAGGAAATTCCCTGGTTTGCGGATAAAAAAACAAGAGAAAAAGGGAAATACAGTCAAAAAGTCGCCTGGGGAATCCTCTACCCCCAGCGATTAGTCGTTATTTTAGGGATTACCCTGGCGTTAGGGCTGGTACTCTTTGCCGTTATGCCCCGTTTTCCCAGTTATCAACTCCAGAGTTTTCCTGTGGGTGGCCCGACGGATATTCAAGATAGACAATTTGATAATCAAAATAAGGATTTAATTAATCCTGGCTATGTTAAGGAAGGTAAAGAAGGTCAGGGAGGTAATGGACAAGGGGGAAATAGTCCAACACGCGGGGCAGGTTTAATGGATGATACGTTTTACTACGGCTTTAATAGTAAGATGAATCAAAATTTACGGGGAACCATGAAACCCCAAGTAGTCTTGCGGATTCGTTCCCAGGCTCCTGGGTTTTGGCAAGCCCTCTCCTTTGATCATTACACAGGGCAAGGTTGGGAAATTAGCGGGGATCAAAATATTGAGACGGTTCGGCGATCGCCCTGGTCGTACCGATTTGATTTGTTTCCTAATTCTGGCTTTGGGGAAAGTAAACGAATTATCCAGACCTATACAGCCGTCAAAGAATTACCGAATGTGATTCCCAATTTAGCTGTCCCTAAGTCGATTTATTTTCCAACAAAAGAAATTGGTTTAGACCAAAATAATAGTCTGCGATCGCCCGTGGGATTGGTAGAGGGTCTGACTTATACGGTGGTTTCTGAAGTGCCTTACCGCGATCGCACCCTTTTAGGACAAGCTTCCCAACAATATAGTGCGGGCATTAAAAAACGTTTTTTACAAATTCCCCCTGAAATTAACGACAGAGTTCGCCAAAAAGCGATCGAATTATTGTCTAAATCCCCTAAACCGATTAACTCAGTTTACGAAGCCGCCCTATTTTTAGCCCAATCCCTCAAGCAAAATTACACCGTCCGCATGGATTTACCCTATTTTGACAAAGAAGATGATTTAGTCGAAGCCTTTTTATTCAAATATCAAGGTGGCTATCCCGACCATTTTTCAACAGTCTTAACGGTAATGTTGCGCTCCATCGGCATTGCGTCCCGTTTAACGGCAGGTTTTGCCCCAGGTCAATTTAATCCTTTTACGGGATACTATTTAGTGCGAAATACGGATGCCTACGTGTTAACTGAGGTTTATTTTCCCCGTTATGGTTGGTTTGCCTTTGATCCCATCCCTGGCCATGAATTATTTCCGACTACCTTTGAAGACGAAGGAAATTTCAGTCTCTTAAAAAAAATCTGGAATTGGGTAGCGGGATGGTTGCCTTCCCCTGTGACGAATTTTTTCAGTTTGTTTTTTACCAATATACTCCAGGCTTTCTTTGGCTTTTTGGGTTGGCTCTGGCGTTTTATTTCAGGCAGTTTATTAGGAGCGTTATTAGGATTAATCGGTGCGATCGCGGCGGGATTTTTGGGTTGGATCGGGTGGCAACAGCTAAAAAATTGGCTCTATCGTCGTCGGTTGGCTAAATTACCGCCCATGTCTCGGCTTTATCAACAATTATTAAAATTACTCAAAAGCCAGGGTTATCCGAAAAACTTTGCCCAAACGCCGATGGAATATCTGGACTCTTTACGGGAAAAATTACCGACAGAACGATTAGAAATTATTGAAGAAATTTCTCTAGCCTATGTGAGTTGGCGATATGGAGAACAGCCTCCTAATCTTGAGTATTTACAAAAACAATTAAATGCTTTAATTCGGAGTATGGAACGGGAGAAATCCTTACATTTTTTAATAAAATCTCGTTGAAAATTTCTTGACTTCGCTTTTTTTCTGTACACCTTGAGCAAGTAAATTACTCTAAAGCAGAAATAGCATAGTCGATGTAAATGTTAGCTTCTTCCTTTTTTTCGCCTTGTAAACCATGATTTCGTTTAATGTATTCAAGAGCGTATATATACCAAGCAGGAGATTGATCCGTAGCAGTTAACATTTCACGAAAGCCATTAAGAATAATGTCATTTAATGGATCTGTACTTCCCGATATTAGAGCATAGCTTATCGATCTTAGAAATAGCTCGACAAGTTCTCGAATATTGTCAAACTGCGTTTCTGTATCAGAAGAAGTGGCTATTAGGAACTTTTTCTCGATTTCCTGTGTCGCTTCATTGACTAGTTGATCTAATTTAAGGGTTAGCTGTGTCGCGGCCTCTAAACGAATCTGACTATGCTTAATGGTTTGATCAAGTTGGGCTAATTGAGCGGAGCTAAGATAAGACCCCCGCCCATCAAGTTTACTGGTGATAAAATTTTTAGCACTGGTAAGCATACTAATACCCATAGTTTCTCTCGCTATACTAAACTAGTATGCAGTATAGCATTCCCAAAAAGAATAAAGAACAAATTTCACCAATAAGTATAATATTCTAAGAATGAGTTTATTTAATTTAGATGACATCAGAAGAAAAATTCGAGGTCAAGGACAACAAGGATTTCAACAAGCTTTTGAGGATTATAATAAAAATTTTAATCAACTTCAGGAACGAGCTAAAAGTAGATACAAAAATGCTAATAAGTGGGGTTTGATACACAAGATACTAGGGGGTTTTGGTGCTGTATTCTCTTGTTTATCTTTAATATTTACTTTCTTTGACAATGCTCAAATTACTGCTGTTTTTTCTGGTATCTCAGCAATTGCTATTACAGCTAATACTTTTTTAGATCCTTCAAAGCGTGAAAGGCAGTTGTCAGAAATGGAAAAGTTATGTGAATTCATCGAACTAGATTTTATTTCTATAAGGCCATTATTTACGGATAAAAAGACTTCAGATCTTAGCAAAGAAAAAGCTCTGGAGAATCTAGGACGCAGTTTACGAGAACTTTCTAGCAAAGTAAATGAAAGACTATAAAATTCTGCTCTAGTTGATTTCAGAATATTTTAATAAGTGAATTGGGATTTCCGAAATTAATGATAGTTTTTTTATTTTTTAGCATGAAGCATTTAAGGACATAATACAGCACTTATCGGGATCTTCACGTACAGTCTTTTTTCTATAAGCCTTGCTCAGTAAGTCTTTTTGATTCTTATCTGGACGACATGCTTATGAAAAATACTGTATATTATGTCCCTACGATAAATTTTTTTTGTCATAACCTAATTTATTCTATCTGTGAAAATAAAACCGTTTTTAAAGCCTTTAACTTCTTTTTTCCCTGGGATCAATTCTTTACTGGTCTATCAATCCGCTTGGTTACGCAATGATGGATTAGCAGGAATAACCGTTGCGGCCTACCTTATCCCCCAATGTATGGCCTATGGAGAACTAGCGGGAGTTCAGCCTGTAGTGGGTTTGTGGGGAATTTTGCCCTCCATGCTGATTTATGCTCTTTTTGGGTCATCTCTCCAACTTTCTGTCGGCCCTGAATCCACGACGGCTGTAATGACCGCCGTTGCGATCGCGCCTTTAGTGACTCGTAATAATGCCAATTATCCGCTTTATACGAGTTTATTGGCGGTTTTAGTCGGAATTATTTGTCTTATGGGTTATTGGGCGAGATTAGGCTTTTTGGCAGATTTACTCTCAAAACCAATCCTGGTGGGGTATATGGCAGGAGTTGCCCTGATTATGATTTCAGGACAGCTAGACAAAATTAGCGGTATCAAGATTGAATCAGAAACCGTTTTAGGGGAATTTCAGGGATTTTTTCACGGTTTTGATCACATTCACTGGCTAACGTTTGGCATGGGAATTGGGGTTTTAACCTTTTTATTGCTAGTTCAACACTATTTTCCCAATGCTCCTGCTCCTCTTTTGGCCGTATTACTCGCGACGATGATTGTAGCGATTTTCCATTTAGAACGCTATGGAGTGGTGATTGTGGGAGAAATTCCTTCAGGATTACCTAATTTTGTCAGCTTTCAGGGAATAACGTTTAAAAATATTTCTTCGTTGCTGGGGGCCGCCCTGGGGATTGCGATCGTGGGCTATTCCGATAATGTGCTAACGGGACGAGCCTTTGCAATCAATCATGGTCACAAAATTAATGCCAATCAGGAGTTGTTGGCCTTGGGTTTTTGCAATTTAGGAACAGGGTTTTTACAGGGTTTTCCCGTCAGTAGTAGTGGGAGTCGCACCGCGATCGCCGATTCCTTGGGCAGTAAAACCCAGGTTTATTCCTTAGTTGCGGGCTTTTGTGTCCTTTTAGTGTTGTTATTTTTGCGGCCTTTGTTGGCTCTTTTTCCCAAGGCGGCCTTGGGAGCGATCGTCATTTATGCGGCCTTGAAGCTCATTCGACTATCGGAATTTCGGCGGTTGCAGTCTTTTAAGCGCAGTGAGTTTATGTTGGCGGTCATTACCACCGTTGGCGTATTGGGGACAGATATCTTACGAGGAGTGGCGATCGCGGTTGCTTTATCGGGAATGGAGCTTTTTGCCCGTGTTGCCCGTCCCCACGCGGGAGTTTTGGGGGAAGTGCCGAATCTGCTTGGATTTCATACGATTAATGATTGGCAAGATGCAAAAACGATTCCTGGTTTAGTGCTTTATCGTTATGATGCCCCCTTATTTTTTGCGAATGCCGAAAATTTTAAAAATCGCGCTTTACAGGCGATCGCCTCAGAAACCGATCCTGTCCAGTGGTTTATTTTGAACACAGAAGCCATTATTGAAATTGATATTACTGCCGCCGATATTTTGGAAGAATTACGTCAAGAATTAGCCAAAAAAGGGATTATTTTCGGTTTAGCCAAAGTAAAGCAGGAACTCTATGCCCAATTAAGAAAATCAGGCTTAGTTGATCGCCTTGGGCCTGATCATATTTATCTAACGATTCATGAAGCGATCGCAGCCTTCGAGACTCGTAATGATTTACATTAAACAGCATCAAAAATTACGAATAATGCGAGTTTTTTAGATTATCCTAAAAATGGCGATGCCGCAGACACACTTCGTGACCGCGATTAAAAAACCTGATTTATTCCATTTCTCTCCCCATGACCAACCCCATTTGGCTGTATGACACCACCCTCCGAGATGGCGCACAACGCGAAGGCATATCCCTATCCTTGGAAGACAAATTAAAAATTGCTCGCAAACTCGACCAAATGGGAATTCCTTTTATTGAAGGCGGTTGGCCAGGCGCGAATCCCAAAGACGTACAATTTTTTTGGCAATTACAGGAACAACCCCTCACCCAAGCCGAAGTGGTCGCTTTTTGTTCCACTCGTCGCCCCAATCGCAAAGCTGAAGAAGATAGAATGCTCCAGGCAATTCTGTCAGCAGGAACTCGTTGGGTCACGATTTTTGGAAAGTCCTGGGATCTCCATGTCATTGAAGGCTTAAAAACGACCCTAGAAGAAAATTTAGCTATGATTTCGGATACGATCGCCTACTTACGGAGTCAGGGCCGACGGGTGATCTATGATGCCGAACATTGGTTTGATGGGTATAAACACAATCCCGAATATGCCCTTTTAACCCTAAAAGTCGCGAAGGAAGCGGGGGCAGAATGGCTCGTTTTTTGTGATACCAATGGCGGAACCCTTCCCCAGGAAATTAGCCAAACGGTTCGGGAAGTAGGGGAAACCATTAAGAAATGGGACACAGATCAAAATTCGCCCAAAATTCAACTGGGGATTCATGCCCACAATGACGGAGGAACGGCGGTGGCAAATTCTCTCAGTGGGGTGTTAGAAGGGGTCAGGATGATCCAGGGAACGATTAACGGTTATGGGGAACGGTGCGGTAATGCGAATCTCTGCACGATCATTCCTAATCTTCAGCTAAAAATGGGCTATGATTGCCTAAAACCTGAGAAATTAACCCAATTAACGGCAACGAGTCGTTTAATTAGCGAAATTGTTAATCTTGCTCCCGATGACCATGCACCGTTTATTGGTCGTTCTGCCTTTGCCCATAAGGGAGGAATTCATGTTTCTGCGGTGCAACGTAATCCCCTCACCTATGAACATATTCAACCCGAAGCGATCGGCAATAAACGGCGTATTGTGGTGTCGGAACAGGCGGGCTTAAGTAATATTCTCTCGAAGGCCAAACTCTATGGGCTAAATCTCTCCAAGGAAGATCCTGCGTGTCGGCAAATTCTAGACAAATTAAAGGTTTTAGAACAAGAGGGTTATCAATTTGAAGCGGCAGAAGCGAGTTTTGAATTATTAATGCATGAGGCAATGGGAAAACGGCATCCTCTCTTTTTGATTAAGGGTTTTCAGGTGCATTGTAATCTCTTACAGGCTGAGATCGTTCCCTACAGCAACGCGATCGCGACGATTAAAGTGACGGTTAATGGCGAGGATATTTTAGAAGTTGCCGAAGGAAATGGCCCTGTTTCCGCCTTGGATCGGGCTTTACGAAAAGCTCTTGTCCGTTTTTATCCCCAAATTGCGGATTTTCATCTCACAGATTATAAGGTGAGAATTTTGGATAGTGGCTCTGGCACTTCAGCCAAAACCCGCACCCTGGTTGAATCCAGTAATGGGAAGGAACGATGGACAACAATCGGCGTTTCGGGCAATATTTTGGATGCGTCCTATCAGGCCGTTGTGGAGGGGATTGAATACGGTTTGCGTTTAGTGGCCTGCGCGATTTGTGTTTAAAACTGCGATTTTTCAAACCCTCCATTCTGTGATATAAATACTAAAAATATTGAAAATCAACTGAAAAATAAAATGACTCACTATGGAATAATAACCCTTCCAGAATCTGGCCATCTTAATCCGATGATGTCTTTAGGATACGAGCTTAAACAACGGGGTCATCGCGTTACTGTATTTACTTTTCTTGATGCTCAATCGAAAGTGTTAGCCGCAGGATTAGAATTTCAGCCTGTTGCTGCATCTGACTTTCCTTTGGGGTCGATGAAAGAAATTTCTACCAAATTAGGCAAATTAAGCGGATT
>QBMS01000020.1:27418-43712 GCA_003249095.1 Snowella sp.
AAAATACACAATCCAACGGATTAAAAAGTCTGTGGAGGTTAATCTCCGCGATTTACCATTATTACTGAAAAAAGAAGGTGTTGAGGCCCTGATCATCGATCAAGTTACGCCAGAAGGAGGGACTGTTGCTGAGTTCTTGGATATTCCCTTTGTAAGTTGTGCTTGTGCTTTAATGTTTAATCGAGAGATCAGTGTGCCTCCCCTTAACACTTCTTGGAATTATAGTTCAACTGCCTGGGCAAATATTCGCAACTGGATGGGATATCAACTATTAACTCGAATAACGCAACCCATTACCGAGATCATTAATCAACAACGTCTGACATGGAATTTACCACTTCACTCTAGCCCGAATGACCGTTATTCTCAACTCGCGCAATTATGCCAACAACCTGCTGAGTTTGAATTTCCAAGACAACATTTACCTGCCCACTTCCATTTTTGTGGATCTTTAGCTAATCCTGCTAGTCGCGCAGTGACCTCCTTCCCTTTTGAAAAATTAACTGGACAACCACTAATTTATGCGTCAATGGGAACGATCCAAAATCGCTTGTTAGAAGTTTTTCAGATAATTGCAGAAGCCTGTATGGATTTAGATGCTCAATTAGTGATTTCTTTGGGGGGGGCTGCCACGCCTGAATCTCTGCCCAATCTTGCTGGCTCACCATTGGTGGTAGAATACGCACCCCAGTTAGAGTTATTAAAAAAAACCAGGCTTACGATTACCCATGCTGGTATGAATACAACGATGGAATGTCTAATGAATGGTGTTCCAATGGTTGCTATCCCAGTCGCTAACGATCAGCCAGGCGTTGCTTCAAGGATTGCTTGGTCGGGATGTGGTGAAAGTATTCCCCTCAAAAAGTTAAGTGTTGCCAAGCTCAAAACCGCTATTCAAAAAGTATTAACCGAAGATTCCTACAAACAAAATGCGGTTAGATTACAAGAAGCTATTCAACGAGCAGGGGGAGTTAGCCGAGCGGCTGATATTATTGAGCAAGCGATTGTCACAGGAAAGCCTGTTTTAGCTGAAAAATAGAACTTGATGAAGAAAGAGAGCTTAATTGATATGATGTCTCTCAAAAATCATGATTTTCTAGCGATCGCCGAATGCTGTCAAAGAAGTAATTTTAGCCAACGGTTGCCTAATGTTCTTTATATTCATATTTCAGGGTTGGAACGTTTAGAGCCGTTACTCCAATCCTAAATTGCTTTGCTCTCTCTTCCGCTAGACCTAGCGATCGCGCCAATGATGAAAAGGCTAGTGTCCTAAAATTTTTGTTACGCTATTCAATATTTCTGCTTACTTCAATGTGTTGTGTAGCAACTAAAGATGACATAATCATTTTTGGAAAGAGGGCGATCGCAGTTTATTCTCTCAAATTAGAAAAGGGGCGATCGCTCTACAAAAGTTTCACACTGTCCTTTTGAGATAGTAGAATTAGTTATCATTGATCTCAATTCCCTTGATGGCTGCCAAAGATATTGTCCATGATATTGTTCGAGAGGCTCTAGAAAAAGAGGGATGGCTAATTACCTGTGATCCCTTTTTCCTCAGAGTCAGTGAAAATATTGGTATGTTTATTGACTTGGCGGCAGATAAATTATTGCTTGCACAAAGAGAAACGTTTAAAATAGCAATAGAGGTTAAAAGCTTTGTAGGTTTATCAAACTTAACCGACTTTCATTTGTCTGTTGGTCAATTTCTTAACTATCGATTAGCATTAGAGGAATTTGAACCTGATAGAATTTTATACTTGGCCATTCCTGATGATATTTATAATACCTTTTTTCAAGATAGCTTTGTTCAAAAAGTCATTAAAAACTACGGCATTAAATTAATAACTGTCAATCCTAAAAAAAGAGAAATTACGTTATGGCAACCATCACTTACCAGCAATTAATTCAAAATATTATCCAAGATTATGCGGCTCAACATCCTCAAGATAATAATATAGAAACTCAGGTTATTTGTGATACACAAAACCATCACTATTTATTATTATATGTAGGATGGGAGGAAGAAAAACAAGTTTACGGTTGTCCTATTCATGTTGATATTAAGGATAATAAGTTTTGGATTCAGCGAGATTTTACCGAAATTGGTATCGCCAATCAATTATTAAAGGCTGGAGTCTCTAAAGAAAAGATTATTTTAGGGTTCCGCTCTCCTTTTAATCGTCAGTTTACCGATTTTGCAGTGCTTTAGTTTTTCTATCGGCGATCGCGGTTTATTTTTGTAAATTTGGAAAGAGGGCGATCACTTTTCACTATTTAATGATAAGGTACAAAGGATATTGCCTTTGCTTGTGTGACGCACCTAATGTTAGTGATAAAAGTTCAATTGAAAATAGGATGAAAAGAAAATTATGATCCAAAATGAACAAGCTGTAATAGACTCTTTTAATGATTTTTTTAAGCAAAGAGCTAGAGATCGTAATATTAATTTACGGTCATTTCCTTTAAGTGGACAAGATATAATTACAGGTGCTGACTATCTATTTTCTGATGAGACTAAATTTGCGTTAGTCGAATTTAAATATTCTACCAGTGAAATCTCTCGTGAAAGACACAAAAGCAAACGCTTTACTTTATGCAAACTTTTAGAAGAAAATCAGCAAATGAAGAAATACCATGATGCTTGTCATTTCATTATATTTAAATACGAAAAAAAAGTGTCTTGCAATATTTATAGATATGAAGTTTGTAATAGGGAAATATGGGGAAATAATTGTGGCTTATCAACACAATTACCCAATGATGATTCTCGTGTTTTTGCCCAAAAGTTTACGGAAGAATTTTTTACGGGGAATCCACCTCGTTCATTACCAGTGAATAAGTTTGAAGCGTACCTAAAATGGTTACTAAATGAAACAAGCAAAAGTTCTAAACAATCACTAGAACTTCTTACCCATGATCAAGATTTACAAGAATGTCGTTTGATAGGATTTAAAAGTGTCAGGGAGGCATATAACTGGATGCAGAAATCGAAAAAAAATCGTGATTGATTTAAAGCAGATGTAATCAACGAGAAGAAAGCGAGTTTTGCGATCGCCAAGGCACAATTAACTCTAATTTGTCCCCTAACTGTTGACGAGCAACATCCAACTCATAGGCTTTTTGTAAATTCATCCACATCTCAGCCCCCGTATTAAAAAAATACCCTAATCGGAGAGCAATATCGGCAGTAAGATTGACTTGACCCCTTAAAACTTGCTCAATATTGTTTTCCGAAACTTTGATATATTCGGCCAACTGCTCAATACTAATGCCAAGAAAATCTAACTCGTCTGCTAAGATTTCCCCAGGGTGAATAGGTTCTTTCCAATCATTCATAATCGATCCCTCTAATGGTAATCTACAATTTCAACATCATAGGGGCAATCATCTCACAGAAAACAAATGCGAAATTGATCATTAATACGAATACTATATTGTCCTATTCTATCTTCTTTTAAACGTTCTAAACGATTACTGGGTAAATTTGCCAATACTTCTAACCTATCAGCACTATCTAAAATACGCAATCTTTTAAGAGCCGATCACTCCAAACCTGAAAACTTCTTTACAAATACTCGGCTATAAAGTTTTTCTGTATCCTTATAACGAAAACTTTTTATCATCTCCTAAACCGTTTCCCAAAAATTCGATTTTATTATCCTAAACGCAATCTTCGACACAGACAACTTCACGATAAAATAACCCTAAACCGTTAATCCTAAACCCCTACCTCCCATGACCACTCCCTTTACCCCCGCCGAAATCGCCAACCAAGGACTCAAGCCCGAAGAATATGCCGATATTGTCCAACGGCTGGGCAGACATCCCAACAGAGCCGAACTAGGGATGTTCGGGGTCATGTGGTCAGAACATTGTTGTTATAAAAACTCGCGCCCCCTCCTCAAAAATTTTCCTACTACAGGCGATCGCGTATTGGTCGGGCCAGGGGAAAATGCGGGCGTAGTGGATTTGGGTAACGGATTGCAACTAGCTTTTAAAATTGAATCCCACAATCACCCCTCGGCAGTAGAACCCTTTCAAGGCGCGGCCACAGGAGTTGGGGGAATTTTACGCGATATTTTTACAATGGGAGCCAGACCGATCGCCATTTTAAATTCCTTGCGTTTCGGTAACTTGGATGATGCCCGTAATCGTCGCATATTTATGGGAGTCGTTGACGGAATCAGCCATTATGGGAATTGCTTAGTGGAAAACGAAACCTTCATCTGGCGCGATCAAAAAGGAGTTCATTTTGATACTATCGGTAATTTTGTAGAATCTCGTTTGCCTGTTGGTGTAACAACTTACGAGTTATCTTCAATAGAACGGGTCGAAACATTGTCACTAAATCCTGACACTCAAGAATCTTGCTGGCAACCTGTTCGGCGCATTTTTAAACGTACAACAAATCAATTAATCACCTTTAAAACCGCATTAGGTCGTACTTTAACTATCACCCCTGACCATCCGACAGTAGTACTTGAAGAGGGAAAATGGAAAACGAAAACCTCATCAGAGCTTCAAGTTGGTGATCAAATGCCCATTTTGACTAACCTACCGTCTGATTTTGTCAAACAAAAAAATATTGATTTATTAGAGATCATCAAAGATAGTCACGAGAATGTTTATGTCAAACTTCCTGAGTATTGGGAACCAATAGATGAAATTCGGAGTGCTTTAGGTAAAATCGAAGCATCTTTATCTGCACGTCATCGTTATTTACAAAAAAAATACTTGCCGCTTGCGCACTTTAACGTATTAGAACCATTGCTTCAACTATCTCATCAAGACCTCAAAATTTATCGTCGTAGCGGAAAAGCCAATTATATTAATGCTGTTATTACAGTCGATGAATGGTTCGCTCGTCTTTTAGGATATTACTTGTCAGAAGGGTGTGTATCTCAAAATGGCAATACCTATAAAATTGTCTTTACATTTGGACTACATGAACAAGAATATGTAGATGATGTTACTGAAGCATTAAAGCTTTTAGGATTACGTCCTTGCATCGAAAAACGTTCTTCTACTATTGCTGTTTATGCAACATCGTGGATACTTGGCTATTGCTTAAAAGAAATATGGAAATGTGGGCAAAATTCACAGACAAAAGCATTTCCCAGTTTTGTTTTTCAGTGGTCTAAATCATTACAACGAGAAGCTCTTAAAGGTTTGTTACGAGGCGATGGCTCTTTTACAACTAAAACTAATGGCAACCATGCAAAAATTGGTTTTGCAACAGTCAGTCGGAAGTTATTTGAACAAGCTCTAACTTTGGTACATTCTCAGGGAGTTGTTCCTTCTTTATATTATCAACCAACCAAAGAAAGTATTATTGAGGGTCGTTCCTGTCAAAGGTTGCCTTTATACCAGCTAGAAATTAATAACCGTGATAGTTTAACTGCTTTAGTTAATATTTTCAGTGAAGAAAGAAATGAACAATTAAAATCAGCCTTAGAAAAATATCAAGGTAATCTTCACTCTTTTCCCCGCTATTTAATTTCCAATCAATTAGCCTTTGTTAGAATCAAGGCAATTGAAAATAAGATGGTTGATAACTGTACTGTTTACGATGTTGAAGTAGATAATACCCATCTTTTTGTCACAACTTCAGGTTTAGTAACCCATAATTGCGTTGGTGTACCAACCGTTGGAGGGGAAGTTTATTTTGATCCCGCCTATTCAGGTAATCCCTTAGTTAATGCGATGGCTTTGGGATTAATGGAAACCGAAGAAATTGTTAAATCGGGAGCCGCAGGTATCGGTAATCCCGTTTTGTATGTGGGTTCTACCACAGGAAGAGACGGCATGGGGGGAGCCAGTTTTGCTAGTGCCGAGTTAACCGATGAATCCATGAGCGATCGCCCTGCGGTACAAGTGGGAGATCCTTTTCTTGAAAAATCCCTAATTGAAGCCTGTTTAGAAGCCTTTAAAACAGGGGCAGTGGTCGCGGCCCAGGATATGGGAGCGGCGGGCATTACCTGTTCCACTTCGGAAATGGCGGCGAAGGGAGGAGTAGGTATTGAACTGGATTTAGATAAAATTCCCGTGCGAGAAACGGGTATGATCCCCTACGAATATTTGCTTTCTGAATCCCAGGAGCGGATGTTATTCGTTGCCCAAAAAGGACGGGAACAGGAACTCATTGATATTTTCCATCGTTGGGAATTGCAAGCCGTTGTCGCAGGAACGGTGATCGCTGAACCCATTGTCCGAATTTTATTTCAGGGAGAAATTGCCGCCGAAATTACCGCAACCGCCCTCGCCGATAATACACCCATTTATCACCGTGAATTATTAGCCGAAGCCCCTGCCTATGCCCAAACCGCTTGGCAATGGACAGCCTCACAATTACCCACTCCTCAAACCGAGGGAATCCAGATTAACAGCCAATTTTTAAGCTGGAATGATATTTTAAAACAACTGTTAGATAGTCCCACGATCGCCTCTAAAGCTTGGGTTTATCGCCAATACGACCATCAAGTTCAAAATAATACGGTTTTGTTGCCTGGGGGAGCCGATGCGGCGGTCATTCGAGTACGTCCCATCCATGCGAATCCCGCAGATTGCACCATTGGAGTAGCAGCGACAACGGATTGCAACTCCCGTTATGTTTACCTCAATCCCTACGCAGGAGCAAAACTTGCCGTAGCAGAGGCCGCCCGTAATCTCAGTTGTGTCGGAGCCGAACCCTTAGCGGTGACGGATAACTTGAATTTTGGTAGTCCCGAAAATCCCGTGGGTTATTGGCAACTTGCAACGGCTTGTCAGGGCATTGCGGATGCGTGCCGAGCATTAAATACCCCTGTTACGGGTGGGAATGTGTCTTTATATAACGAAACCCTCGATTCTGACGGGAAACCCCAACCCATTTATCCGACTCCTGTGATTGGTATGGTGGGTTTAATTCCCGATTTAAGTAAAATTGTCGGTCAAGCTTGGCAACAATCGGGAGATTTAATTTATTTATTGGGAAATAATACTCAAAATGTTTTAGGGGGATCGGAATATCTCGCAGTCCTTCATCAAACCGTAG
Source organism: Snowella sp. (assembly GCA_003249095.1). Taxonomy (GTDB): domain Bacteria; phylum Cyanobacteriota; class Cyanobacteriia; order Cyanobacteriales; family Microcystaceae; genus Snowella. The sequence continues at coordinate 34,452 of QBMS01000020.1, forward strand.
CAGGTCAACCGCCTAGTCTGGATTTTGAATTAGAAAAACAGGTACAAGCGGCCTGTCGTCATGGCATTCGTCAGGGTTGGTTAAATTCGGCCCATGATTGTGCAGAAGGAGGTTTGGCGATCGCGTTGGCGGAAAGTTCGATTAGTGGAAAATTGGGTGCGGAGATTACCCTCTCGAATTCGGAGCAACGTTTGGATGAACAACTGTTTGGAGAAGCAGCAAGCAAAATTGTGGTTTCTGTTAAACCTGAATGTCAATCTGAATGGGAAAGTTATTTACAATCCAGTTTAAATAATGCTTGGCAAAAGTTGGGCATTGTGGGAACTGCTTTCGGAAATTTAACAATTTTAAATGTTGAAAATCAAGTCTTAATTGATTTAGATTTAGCGAGTATAACGGAACCTTGGCAAACCGCGATCGCCCGTCGTTTAAAAGTTTAAAATGACAAATATTGTCTGGTTAGAGTATTTACAATCAGGTATATTATCCATGAATAATGCAAAAATGTACTATTTTGAAAAAGAAGATATTCTGCATTTGATGGTTTCTGATGAACCAGAAGCGAATAGTGTAGAAATTAGCCCCAATATTACGGCTGAACTTAATGATACGGGCGAACTTATTGGTATAGAAATTATTAATGCAAGTTCTTTCCTCCGAGATTTGATTTTAGAATCTGTTCAAGGGAAACTTTTAACCTTGGTGGTTAATTAACTAAAAAATAAGGCGATCGCTCTTCGTTTAAAAGTTTAATTTTCTATAATTTTTTCACATTATAAATAAAGGAGAAAACCATGATAAAAACGAATATTTCCCTCCCTGATTCAATTTTTGAAGAAGCGGGACTTCTTGCGGAACAGTTAGGTTTATCATTTAGCGAATTTCATACAAAAGCATTGCAAAGTTATCTACGAAAATATAATCGTAGTTCCGTTCTAAATCAACTCAATCAAATTTACGATGAACAATCTTCTGAGCTTGAACCTGAATTAGCTAAGATACAATTGATGTCTTTAAAACGGGAGGATTGGTAATGTTTCGAGGTGAGATTTGGTGGGCAAATTTACCTGATCCACGAGGCTCAGAGCCAGGTTATGGTCGGCCCGTCTTGATTATTCAAGATGACAGTTTTAATAAAAGTAAAATTAATACGGTTATTGTTGCAGTCATCACTTCAAACCTAAAATTAGCAGAAGCTCCTGGCAATCTATTTCTATCAGCTAAATCTTCAGGATTACTCAAGGATTCTGTTGTTAATGTTTCCCAAATTTTAACCATTGATAAGACATTTTTAACGGAGAGAATTAGTTCCTTAGCTGATTACTTACAAGACGAAGTAGATGAAGGACTCCGTTTAGTTTTGTATCTTTAGACTATAAGACACGGTAATATATTGATGATCGCCCGTCGTTTAAAAGTTTAAAATAAATAACAGAGACGTTAATTTTTGAGGTCAACAACAATGGTTTTAGTTTATGCCGATATTGAGCTAATCAATCCTAAAGAACAAACTCTTAATCCTTGGATGTGGATTTAAGTTTAGATATAATAAAAAATAATTCCAAATAACTAATGATATAGACCCCCATGAGTGAGTATCAATATTACGAATTTCAGTGCGTCGATAGACCGCTTAATGCTAAGGAAAAACAAGAAATTAGTCAAATATCAAGTCGAGCTAAAGTTACATCGACTCAAGCAATTTTTAATAATAACATCATAAATTTTATCGGTCTGTGTCCGAATTTTTGGCCATGAAGTTGAGAGCAAAACAACAATAGCCATCTGGCGATCGCTCAAATTTTGTTGATAGCGCAAATTCCGATCCGTTGTCACAAATATTTGATATCCCTTATCTTCAGCAGATTTGAGCAGATCTCCATTCGACAAATTAGACCATCCTTCCTCATAGGCTGTTGTTACAGAATGTTCTGTCAAATATCGTCGTAAAGGTACAGGCGTTCCCTGATCGAAAAGAATTCTCATAATCTACGCCGCGACAGCCAACAGATCAAGCTCATAGTTCAGTACAGCTTCGACCTGCGATCGCTGTACGGGCGGAAACCACTCTAAAAAATCTTCTACTGTTGCACCATCACGTAATTTTTCAAACAATGCCGAAACTGGAACTCGTGTCTTCCGAAATACCCAAGCACCACTCATTTTAGAAGGTTCTCTTTCTATCGCATCTAGATTTTCCCAGTGTTTCATGTACGATACCTCCGTAAGTCAAAACAAATCCAATAGCCTAATTGTAAACTAATTTTAAAGCAAGAGCCTGACTGTTTAAGAGATCGCGTTTCAAAATTCAGTTCATATAAAAGTGATCGAGTTTTAGAATTTCCGTTAATGTAAGGCAATTGCATTTTAGAATCCAGTTCATGTAAAGGCGATCGCGTTTCAAAATTGCGTTGGCGATGGCGATCACATCACTTCACCTTCGACGATAATATTTCTAAATATGTTATCTTTACCTTATATAATCTTATGACTAGAACTGAGGTTAAATCATGTTAACTACAGAAGCTTCTACACAAATAAATGTTAGACAGGCGTTAATCAAAGAAATTGATCAGACTTCAGATTATCTTTTAAGCGAAGTTTTAGACTTTCTTTTGTTTATTAGAGCTAAACATTCACCAATACAGGGAGAAATACAAACAGATGTTAGTGAATTGGTGGAAGATTATGATGATCCTAAAGAAAAAATCTTAGAAGATCTTCGTCAATCGTTAGAGGATGCTAAAGCAGGCAGAGTTCACGATATTGGTGAACTATGGGATGGAATTGATGTCTAGTAATAATCCTAAACCGAGAATTGAGTTTACAGATGTTTTTAAACGTCAAGTTAGAGATTTAGCAAAACGTTATAGAAGAATTAAATTTGACATTCAACCAGTTTTAGATCAACTTGCTAGTGGTGACTTAGTTGGCGATAAAATTCAAAATACTGGCTATACAGTATTTAAAGTTCGTATTAAAAATAGTGATATTCAGAAAGGTAAAAGTGGGGGTTATCGGTTGATTTATTATATTAAAACCTCTGAAAATATTTTATGTGTTTTGATTTACTCGAAATCTGATGAAGAAAATGTAACATCATTAGAAATTAAGAAAATTATTCAAGAATTTTATGGTTAATATCTTTTTATTTTATTGTACTTCGAGATCGTGAAAGTAACCCATTTTATCTCAAAAAATTAGCTGCGTTGCATTGTGTTAATGAAACCTATAAGAAAGGCGATCACGTTTCAAAATTCAGTTTATGTAAGGCGATCTCTTTAAATCTACAATGTCCATTGATTATCTTCAGGTATTTCAATCCCAAGGTACTCGGTGTAAATTCTCTGTTTATATTCAGAGCCAATTTCATTTAACGCATCAATAAACGCTTGATAAGTACCAGAACCTCCTATCTTTTCCCAAAATTCATCTCCAATCAGAACAACTTTATCTGATTTCATATCAAACCATCTGGCAGGAAAACTCCATGAATAATTTTCTCTAGTACCATAGGGATTATAAGGAAGTGCGTAGTAAGCATCCGTAATTTGACGTGGTTCCATGCAATACAACTTGAATAGCTTTTCCTTGCTTACTTTTGTTTGATCGCTGTTTGGTAATGGAGCTTTTACCTCAAAAGAATAAGCCTCACCAGTTACCGTATTTCGTGTATAAACATCACAAATAACTTTGACTGGTATAGTTATCTCAGATTTATCATCTAAAACATACGCTAATTCAGCATCCCAATCAGGTTTTATTTTTTTTCCATCAATCTTGCCATGTTCTAAACGATTCAAAATTTCTGTAATACGTCTCAGCCTTTCTTCACTCATATTTCCTATAATTTCGTATTGCTTTTGTCCATATCCTAAGCCTTGATTCGCAGCTACCACTGCGAGCGTTTCCCATATATTTCCAAAGGGTGTAACAAAGCGTCTCTCAAAATGAGAACCTTTAAAAATTTCATCTGGAACTAAAGCAGCATATAAAGGTTTTTCTGCTCTATGTTTATCTTTTAAAAATGGGTCTGTTTCTAAGACTCGTTTGAGAACTTTATCCATCAGTTCTTTTATTACTAATTGAATTTCTATTTTCATTTGATTATTTGTCATATTGAGTATCTCTTTTCTATAAAATTACTTCTTTTTCCAAATAAATACCGACTCATAGAATTTGCTAGAACGGCGACCAGTTCTACGATTAACATGGCGTTGCAAGACTGCTTCTTCTTCAACATCACACATTTTGGCAATCGTTGGATATAGATTGTATTTGTCACCTGCAATAACAATTAGATAACCGCCTGATGGGATAGATTCACTAAGATTAGTAAAAACTTTTGCAATTGATTCTTGATACCTAAGTTGAGCTTTCTGACTAGAACCTTCTTGAGCAGATCCAATTTCAAGTTCTCTATGTTCTTCAATTTCCAAAAGTTCGTAAGCATACTTATGTTGTTGATGATAATCAATCAATCCCACATAAGGAGGACTGGTAATTACTCCGTCAATTGGTGGGATTTTTGCTATACGGCTGTCTGTATGATGGACTTCAACAGTAGAATTAGTACGAAGTAATGCGAATTTTTCAATCCGATCAATCGTGTCAATACTATATCTTTTTAAAAATTGATAAGCTGTCTCTGTCGGGGAACAATTTCTGCCATGTTTATAACACCAGTATGGGTCTAACTGCGGTTTTTTAGGAAAATCAAGATCGAAATGAGTGGTCAAACGAGCAGATCTTGCCGATCTAGAAAGGATTATTTTAAGAATATCTTGATTTTTATATTGCCCAATCAAGTCTCGATAGGTTAATAGCTCATTTCTGCTTTGGGGAGCAAACCATGTTGTTAAGTATTCACTAGATTCATGAAATGTAGGCAATATATTTAGATTCCACAGAGATAATTGATATCCTTGATGTTGAGTCATTTGTTCAGTTTTATTTAAAATATCAAAAATTTCTTGGCGAACATTTTTTAACTCGTAATGATTTGTTTTGACTTTTGCTAACAAAACATTAAACCCAGAAACATCATAGCCAATTGCGTTAATCCCTAATTCATTTGCCTGAACTAATGTTGTGCCAGAACCAGAAAAAGGATCTAAAACTGTTTGGTCTGGATGAAAAAATTTCCGTAAAAAAATTTCAGCTATTTGGGGAATGAATTTGCCAAGATAGGGATGCAAACGATGAACGTGTTTTGTTCTCTCTTTTTCAGGGAGGTCATTTTCTGTCCAATTAAGGTTAAGCTCAGCCAATGGCGTATCTGGAGTTACATTATGAGGAACACTGGGTTTGCCTTGACCTAGATAAACTTCAAGTGGACTTTCTTTTTTATTAAGTACTTCAATGTTAGTTTCTTGCAATATACTAGCCATCTTTCTCTATCCCTAGCCTTAAACTGATTCTAAGTGTAGCCCGTATTTAGAATAAATCAAACTAGAAGATATTTGTATGATGGCTTTTCAATAACCCGACTTACGTTTGCGTTCACTACACCACAAAATTGATGCAATGCCTAAAAATACCTCAAGTGATCGCGCTTGACGGGTAATTTCCGATCAAATCTAAAAATTAATTTTGCAAATAACCTTCAATTAGATTGTTCTATTTCTTTCGCTATAGCTATAATAGAATAATATTTGCTTTCGCCTCAATGTCTTGAAAATGAAAATCACAGCCACCTTAAACGAAATTGTCAGCCTTAACCTAGAAGATAGAATTCAGCTAGTTCAAGCAATCTGGGATAGTATTGCCGCAGAACAAGCTTACCCTGAGCTAACCGAAGCACAAAAGCAAGAACTAGATAATCGCATTAAAGATCATGAAATCAATCCTGATAACACCATGACCTGGGAAGAAATCAAAGCATCGATTAAAAAATAACCATGAATTATGCTCTAGTATTTCGCCCAAAAGTTCGTGACGAGCTTGATGAGGCTTATCGTTGGTACGAGAGACAACAACAGGGACTAGGGGATGAGTTTTTAGATTGTATAGACTTGATGCTAAATCAAATCTGCTCAATGCCAGAATCCTATGTCATTGTGTATCGAGACATTCGACGAGCAGTAATTAAGCGTTTTCCCTATGCAGTGTATTATCGAATTGTTTCAAGTCGGGTCATTGTCATCGCAATTTTTCACAGTAGCCGCAATCCTAAATCTTGGCAGATGCGTAACTAATTGCTGAAAATCTTGCAAGATTAATTTTGCAAATAACCTTCGATTAAAATATCCGACTCAATCGACCTAATCGTAATATCAGTTAACATCAAAGCCTCAGTCATTCGCTCCAAACCCAAATCCCCCACAGGCGAAAACCCCTGCCCTCCGCCAATAATCTTAGGCGCGATAAAAGCCATTACCTTTTGCACACATTTATCCTGAATCGCCCTAGCGGATAAAATCCCGCCACATTCCCAGAGAACCGTTGATAAACCCCTTTCATAGAGCTTTTGCATCACTAAATCAGGTGTTAAATTCTCTAACTCAATCATTTCTACCCCCTGATCCCGTAACCTTTCTTGTATGATTTTATCACTGCCAAACTGAGTAAAAACCACCGTCGGTGCGATCGCGGTTTGCCAGAGATTAGCCGTTATTGGTAAATCCAAAGAACGACTCATCACCACCCGAAGAGGATTACGGTCACGAAGTGTGCCTGCGGCATCGCCTACTCCATGACTTGTGAGATTCGGATTATCCAATCTGACCGTATTGCCCCCCACAATCACCGCATCACAAATCGCACGGGTTTCATGTACTAGATGACGAGACGCAGGGCCAGTCACCCAGGCACTATGGCCCGTCTGCGTGGCAATCTTACCGTCCAGGGTCATGGCATATTTCAAAATTCCAAAAGGACGCTGATAGAGAATGCGATGAATAAACGCCTCATTCAGTTGCCGACAATCCTGTTCTTCCACGCCGACAATCACCTCAATTCCCGCTTGCCGTAGCCGTTCAATCCCCTTACCCGCGACCAAGGGATTGGGATCAACCATTCCCACCACCACCTTAGTTATCCCCGCTCGGATCAACGCTTCCGTACAGGGAGGAGTCCGCCCATAGTGATTACAGGGTTCCAGACTCACATAGGCGATCGCGTTTTTAGCATTTTCTCCCGCATCCCTGAGCGCAAAAACCTCCGCATGGGGTTGGCCCGCCTGGGGATGGTAGCCTTCTCCAATAATCTCGCCATTTTTAACAATCACAGAACCGACTAGGGGATTAGGAGCCGTTTTCCCCAACGCTTGACGAGCTAACTCTAAACAGCGTTGCATCATTGCACGGTCAAAGGTCGTTATGTTCATCATTTTGAGATTTAATGGTTAAGGTCTAGTATAAAATTCAAAAGTCTTCTTTTTTCCTCTTAATGTCCAAGCCTTCTGTCCCTGTTTTCCCATTTTTCCCTAAACCGTTCCCAGATGTTGTGTCACAGATTTTTAAAATGCCTTTGCAAAGATTATTGACTCCAACCAACTTTCAGAAAAATTCCCTCGCATGGGTTTTCTGTATCCCTCTCACGGCGATCCTAGTTTTGATCAGTCATGGTGTAGTGTCTGCTGAGGTTGCCAACACAGTAGGGGAAACGGTTCCTGTCACAATGAGCAAGTTGCAGGGTTCAATTAATACCCTCTGGATGATCCTCGCCACGTTGTTAGTTGCGATCGCCTATGGGGGATTTGCCTTTTTGAATGCAGGTTTTAGTCGTTACAAAAATGTCGTCAATGCCTTAGCGATTAATTTACTCACTTTTATCATTACCACCTTCATTTTTTGGAGTTTTGGCTTTGCTCTCCTATTTGGAACCCAGGGCAATGAGTTTGTCGGCTCAGGGGATTGGTTTCTCGGTGCAAAAACAGCAGAAATCTATGGTTTAAAACCCTTTCCCGATGGTTTACCCCTCTCGATTTTCTTTCTGTTTGAAACAGCCTTAGCAGGTATCACCGCCATGATCGTCGCAGGAGCGATCACGGAACGGGTTAAATTTCGCGACTTTCTCATTTTTACGGTTTTTCTGATTGGAATTGCCTATTCCCTCGTTGGACATTGGGTTTGGGGCGGCGGTTGGTTGAGTAAAATGGGTTTTCAGGATTTTGCAGGATCAACAGTGATCCATTCTGTCGGAGGTTGGGCAGCCTTTTCAGGATTGGCCATTCTGGGGCCGCGCATGGGCAAATACGAAACAAAAAAGACCAATAAATTAGCTGGTCACAGTATGAGTTGGGCCTTTCTGGGTTGCCTAATGATTTGGCTAGGTTGGTTTGGTGTAACGGCAGGTTCGGTTTTCGCGCTCAATTCAGAGGTTCCCTCCATTCTCCTGGTTGTCAATTTAGCGGCAATTGCGGGGGGATTCGTTGCCATGATCACAAGCTGGTTACAAACTAAAAAATCTGATTTATCTCTCATTATCCGAGGAGTGTTAGCGGCTTTAGTGGCGATTTCTGGCAGTTGTAACGCAGTTTCTACTGTTTCGGCTCTTTGGATCGGCGCGATCGCGGGATTTTTAGCAGTCATATTTATTGGCTGGTTTGATCGAGTGCGGCTGGATGATCCCGTAGGAGTTCTGTCGGTTCATTTAATCGGCGGTTTGTGGGGAACGATCGCGACGGGAATTTTTGATAATAAATCGGGACTCATTACAGGAGAATTTTTATTACTACTTAATCAATTAATTGGCATAGCAGCCGTCGGCGTTTTTATGATTATTTTTAGTTTTGTCATTTGGACGCTGATCAAAGGAATTTTTGGTTTGCGAGTGGGACTTGAAGGCGAACTTCATGGTTTAGATATCAGCGAACACGGAATAACGGCCTATAACGGTTTTGTGATGGAATCAGCAGGAGGATTAACCCCTATCTACGCCGATGATTCAGAAGATCTTTCCATTTCTTCAGAAACCCCATTATCTGAGGAACAATCAAACTCTGCTAATGAGATTCAAGAAGCTGATATTACCGAAGGGGCAACTATCAAGACAAAATTAGAAAATGAAAATGACGAAATTAGTTAGAATAAAACGCTTTTTAAAGGGAATGCGAGCATCTTAACTGTCTTAACGGTTAAGCTATCACGAATTTAGATTGCATAATGATTTTGCTGAAAGCTTTTTAACAAGGGGCTTAAGCCCCTTGCATGTATGCGTTTTAGATGATTGACAACTTACAGCAATTTCCGATCAAACACACCACGAAAAAGCTATCTCAAAGGCTCAAAGTAGAGACCACAATGTTGGAACCAATCA
>QBMS01000210.1 GCA_003249095.1 Snowella sp.
GTTCTAGACGAGCTATGACCAAAATTGGTTAAATAATCATCTTTATCGAAGTAATAGAAACTAAATGTCTAAAAAGTTATTTCTAATTGAAGCCCCAGGGAAAATCAAGAAGCTACGTCAAATTCTGGGGTCAGATTACATCGTCAAAGCCAGTGGTGGCCATATCCGTGAACTGGCTAAAGATGGGGAAGGAAATTTGGGATTCGACCTGAATCGAGATCGCATTTCCTGCCGTTTTGTCCCCCGAAATCCCCAAGCGAAGAAAACGATCGCCGAATTAAAAGAACTGGTCAAACAAGTGGAGACAGTGATTCTTGCTACTGACGAAGATCGAGAGGGAGAAATCATTGCCTGGCATCTCAAACACGAACTCAAACTACGGAATCCCCAGCGTGTGACCTACCGCGAAATTACCACCGCCGCCGTTCAATCCGCCCTCAAACGACCCCGCCCGATTGACGACCATCTGGTCAATGCCGCCCTCGCTCGTTCTGTCTTAGATAAACTGGTGGGCTTTAAAGGATCGCCCCTAATTTGGAAACTGGAAAATGGCGCAAAATCGATTGGTCGCGTTCAATCCGCCGCTTTGCATATCCTTTGCCAGAGAGAACGGGAAATTCAGTCCTTTAAACCCCAAGATTACTGGTTAGTTTCGGTTCTCTACACAGAAGGATTGAAAGCCTACTATCTAGGAGAGAGTGTTCCTAAAGGTGAAGGGCCAGAGAATTCACCTGAAAGAGATGATGCAGAAGAAGGGGGAGAAGAAAAAATTGAAGCGACCAAAGTGTTGAGTGAAGCCGAAGCCGAGAGATTAGTCGCAATCGCCCGTCAGTTTCCCCATCAAGTGGTCAAAGTCGAAGGAAAAACCACCCATAAAACCCCACCTGCTCCCTTTATCACCTCCTCACTGCAACAATCGGCAGGAAGTCGTCTGAAATGGAGTCCTGACCAGACCATGCAGATTGCCCAACGGCTCTACGAAGGGGGACACATTACCTATATGCGGACGGATTCTGTTTATCTAGACCCCCAATTTTGTGTAACGGTACGGCAGTGGCTAGAGGAAAAAGATCCGCAGAATGTTCCCGCCAAAGTGACGGCCCATCGTCAATCTAAAAATGCTCAGGAAGCCCACGAAGCGATTCGACCAACGGATATTCGGAAAGCGTCATCACAGCTAAAAGCAGAGCTATCAACGGAAGAATTTGAACTATACCTGCTGATTTGGTTGAGAACTGTCGCTAGTCAATGTAAACCTGCACAAATCGTTAAATCTCGTATTCTGACTCAATCAGGTAGTGTCTTTTGGCAGGCACGAGGTCAAGTCGTCACCTTTGCGGGATATGCGCGATATTGGAAGGATATGACAGGAGATTCCCTCTTACCTCAACTCTCCCAGGGGCAGTCCTTAACTCTCCAAGAAGCCAGTCATGAAAAGAAAGCCACTCAGCCGCCCCCTCGTTACAGTGAGGCCAAACTGGTACAGGTGATGGAACGTCGGGGAATCGGCAGACCGTCCACGTTTGCGCCAACGGTGAAGACATTGAAAGAACGGGGTTATGCAGACGTTCAGAAACGCTTACTTCAGGCCACTCCCCTTGGATTAGAGGTGGATGCTTTTCTCCAAAAAACCTTACCCGCATTGTTAGAGGCTGACTTTACCGCTCAGATGGAAGATACGTTAGATGCGATCGCGTTGGGAAAGGAAAATTGGGAACGCTATATCATCGGCTGGAATGAGGATTACTTTGCCCCAGCTTTATCTCAGGCGTTTCAGGCAATTGATGGAATGCCTCGTTCTTATCAAGGAAAGGCGAATGAGGGGAATAACGCGATCGCTTCTATCGCTCAGGGTAAAGAATCAAAAACCCTTTGTCCCCAGTGTGGTCTCAAGATGATTGAAATTCCTTCCCAATTCAAAAAACTTCATAAAAACCATTTCCTGAAGTGCACGGGTTGCAATACGGTGATGTTCTACAACAAATGGCGTAAAGTCTGGGAACCGCCAACGGAAACGCGAGAAGCGTCAGCCCCTTCCTTAAAACTGACGGCTCATCCTTGTCCTGTGTGTGGAGAGAAGTTAGCAGTGCGAGAATATGAGAAAGAAGGACAGAAAAAACGGATGTTGGTTTGTTCCTCTCCTCAAGGTAAAACAGACAAAAAACATAAAGATGTTGTTTATTTTGAATCGAGAAATGTTTTCTGGTCAAAGAAGTACGGTGAACTAGCCGATTCTTAATGAGTCGATTAAAGTTCTCAAAAAGAAGTGATGTTCCTCAAAAACCTTTTGGGAAATATTGAGAAAAATTAGAAGTAGCAAATTTTCGTAATTTGAAAGATTTTTTAATATTCTTTTAATGTGATCGCACTAAGAATTATTATTTAAGAAATCATTAGTAAAAAAATCACAAAATTCCTTTTCTGCATCTATGTGTACCCAATGTTTTGCCATATGAAAGGATTTAACTTCTATATTACTGTGTTGTTTGATATTTTCGCGAAAATTTGGATTAAGAGACCTTTGTCCATAGGTATAGATAAAAGGCATTTTAGATTGAAAAATAAGACTTTGATAAACAAAAAAATTATCATTAATATCTTTAACACATTTTTTGAAAGTCAAATCAGAAGAATTAGTTAAATTGTCATAATACTCTTTAGAATAAATAGATTGTCCAATATGAGATTTTGAATTTTCTACAAAACCATCGTATCCTATCCCTATAGGTGGTTCCTGAATATGTCTAAAAAAATCTAAATCTACAGGAGTAATAGAAGGCTCAATAGTTAAAATGTTAAATTTGTTTGTGATAAAATCTTGATTCACTAAAGTTAATAAAAGAATTAATCCCACCATAGAATGACCGACAAAACAATTATTTTTCGTGCTTTGGGAATGTAAATAAATCAAACTACTCAAAATTTCAAAATTATCTTTAAATTCTTTAATCTTAATATTTTTATTGATGCCGAAGCCAGGAAGGTCGTAATATAGAGTACTATATTCTTCCAAATAAGCAGTATTAATTAGTTTTGAAAAAGTTGTACTTGAATCGCCTATCCCATGAATAAAAAAGCAGATTCCTTTTGAGCTTATTGGTTCATTCAAAAAATATGTAAATTTTTTCTTTTTGTCTGAATCAAGTATTAAGACCTTTCTTTTTTGAGAAAAATTATCTACCAGGTGCATATTTTATAAGCTCCATATAAGAATCAATTAGTATTTTTTTATGAGATAATGAGCAATCTATTGTTGAGTTAATGTAATTGTGCATCCAATTTATTTTTCTCTCCATTGTCTGTGAAAATTCAGGATATAAAGTTACTGTTATTTTGGGTATAGCTTTTAAAGTTGTTACTGTTCCAAAAATTGTTGCACTTATTGGGTTACACGTAGCTACAAAAAGATTCGCCATCTCGATCAAAGCATCTTCTCTTGCATTTATGTCAGATTTCTTTATCTCGCTTTGAATTCTATCTTTAAAGTTTTCGCGTAATTTGTTAGTGTCTTTATTTATTGGCACTGGTATCGTCTAATTGGAGGCTAGAAAGTTTGCAATACAAGAGGTTCAACAAAGCAGGCGAATTTGGAGTAAGTCCTCCCAAGTTAATCCTTTTTCAATGATACCGAGAGCTACAGCGGGAACTTTTCTAGTAGTAAAATGGGTGCGGACGAAGTTGTGAACTATCCAGAAAATATCTAGAACTCGCTGTAGTCCCCTAACAGATTTAGCATAGGTATTGGTACGCCGACGAAAGGCGGATAAACAGCGTCGAATAACACTATTCAATGCCTCAACGTGATTAGCATGAACATCCTTTTTTTCTGGTTTTTCTGTTGTCTCAGGATGTTCAGATTTCGGAGTTTCTACTTTCTTTAGTTTCCCCTCAGCATCTCGACGTTTACTACTCTTATTTTTTAGTCTTACCACAAGACCTTTCGGTAATACTTTCAAGGGACGACCACGCTTTCCTGTCCTCAATACTTCATTACAAATATCAAATAGTAATTGACTATATCGCTTTTCTCCATCGGTAAATAGCTGGAGCGACTCTGTGCTTTTTTCAAATAATTCCGCGACTGTTATCATTGCTTCTAGAAATAACTTCTGCTCTTTTCGACCACATTTTAAATGCCAAATAAAGCGACTTGCCCTTTCCATCAGTACGATTGTCCAACCCTCTGAAGCGCTTG
>QBMS01000211.1 GCA_003249095.1 Snowella sp.
CCCCCACCCACTGCCCTGATTCAAACACCGATAGCTCCTCCGCTTTCTAATAATCCATCTCCTGTCACGGTTCCTAATGTTCCCCCGACTTTAAGTGCATCAGAGCAAATATCGCGTCAAATCACCAGCCAGGAAGTGAGACTGGAAATGAATACGTCTCCTATTACGGCGGAAGGATTTAATCAAAAAACGCGCAAAAAACTACAGAACCTTTACAATCAAAGTCAGGGGGGATCGGCAACGTCGGATCTGGATTCCGCAAAGACCAATAGCCTGATCCAAGAACTCCAACAACTCAACCAGCCAGAATAACAATGGGTAATGTCGATGGGTTTGCTAGATCGAATCGGGAGAGTGATTCGCGCTCAAATTAATAGTCTAGGAAATGAAGCGCAAGATCCAGAGAAATTGCTGGAAGAGATGACCGCGCAGATGGAGCTAGAACTGATTGAGATGCGCCGCGCCCTAGCTGAAGCGATCGCAACCCATAAAAGTATGGAGAGACAAAAATCGGCTCACCAGCTTAATGCCCAAAAATGGTACGAACGCGCCCAATTAGCGATCGATAAGGGGAATGAAGCCTTAGCCAAAGAGGCCCTAGTGAATCGGCAATCCTATCTGGGTAATGCCCAGGGAATCGAAAGCCATCTCGCGGAACACTCCCAGGTGATTCAACGAGTCAAGCAGGAATTACAAACCCTAGAGCGGAAATACGGAGAAGTTCGGGCGAAAAAAAGCCTCTATTTGGCCCGATTGCGTTCGGCGGTTGCAACCCAGAAATTACAAGAAATTGTGGGTAATTGGAATGATGGCAGTGCTACCAGTGTTTTTGAACGGATGGAATCCAAAATTCTGGAATTAGAATCTGAAAATGAGCTGTTAACCCAGTATCGTGATCCCCTAGAGCAACAATTTAATGCCCTGGAAGGCGATGCCGCAGGCACACTTCGTGACCGCGTGATCCAATCCGAGTTAGAACAACTCAAGGCCAATCGCCGAAATTTACCGCCCACTTCCCCTTAAGGATTGATACGTTATTAATGTGAAAGTTTTATTTTTGAGTAATGGTCACGGAGAGGATTTAAACGCCAGTTTGATTGTGGGAGCGTTGCGATCACGCAGTGCCGCTTTGCGATCGCTAGAACCGTCTCTCCAAATTAGGGCCATGCCCTTGGTGGGAATGGGTAATGCTTACCGTCGTTTGCAAGTTGACATTATTGGCCCTACGCAAAATTTACCCTCTGGGGGAATTATTTATCTCAATCCTTGGAATTGGGTTAAAGATATCACGTCTGGTTTAATTGGCTTAACTTTACAGCAAGTTAGAGCCGTTTTTAGCGAAAAAACAAGCTGTGATCTGCTGATTGCCGTTGGAGATATCGTTCCCATCGCGATCGCCTATCTGACGGGTCGGCCTTTTGTTGCTTTCATTGTTTCGACTTCTAGTTATTATGAGGGAAAATTACGATTACCTTGGATTACAGAATTTTGTTTGCGATCGCCGCGTTGTCAACGGGTTTTCACGAGAGATGAGTTTACTGCCGAGGATTTACAACAGAGGGGGCTGAAAAAAGCGATTTTTGCGGGTTATCCTATTATGGATGTTTTGCAATCTGGGAATAATCACCTGGGGCTTGAGCCTAACTTCCCCATGATTGCCCTCTTACCAGGGAGTCGTTTACCCGAAGCAATTGATAATTTACAACTACAACTCAATGCCTGTGAGGCGATCGCCTTAAAACGTCCAATGCAATTTCGAGCGGCCCTAGTTCCTAGCATTACCGAGAAGGATTTACAAGCGTTGGCGCAAAAAATCGGTTGGCATTATCGCGGGTCAGGAAAACTGGTTAATCCTGTCCAAAAGCTCAGGGTTATCTGTTATTGGGATGCTTTTGCGGATATTTTACAACAATGCGATCTAGCGATCGGGATGGCAGGAACGGCGGTTGAACAGGCAGTGGGTTTAGGCAAGCCCGTTGTGCAAATCCCAGGAGCAGGGCCACAGTTTACCTATGCCTTTGCAGAGGCTCAGATGCGATTATTGGGAAGCTCGGTTAAAACCATTGGCAAAAGTCCGAAGGATCTGAATTTATTCCAAAATATTGCCCAAACCGTAGAGGAAATTTTAGATAATCCTGATTATTTAGAAACTTGTTTACACAACGGGATAGAACGAGTCGGTCAGGCAGGGGGTTCGGTCGGTATTGCCCAAGGGATTTTAGAAGTAATTTCAAAATTCGGCGATCGCGACAGAAACCAGCTATAGCGGTATTCATACCGACGTTTTAATGTTTTTTTATGGCCCTATCGCAATAGGCGTTGGGAGCAGACTTCCCAAAACTTCAGATAAGGATTACCTTGAGAATCATCTCTTACTTCAATATTTCAACTTTATTTGATGAAAACAATTTTGTCCAATCCATCTACCGAAATCATTGCTGGTTTCCATGCCCTGTCCGATCCCCTACGGATTCGGGTGATAGAACTACTGCGATCGCAAGAATTATGCGTTTGTGAATTGTGTGAGCAACTAGAAACGTCCCAATCTAAGTTATCTTTTCACCTAAAAACCCTTAAGGAATCAGGTTTACTTCGTTCTCGTCAACAAGGACGATGGATTTACTACAGTCTTAACTTGTCTCAATTTCTAGCTCTAGAAGAATATCTGGCAGAATATCGTCGCTTTAGCCCTGTTTTACCCGCTCGTCCTTGTCTCGATCCAAGTTAAACCATTAATTTTTTTGAGATATCGCTATTCTCAATGCAAAAATCATGATTCTTAGCAAATTCCCAAATTGTACTGTCATTCACCTCGGCCAGGGCATGAAATTGGCCATGACTTGAATCTGGAAAAATATCTGCAAGACGATTGATCAGTATAATTCTACAATCACTATTTTTTAGGTTTGCTCTTTGTAGGAGGTGAAAAGTTAATTTAAGAGATCAATAAATTCTTCTTTGGATAATTCAGCATCTTTGAGAATTTTTAACAAGAGTCCTTTTCCTAGAGTTTTATTTGCATGGTTAGGAACGGTAACAACTCTTCCATTTTGATCTTTTAGACGAACATGACTACCCTTTTGTCGCTGAACCACGAAGTCCACTGTCTCTAATGCGGTAATAACTTGTTTGCCTGTAACGGTTGGTAGTTTTGACATTAAACGCTAATTTTCTGAATGCCGACAAATTGTGTTTGTGTTTCTTCTTGGATTTCTTCGAGGCACATTTCAATAACTTCACGAATATTTTTTAATAATTCGTCTA
The DNA here is from genome assembly GCA_003249095.1 of Snowella sp. GTDB lineage: Bacteria > Cyanobacteriota > Cyanobacteriia > Cyanobacteriales > Microcystaceae > Snowella. The sequence continues at coordinate 3,265 of QBMS01000211.1, forward strand.
TGGTTTCGCCTTGGCTATAACAAGCTTTTAGCTGTGGCACTTCTCCGATATAAATACCATCTTCGTCTTGTTCGATGACAACATAAAATTCTTGTTTTTGCATATTTAATTAAGGTGTTTATAAATAATATACTACTGGATCTTAGCATAATCTATAAGTTGAGGATGGGAGATAAGCAATAAAAAAGGCAAACCAGAAAGGTCTGCCAGGTTGGTGGTTGGTTGGATTAGGGGATGCGATCGCATAAGTTTTTTTAGAGTGAAGTTAAAGATGTTTCGGTAAATTTAGGATTTTGGTTGTGTGTGGGACTTACTCTACGGGCTTTTTTGCTCATTAAATAAAGGGTGTCAGGACAGATATCTTGTCCATGAGGCCAGGCAACTGTTCCGTCTAACACTTGGACTTGTTCAAAGTAATTGTTATTTGTTAATTCTTGAAATACGCCAAAATCGAGTAATGGTGAGCAATCGTATATTCCCTGTTCTCCATTTGTAAAAGTTAATTGCAGACGAAAATTTGGGGCAATGGTTCAGCCTGATTAAAGGCAGAAAGGATTACTGGGCAAAGGATTAGAGAAACAAAGAAGCAAATATAAGCTTGGAAGTAATGGTTATAACTTTACAGGGGTGTTAAGGGTAATAATACTATAAATAAATCGGTAAAAAAAGGAGAGAGAGTATGTCAATCCAAAAGATAAAGCCAATCCAAGAGTTTAATGATTCTATATTTTGCAATGGGAAAGAAAAAGAATTATTTAAACGAGACTGTCCTCATTGTCACAGCGAGGAAGTGAAAATTCATTCTCATTACAAAACGAAAAATAATGGAGAGAGAAAAATATTTATCTGTCAAAAATGTGAGTCACTATATTCAGAAACGTATAATAC
>QBMS01000212.1 GCA_003249095.1 Snowella sp.
GTATTATACGTTTCTGAATATAGTGACTCACATTTTTGACAGATAAATATTTTTCTCTCTCCATTATTTTTCGTTTTGTAATGAGAATGAATTTTCACTTCCTCGCTGTGACAATGAGGACAGTCTCGTTTAAATAATTCTTTTTCTTTCCCATTGCAAAATATAGAATCATTAAACTCTTGGATTGGCTTTATCTTTTGGATTGACATACTCTCTCTCCTTTTTTTACCGATTTATTTATAGTATTATTACCCTTAACACCCCTGTAAAGTTATAACCATTACTTCCAAGCTTATATTTGCTTCTTTGTTTCTCTAATCCTTTGCCCAGTAATCCTTTCTGCCTTTAATCAGGCTGAACCATTGCCTAAAGTTTGGCCTTGCACTAAAGCCGTAAAAAATTCACCTTCATCTCCAGGTGTATCCGCCACATTAATTCTAGAATCAACAAAATGACCAATTTCTTCAAGTAAAACTTGGGCGATTATCTCTGGATGTGACTGATTTTCCCTGACAAACTCTTTGGCAAGATAAATACGATTATTCTCTTTTGAAAACGCTCCCAAAGCCCCATTAATCTCTTGAGATGAACGAATTTCAATTTGAGGTAAATCTGCAAAATCTCCTTTTGCCCAAGCATCAGAAAAACTAAGCACAGAATTAGGGGTAAAGTTATTTCCAAAAGCCATCTGCATCTTGGAGAGGAAATCAGGTTCAGTCGCAAAGCGTCTCAGATATTGCTTTACCTCTGCAAACACACTTTCAAACACATTTAAAGAATCTTGTGAGGACAAGAATAAAAAATTATCACTCGAAACGTTATAGGCAAATCCAGTCAAATTATCTATCATAAGGACTAGAGAATTATTTTTAGTCATAGAAAAATTATTGGCAATCTATTGAGATTCACCACTAAGAAGAAAGCTTTGGTTAAAACTACTTTTGTCTAAAAAAATATCGGATCTAAAAATTATTGTTAACCTAAATCGCTAGTCAGATAAAACTTTGTCAAAACAATAACAAACCGTACATCACAATACAGGTGTTTGTTGACTTTACGTTTTTTAATACATTTTTGACAAAAACTAACAACTTAGGTTATTTAGAAGCACAAATTTCAAAAATTATGGTACTTGTTTTTTTACAGCACTCTGTGTCTTCTATTGTTTTATAACAATACCACAACAAAATAATTATGTCAATAGATTTTACGCACAAACATAAAGAATTTGTGAAGAAAGGGATTTATTTTTAGACTGCGTAAAATTACTTAGAAAGCCAAGATACTAGCCTTTCACTGTAAAGTATTAACAAAAATCAATAAAATCAAGACGAACCAACGAAAAGTGATTTAATCGCCTTACTTATCCTACATAAACACCAATTTACTCTTAAAATCTTAAAAAATCGTGAAGATTGCATACCGATATTTTTTGGAACATAGACGTTTTTGCTGGATAAACCGAACCTTGACATAGTGAGACCTCCGACACTTAAGCGGCTACGATCCGTAAACACACGCAATCAGGGCTAGAATTGTTACAATTTCGTTACTCAATAGCCATTCTAGATCCAAACATTTAAAACCGCGATCGCACAAATGGAAACCACCTAAGCGTTCCAACGGATGATATGATCGAAAAAGTGAAAAAAAAGACCTTATCCCTAAACCCTCATGACCGTTTCTACTTCCCCCCGCACCATCCGCATTGGGTCGCGTAAAAGCCAACTAGCCTTAGTTCAAACCTACTGGGTACAGCAGGAATTACAAAAACACTTCCCCGATAGAACCTTTGAAGTAGAAACCATGAGTACCCAAGGTGACATTATATTAGATGTTGCCCTAGCAAAAATTGGTGATAAAGGGCTATTTACCAAAGAATTAGAAGTAGGAATGCTAGAGAAACGCACGGATCTGGCCGTTCATTCCCTCAAAGACTTACCGACCAACTTACCCAAAGGCTTAATGCTCGGTTGTGTGACGAAACGAGTCGATCCCGCCGATGCCCTCGTTGTCCATGAAAAACATAAGGATAAACAACTCGACACCCTACCCGAAGGTGCAGTCATTGGAACGTCTTCCCTGCGACGATTAGCCCAATTACGTCATCATTTTCCCCATTTTGTTTTTAAAGATGTGCGTGGTAACGTCAATACTCGTCTGGCTAAGTTAGATTCAGGGGAATATGATGCCATTATTCTGGCGGTGGCAGGTTTGCAACGTTTAGACATGGGCGATCGCATCCATCAAACCATTCCCCCCGAAATTTCTCTCCATGCCGTTGGGCAAGGGGCTTTAGGAATTGAATGTCGCACCAATGATCCCGAAATCTTAGAAATCCTAAAAGTGTTAGAAGATGCTGAAACCCGCGATCGCTGTTTTGCAGAAAGAGCATTCTTGCGAGAATTAGAAGGTGGTTGTCAGGTTCCCATCGGTGTTAATACGAGTATCGAGGAAAATATCCTCACTTTAACCGGAATTGTCTCTAGTTTAGATGGACAACGCCTAGTAAAAGATAGTGTCAGTGGCCCTGCTGAAACCGCAGAGCAGTTAGGAAAAATCCTAGCTGATCGTCTCAGAGATGAAGGAGCAGGTGAAATTCTTGCTGAAATCCTGGCTGAAATTGATCGAAGTTAGTTAAGATTTTGAGTATGTAAATCCTAAACGGCTTAATTTCTATGTTTGGCACCTTCCAACAAAGTCAGATTCGGATAGAACTTGATGCCAACGCCCATGCCATCAGGGATAGTTTGCTGACGGTTTCCACTCTACGCCAATGGTTAGCACCTCAAACCCTCTCTCCAGGCTTACCCGAAACCCTAGAACCAGCATTAACCTTTACCAGTCGGTTAGGGTCAATCACCGTTGAGCATCAGGTTGAACGAGTCGGCGAAAACCATCTCAGACTGCTTTTAAGTCAAAGTATTGACGGCTATCACGAATGGTATTGGGGAGATGGCTGGGTTCAGTCTCGTTTAGAAGGAATTTCCTTATTACCCCTAAATTTAGGACAAACTCTAAGTCTGCTCAGATTACGAGAATTTCTAAAGCATCACACCCCTTAATTGTTGATGGTATGGCGATCGCCCTTTCAATTAGAGCGATAAAAATTAGGAAACTGTTTTTTCAACGCCTCCAACTTCGGCAAATCGTGGACAACGACATAGGGATAGGTCGGGTTATGTTGAATAAAATTCTGATGGTACTCCTCAGCAGGGTAAAAAGCGTTTAACGCAGACACCTCCGTAACAATCGGATTCGGGAAAACTTTTTTCTGGTTCAACTGTTTAATATAACTTTCAGCCACTTTTTTTGGTCACTATTGACAAAAAAGATCGCCGAACGATACTGGCTTCCCCAATCAGGGCCTTGGCGATCGCGTTGAGTTGGATCATGGGCTACAGCAAAAAAGACTTTTAATAATTGACCATAACTTACTTGCTTCGGATCGTAGCTAACTTCCACCGCTTCAGCGTGTCCCGTATCACCCCCGCTCACCTTGTCATAACTGGCTGTTGTCGAACTACCACCTGAAAATCCAGAAACAACATTAGTTACCCCCTTAACGTGTTCAAAAACTGCTTCCACCCCCCAAAAACATCCCCCAGCAAACACAGCAACTTGTTTTCCTTGACTCGCCGTGATTGAACTTTTAACAACAGGGTCAGGAATGGATTTCAGCGTTTTCGTATTAGACACAGCCACAGCCGAAAGAGCAATGACCCCTAAACCTAAACTCAGTAAAAAAGATTGCGATCGCGTAACGACACTCAGCGATCGTAAAACCTGACGTATTGACATAAGCAGATAGACCTCTTCGATGAATTTACATAGAAGCCCAATACTCAAGGCTGTATCTTTAATTAAACTACGAAGAATTGGGAAACTTTGATTAAAGCTCTCACTCTAACGAAAGAAAAATTACAGCCCCAAAATCGTTAAAGTAACCAATTTCCCAGTCCCACTCTCCAAAACTATGCTACCAGACCCAAAATCTAGCTTCAAAACTGTCGTAGGGGCGCACTCTATGCGCCCTTATCTAATTTCATCATATTCCGACCATATAAAAATTATTGAACCCGTTACTTAGGGAGGGTTTAGAGTAGATTTAAAAAAACATTCTGAAA
>QBMS01000213.1 GCA_003249095.1 Snowella sp.
GTTGAACCTCTTGTATTGCAAACTTTCTAGCCTCCAATTAGACGATACCAGTGCCACTATTTTCGTTATCTTTAAAATCTATTTGCGTTGAATTACTTTTTCGATGACAGGGGGTTTGCCATCAGTTCCAATCAATAATTGTCTGGAATCCAAAATATAATTGTGTTTATCATCCGATCCTCTGAATTTGTTTCCCTCCTTTTGAACAGGAATCCGTTGATAACCCGTTCCATCGTGGAAGAGCTTTATCATTTGAAAACTAGCTTCTCCAACGCAAATCGTGATCAAATAATTCTTGGTTTTAAAAAAGGCATATTCTCTGGTTAGTCCACAAACACTAGTAGAAGCAGAGGCTTTTTGAGCAAAGCTAGTCCCTAAAACGGCTGTACTGGTCATTACTAACAATGTAATAATTGCTTTCGTGAATAATGATTTTTTAAAAAATAAACTGTTCATTTTCTTTAATACCCGACGATCTTTATCGAACATCTAATTATTAAACCACAAACCCAAAAGTTTTGACCTGCAATTTTATTCCTAAAGCTTTATCAAAGGGCCGAAGTGAATTTGGTATAATAGATTGCCTCGTTGTCAATCAACTATGGCTCCTTATTGCTCATCAAGTCAAAATTTATATGTTACAAGCTGGAATCGTCGGACTGCCCAATGTGGGAAAATCAACTCTTTTTAATGCTCTGGTGGCAAATGCTAAGGCAGAGGCGGCAAATTTTCCGTTTTGTACGATTGAACCCAATGTAGGAGTGGTTTCTGTTCCCGACGATCGCCTGGGAATTTTAGCAAAAATCAGCCAATCGGCTAAAATTATCCCCACCCGTATGGAATTTGTCGATATTGCGGGATTAGTCAAGGGAGCGAGTCAGGGGGAAGGTTTAGGGAATCAATTTTTAGCCAATATTCGGGAAGTGGATGCGATCGTTCATGTGGTGCGCTGTTTTGATGATGACGATATTATTCATGTCTCTGGCTCGGTTGATCCTGAACGGGATATTGAAGTGATTAATTTAGAATTAGCCCTAGCGGATTTATCCCAAGTCGAAAAACGCTTAGAACGGGCAAAAAAACAAGCTAAGGGAAATAAAGATCAACAAGTTGAAATTGAAGTCCTAGAAAAAATTATTGCCCTTTTAAATGAAGGAAAACCTGCCCGTAATTTGAAATTAACTGAAGAAGAAGAGTTATTAATTAAACCTCTGGGATTATTAACTCGTAAACCCATTATTTTTGCCGCAAATGTCTCAGAAGAAGACTTGGCATCGGGCAATGATTGGGTTAAAAAAGTAGAAGCGATCGCGACCCAAGAAGGGGCAAAAGTTGTCATTGTTTCGGCTCAAGTGGAAGCAGAATTACTGGAATTACCCGAAGAAGAACAATTGGATTATTTAGCCTCTCTCGGTGCGACGGAAGGGGGACTCAAATCCCTGATTAAAGCAACCTATGAATTATTGGGATTACGGACTTATTTAACCACAGGGCCGCAGGAAACCCGTGCTTGGACAATCCAGGCAGGAATGAAAGCCCCCCAAGCCGCAGGAGTGATTCATACGGACTTTGAAAGGGGTTTTATTCGAGCAGAAACCGTTGCTTTTAACGATTTAGTTGCCACAGGGGGAATGCAAGCGGCCAAAGAAAAAGGATTAGTCCGCAGTGAAGGCAAGGAATATGTCGTCCAAGAGGGGGATGTGTTATTATTCCGTTTTAATGTTTAAATAAAGATATTTAAAACTTATTTAATGAATATAGGAGCTAAAAGATGAATCTCGTTGGTTTATTAGTCGCTTGGCTGGTGACTTCTGTTAGTCTATTCTTGATTTCCAAGTTACCGACGGGGGTAGAAATTAGTAGTTTTCAAAAAGCGTTAATTTCTGCCATTGTTTTCGGGTTACTTAATGCCTTTGTCCGTCCTGTGATTGCCTTCTTTGCTTTTCCTATAACTTTTTTAACTTTTGGATTATTTTCCGTAATCATTAATGCAATTATTTTTGGATTAGCCGCCGCTTTAGTCGATGGTTTTTCTCTCCGATGGGGATTTTGGAGTGCTTTGATTGGAGCGTTTTTATTGGGCTTCATTAATTCTCTGATTTATCGATTTTTACCCATTTAGTTTTTAGTTTAATGTGGCGATCGCGTTTTATAAAAAATAATTTGAGGTGCGATCGCCTTTTTTAAATTTGGAGTTAATATGACCAAAATATTATATGAAACGGATTACAATCAATGGGTCAATAAAACCGTGCAACAATTACGAGAGCGAAAATTTGACGGAGTGGATTGGGACAATTTAATTGAAGAAATTGAAGATATGGGAAAAAGCCAAAAACGAGCCTTAGAAAGCTTTTTAACCCGTTTAGTAGAACATCTTCTCAAACTTTCCTATTGGGAATCTGAAAAAGAAAAAAATAGCAATCATTGGAAATCAGAAATCGTTAATTTTCGTTATCAAATTCATAAAAGGCTAAAAGAATCACCCAGCTTACGTCCAGAATTAGAATCTATTTACGCTGAAATTTTTCCCGTCGCGATTAAATCTGTCTCCCAATTATTTCCGTTAGAAAAAGATCCTTATATTCCCCTCGAAAAGACCTTAGACAATGACTGGTTTCCTGAATGATTTTTAGATAATTTTAGATAATAAGTTGAGTCCATTATGAATACTCAAAATCTAGTAGAAAAACCCTATATCGAATTTCCCGATCACACCCAATTGCCTGAATCAGATGGAACTTTTGTGAAAAATTTTCAAGAACATCCCCAGGGAATTCTATTAACGGATTCTATTACCCCTGTCCTACAAAACATTCATCCCGATGGACAATACTGCATTGGTCAAGATTCAGGGATTTATTGGAGAATGGTTGATCCTCCCGAAGCAGGAGCCGAAGCTCCAGACTGGTTTTATGTCGGGAATGTGCCGCCAACTTTAGGGGGGGCAATCCGACGCTCCTATGTTTTATGGCGAGAATCTATTCCTCCTTTAATTGCCATTGAATTTGTTTCAGGTAATGGTTCAGAAGAACGAGATAAAACCCCTTGGCAAGGTAAATTTTGGGTCTATGAAACCGTTATTCGTCCTGCTTTTTATGCTATTTATGAAGTCAAATTAGCGCGGGTAGAAGTTTATCATTTTATTGAAAATCGCTATCAATTAGCGACTCCTAATCAACGGGGACATTATCCCATTGAACCGCTAGGAGTTGAGTTAGGAATCTGGCAAGGACAATATCAAAATCTCGATTTACCTTGGTTGCGATGGTGGGATAGGGAAGGTAATTTATTGCCAACAGGTAATGAACGCGCAGCTCAAGAACAACTGAGAGCCGACAAAGCGGAACTTCAATTACAACAGGAAAAAGAAAACTTAAAACAGGAAAAGGAACGCTCCCAAAAATTAGAAGACCGTTTACGAGAATTAGGCATTGATCCTAATAACTTATCCTAGTTTTCACAACTTAATATTTCTAAATTACCTATGCTTATTCCCCTCACTCGCGAAACCTTTGAACAAATGATTCCTGTGATTGCTACAGGCCCACAATATTCCTATGTTTGGGGAAAATGGCGTGACTTTTTGCGGCGATTACTAATTTCTTTGGTCATTGTCGTGACTCTTTGGATTATCGGCTTGTTAATGGGAAAAACTGGTGAATCTTTGAAATTATTGTTGTATTTTATCGGGGGACTCTATTGGTTTTGGTCGCCTGTTTATGTCGCCAGTGTTCGTAATAATACCTATCGTCGCTATCCCTACGCGGGATTTTGGCGCGGAAAAGTTTTAGATGTTTATATCACCGAAGAATTAATTAATGAAGAGCAACGGGCTAATAAATTTGGGGAATTAGAAATTATTGAAAATCGAGAACGGCGCATTAATGTGGAAGTCGGCGATCGCGAAGGATTTCGGGCGACTATCCAGGCTCCTATCAAACGGAGCTATAAACCGATCGCGAGGGGACAGGTCGCAGAGATGTTAATTTTGTCGAAACAACCTGAATTAGAGCGCATTGACAAGATTACAGATCTTTATTTACCCCAGTTTGATTTATGGGTGGGGGATTATCCCTTTTTACGACGGGATTATTTCAAGGTTATCAGTAGTGAATTAGGGGGA
>QBMS01000214.1 GCA_003249095.1 Snowella sp.
GATTGACATACTCTCTCTCCTTTTTTTACCGATTTATTTATAGTATTATTACCCTTAACACCCCTGTAAAGTTATAACCATTACTTCCAAGCTTATATTTGCTTCTTTGTTTCTCTAATCCTTTGCCCAGTAATCCTTTCTGCCTTTAATCAGGCTGAACCATTGCCGTTAATTCAAGATTCAAATTAATAATTTGCATAATACATAATGTTTCTGGTATTAAGTACTCCATTATTCTAAATAATAATCTAAGGTAAATAAGTTGTATTGATATTTGAAAAAATAGAATTATATTATAATTAATAAAATTAATAAGAATCTGCTTAAAAGGATTTAAAGTTTTACTATTAAAAAAATCTAATCGATACAATGGATACGTCACCAGCAACGATAGGCCAACTAAGAAAGGTATCGATCCTAATAATAATAAAATTATATATTGATTTCTCTGACGTTCTACTATTTCATTATATTGTCTCTCTTCTAATCCCAAAAAATTGAGTTCGGGCTTTTTTTGAACTGCCTTAAAAGCACTAACATTCGCCACCATACTTGGGGGGTTCCCCACTGCATATCCTAGAAGATATGTTACGACGAATTGATTTATCCACGACAATTTTTGCTCCCCATCGTAAAGAAAAAAAGGAGTTTTTTTTTGATTATTTTTGTCTAAATTATTATCTGATTGTTTACTCATCGCCTTTAGAAGAAATTAACTATAATTATGATTTATTTCTTTGTAATTGGGAAAAATCTTCCAAGATTTTACTAATAAATAACTAAATCATAAAACTATTCCAGACCTTTAGTTTCATTATCTGTCAAGATCCGCAGACGCACGGTTCTTTCTCCGCCCTCATCCAACTGCACCTCGATCACTTCACTGGTTAACATTTCTAATGCCGTCAACAGCGATCGCAGATTAGGACTACTTGCACCCGTATCCACATAAAGGCGATCGGCGAGACTTCCCAAGCGTTTCCAAGTCGTATAAAGTTTAGCGACGGTTTGTTCTAATTGGGTGGCTTGTTTTACCAAATCAGCCGCCGTGTTGAGACAATCCAATCGCAGAGCCTCTTCTAGGGCCATTTCTAGATCCAATGGATATTGCTTGAGGGTTTGTACCTGGGCCGCTGCATCTAGATATTTTGCTAAATTGCGAGCCGAAGAAGTCAGATTTTTGACCGTATCCACATCGGGATTGGAGGCGGCTTCCTGTTGAATGGCGGCTAGATGGGTATCGGGCAACTTTTCCATCTCCTTGACCAAGGGAGCTAAATGACGCGACGGTAAACTGCCGTCCGAAGCTTTTTGTTTAATTTCATCGGGCAACAAATCCGAACTTACCGCCGTCCACTCATCGGATAATTGCTTCACTTCCCGACGGGTAATGCGATCGCCACTTTGGGCAGATTCACTGATTAGGCGTTGGACTTCGGGGGAAGATTTGGCGGTTTCAATAAAAGCCCGTTTGCTGAAATTGTTAATCGTATTGGGATCGAGTTGACCTTCTGCTAACAAGGAATCCGCACTATTGGCCAGTTGAATCATCGCATAGGCTTGACTTTTAGTGATTTCTCGTTGTTTTAACCAATCCAAGAAACCTGTCCCCCGTCCGTCTCCCCCCTTTTTCTCGCGATCGCGAATCGCCCGAATAATTCTGCCCCGCCAAATCTCCGTTTGTAAATCAAAGCGATCGCAAATCTTCCAAAAACCGTCTAGTTGCAATTGAAAATCGAGTTCCTGAATCCCTTCGTCTTCTGGATCGGGGATATCAAAATTCAGATCAACGGGCATTTGTAGCGCGGCAACAATATCTTCGGTAACGGGAGGAGTCTCAAGCATAGTAAATTGGAAAAGTCGGAAACGATGGAAAAAAAAGACAGTCTCTTTAAAGTATCACACGCCCCCTATCCCAAAAAATCCTATGGTTCAACTCAGCCTTTGCATGATCGTCAAAAATGAATCAGCGAATTTAGCCCAATGCCTGACGAGCGTTAAAGATTTGGTCGATGAGATTATTGTTTTAGATACGGGATCAAGCGATCGCACCCTAGAAATTGCTCAAGAGTTTGGAGCCATTACTGCATCCCAGGAGTGGACAGAGGATTTTGCGATCGCCAGAAATGAGGCGTTGAAATTGGTCACAGGCGATTGGGTTTTGGTCTTAGATGGCGATGAAATATTTAATATCAATGCAATTAAGGATGTCAAATCTGCTATTGCTCAAGAAAATACCCTAGTGGTTAATCTGATTCGTCACGAAATTGGAGCGTCCCAGTCCCCCTATTCCGCCGTTTCTCGACTGTTTCGGAACCATCCCGCGATCAAATTTTCCCGTCCCTACCACGAAACCATTGATGATAGTGTCTTAACATTATTAAAACAGGAACCCCATTGGAATATTGTCGAATTACCGATGGTTAGCATTCTCCATTCTGGCTATACCCCCGAAGCTTTACAAACCAAAGATAAAACCAATCGTGCTAAATCTTTATTAGAAAAAACCTTTAAAGAAAATCCTAATGATCCCTACATTTGCAGTAAATTAGGAGCTTTGTATTTACAGTTAGGACAGGAAAAAGAAGGCTTAAAATTATTAAAACAAGGTTTAAAAGCGAATACCGCGAGTGTGCCTATTTCCTTTGAATTACATTACCATTTAGCCAATGCCTATTTACATCAAAAGAAATGGGAACTGGCCAATAAACATTATCAAAAAGCGATTAATCAGCCGATTTTACCCCAATTAAAAATTGGAGCTTTTAATAATTTTGCAGGTTTATTAAAATCTGTCGGTGATCTCAAAAATGCTCAAATAGCCTACGAAACGATTCTCAAAATTGATCCAACCTTTGCCGTCGGTTATTACAATTTAGCCATGCTTTTAAAAGGAAAAGACCAATTACAGGACGCGATCGCGCTTTATCAAAAAGCCATTAATCTCAATCCTAACTATGCAGAGGCTTATCAAAATTTAGGGGTCACTTGTTTTAAAGCGGGTTTATTACAGGAAAGTTTAGAAGCCTTTAAAAAAGCGATTAGTTTATACGAGTCTCAGCAATCTCCTGAAGCGGAAAAATTAACGCGATCGCTGGAAGAAATGGGAATGATTTAGTTTGATTTTAGGGATTAGGAAAAAAGCCAAAGACTTTAGCGGCTCCTCCTAAAACAACAACAATTAACCCAATTAAAATACCTCGGTTGGTAAATTCTTGATTTTCTAGGCGTTTACCTAGTCCTGACACTTTTTCATCAAGTAGGTTAATTTGTCCTGATAATCTTTCATCAAGTAGGCTAATTTGTCCTGATAATCTTTCATCAAGTAGGTTAATTTGTCCTGATAATCGTTCTTCCATAAGGACTTGATTCACTTTGAGATCTGTGACAGTTTCATCAATTTTGTCTAATCTTTGGTTGATTTTGACAAATTCTTCCTTAAATTCGCCCAGAATTTCTTTTAAATCAGTCTCAATTGTAGTTGCCATCAGTTTTTCCTCAATAATTTACATTTTAGCTAAATGAATAGGGTAAGTGAGTCGTCAGTCTGTTGGAATGGGAAAATTAACGCGATCGCTTGTAAGTAGGGAATCGTAATAATCAAAGAATTTATGATAAATTGTTAAATGAAATCTTATAGGTTTGTATATGGAAGTATTCACCCAATTATACTTGAACGGTATTTTGCCTCTTAGCCTTAAGGATATATTAACATCTCTAGCAGCCTTCGTAGGAATGTCCCTTGGAATTTACAATTTTTGGAAAGAACGAGATAAAGAAAAAGTAAAACTTAAAGTTATTCCAATATCTGTTCAGCAAAAAGTAGTCGATCCTCTTGGAAACATTATTGGTTATATAACTTCGGAGAATGAATTTAAAAACAATAACCCTCAAGACTTTTTCGCTATTGAAGTTGTGAATATAAGCAGATTTGCAGTAACTATTACACAAGTTGGATTCCTTGTTTCTGGAACTGAGCAACGAATATCTTGTCCAAGACCAATTCTGGCACTGGTTCAGTCTAATTATTAGAATGAAATCCTTACAAGACAAGGACTTAAC
>QBMS01000215.1 GCA_003249095.1 Snowella sp.
GTATTATACGTTTCTGAATATAGTGACTCACATTTTTGACAGATAAATATTTTTCTCTCTCCATTATTTTTCGTTTTGTAATGAGAATGAATTTTCACTTCCTCGCTGTGACAATGAGGACAGTCTCGTTTAAATAATTCTTTTTCTTTCCCATTGCAAAATATAGAATCATTAAACTCTTGGATTGGCTTTATCTTTTGGATTGACATACTCTCTCTCCTTTTTTTACCGATTTATTTATAGTATTATTACCCTTAACACCCCTGTAAAGTTATAACCATTACTTCCAAGCTTATATTTGCTTCTTTGTTTCTCTAATCCTTTGCCCAGTAATCCTTTCTGCCTTTAATCAGGCTGAACCATTGCCGTTAAATCTGATGCAATTAATTCACCAGAAATACCACCAGGTTTTACTAAATTTTCATAACCATCATGAGAGTCTATCCAAACAGGAATCTGATCATTCGGCCAAGATACACCATTTTTTTCCATTAATTCAGGAATAACTCTTTTTTCACTGGCTCCTTCAACTAATAATTTTTTCGGTTTAATAATCTCTCTTCTACCCATGATTATCGTACCTCAATTCCTCGTTCAGCCGCGATCGCCATTTCATCTTCACCAATGACAATACTACTCGCCCTCCCTTTTTCAATCCTGTGAATAGTGATGTCGTTCTCGCTAGAATCTTTGGCTTCAGCAATTTCAGCTAAACTTTCCCAGCAATCTCTACTATGAGTCGTTGCAAAGACTTGAACATTCAGTCGTTTGGCTGTTTCATAAAGTAATTTCCACATATCAGACATAGCAGAAAAATGAAGCCCTGTGTCAATTTCATCCACAAGTAAAACTCCATTTTTTGCATTGATGATCGCTAAGGTAAGACCAAGTATTCGCGAGATTCCATCACCCATGCTCCCAATGGGAATTCGCTGAAAATTAATCATACTCGCAAGGGGAATTCGCTGATCACTATTATTTGTCTTTTGTACAACAAAACTACCACGAAGACGGGGATTAATTGAAGCAATGCGCTCAATATCGGGTTCGATACTTTTGAGAGCTTGTATTACTAAATCCTCATCTGGAGTCAAAACGATCTGGTCAAATAAATTTTTCATGGTTTCTTTATCTAAAGAAGAAGAACGGACAAATTGAGTTGGTTTATCCGTTTTATTTGTTCCTCTCAAGGTTCGTTGTAATCGTTGTCGTCGAAAATAATCAACATTTAATCCACCATTGATAGAAAGAGGAAAATTTATTTCACCTTTTTCTTTTGGGAGCCATTTAATCATTAATCTAGGAACTATATCAAATGATTCTAAATTACTATCTTCAATTAAATCACTATCTTCAATCAAGCTTAAAGAAAATTTTAAACGATTATTATTTTCTAAATTTATACCTTCTATGGAAAATTCGGAGTCTAGATTAATCTCATGTCCATAAAATAAGTGGCGAATGTCATATTCATTTTTTCCTTCATCCAAAAGATATTCACCTCGATTTTTCATTGTATCACCAAGAGTCTCTAAATTATTTTCAGAATAAAGCATTTGAATTGCTTCTAAAATCGAAGTTTTCCCACTATTATTTTTTCCAACTAATAAATTAATCCTTCCTAATTTATTCAACTCAAAGGAAGGAAAACAACGAAAGTTCTCTATTTTTAATGATCTCAGCATTTTAATTTATCCTTAAACAGTCATAATTTATATCGTAAGAAGTGATCTCCTGTTTATCCTGTCTAAAAAAGCAGTCATAAGTCGGATTGAAATAGATTATTAAAGCACAGATTAAATAAAAGTTTAGTTAGTTTCATCATAACAGAAAAGTTACCGATCGCCTTTACAATTAATTAAGACTGCCCCATTTATGCTATCCTCATGAACAGCGATCGCATCTCCCAACTCCGCCAACAACTGCAAAAAGCCAGCTATGCCTACTATGGACTCGATGCTCCCATCATGGAGGATGCCGTTTATGACCAACTCTATCGAGAACTCCAAACCCTAGAAAACCAATATCCTGAACTAATCACCGCCGATAGTCCGACTCAGCGCGTGGGAGAAAAACCTGCAAGTCAGTTTCAGTCAGTTGCCCATAAAATCCCCCTTTACAGTTTAGAAAATGCGTTTAATCTCGAAGAATTAAGGCAATGGCAAGAACGCTGGCAACGATTAGCTCCCGATAATTCTTCTCCAAAATTCTTAGAAAATTCCGACCCTAATTGCCCAAAAGATTACGTTGCTGAATTAAAAATTGATGGTTCAGCCTTAGCATTGACCTATGAAAATGGGGTATTAGTACGGGGAGTCACCAGGGGAGACGGCACAACGGGGGAGGAAATTACTCAAAATGTCAGAACAATTCGTTCGATTCCTTTACGCTTAAATCTAGATAATCCCCCAGAATGGGTAGAAGTGCGAGGAGAAGCTTTTTTACCCCTTGATGAATTTCAACGTATTAATCAAGAAAGAACTTTAGCAGGAGAAGCATTATTTGCTAATCCTAGAAATGCGGCGGCGGGAACCCTACGTCAACTAGACTCAAAAATAGTTCATCAACGGCGTTTACAATTTTTTGCTTATACTTTACATCTTCCTGAAACGTCTGAAGAAAGTAAAATTATTACTTCTCAATGGCAAGCTTTAGAGTATCTGAAAAAAATTGGGTTTCTGGTTAATCCTAATTGTCAAAAATGTCCGACTTTAGAGGAAGTGATTGAATACTTTGAAGATTGGGAAGGAGCCAGACAGCGTTTGCCTTACATGACCGATGGCGTAGTCGTTAAACTCAATGATTATTCTCTACAACAAAATCTCGGTTTTACTCAAAAATTTCCTCGCTGGGCGATCGCGCTTAAATATCCCGCCGAAGAAGCCCCGACCGTCGTCAAAGATATTTTAGTGAATGTGGGCAGAACAGGAGCCGTTACGCCCCTAGCTGTCATGGAACCCGTTCAATTAGCGGGAACCACTGTACAGCGAGCGACTTTACACAATCAAGACCGTATTCAAGAATTGGATATTCGCATTGGCGATACGGTCATTATCCGCAAAGCTGGAGAAATTATCCCCGAAGTGGTGCGCGTCCTCACTGAATTACGCCCCGCCGAAAGTGTGCCTTTTCAAATGCCGACCCATTGTCCCGAATGCAATTCCCTTTTGGTTCGTCCTACAGGAGAAGCGGTGACTCGTTGTATTAATGCTTCCTGTCCTGCGATTTTGCGGGGTAGTTTAATCCATTGGGCGAGTAGAGATGCGCTAGATATTCGTGGTTTAGGGGAAAAAATCGTGATTTTATTGCTCAATAATAATCTGTTACAATCCCTAGATGGACTCTACCTTTTGCAATGGGAGCAACTGGTTAATCTAGAAAAAATGGGCGAAAAGTCTGCTCAGAAATTAGTGAATGCAATTCAAGAAAGTAAGCAACAACCCTGGTCAAGAGTCCTCTACGGTTTGGGGATTCGCTATGTGGGAGCGGTTAACGCTAAAATTCTGGCCAAAAGTTTTCCTAATGTTGACTTATTATCTCAAGCGACGATTCCCACGTTGTCGGGAGTCTATGGCATTGGAGAGGAAATTGCTCAATCGGTTTTTGATTGGTTTAGAAATGAATCTAATCAAGTTTTGATCGAGCGGTTAAAAGCGGTAGGTTTACAATTGGCGACTCTGGCGGCTAATGTTGAAAATACTTCAAGTTCTTTAATATTGGCAAATAAAACGTTTGTTTTAACAGGAACTTTACCTACTTTAAGCCGTAATCAAGCTCAAGCATTAATTGAGGAAGCGGGCGGAAAAGTAACAGGTTCGGTGAGTGCGAAAACGGATTATGTTTTGGCGGGAGAAGCGGCAGGTTCTAAGTTAGAAAAGGCACAAAAGTTGAATATTACGATTTTAAGTGAGGAGGAATTTTTAGTGATGTTAAATTAGGCTATTCAATTTCAGAAATAAAGTATATTTAACTACATCATAACTACGGCACTGGTTCAGTCTAATTATTAGAATGAAATCCTTACAAGACAAGGACTTAAC
>QBMS01000216.1 GCA_003249095.1 Snowella sp.
TTTTGCTAAACCTCTTTGAGTATTTTCTTGGTTTTGCCATGCCGTTAGTATTCTTTGGCGTAAATCTAGCGAATATGCTGCCATATCTCATTAATTTCTTTAAGTTTTTTTCATGTTACCATACTTATAGCGGGTTTGAACGAAATTTGCTGTAGGTCTATTTTCCGATACAAAAACGACTAAAAATTCGTTCTAAAACCGACTCACTAACGTCTTCTCCTGTAATTTCTCCCAAGGATTGAATGGCAATGCGTAGATCAATTGTCCAAAAATCTAGGGGTAATTGATTTTTAATGGTTTGCTGAACTTGCTCTAGGGATAATTTTGCCTGGGTTAGTACTGCCGCTTGACGTTGATTAATCGCAAAATCTAAATTAGCCGCCGTTAAATTTTTAACATTAATCGTCTCTAAAATAACATTTTCTAAGTCATCAATTCCTTCACTTTTCGCCGCGATTGTTTGAACAATATGCTGAATTTCTGAGGGATAATCAACTTTTTCAGGGGTTGCCAGATCGGTTTTATTAATAATTAAAATTAAAGGACGATGTTTAACCTGCTGATAAATTTCATGGTCTTCTGTTGTCCAGCCACTCAAGGCATCAATGGTGAGCAAAATTAGATCCGCTTGTTGGGCGGCCTGGCGCGATCGCTGAACGCCTATTTTTTCCACCGTATCAAGGGTTTCTCGAATGCCTGCGGTATCTAGCACTTGGACGGGAATTCCGCCGACGATTAGTTGGGATTCGACCACATCACGGGTAGTTCCAGGTAAATCGGTGACAATGGCGCGATCGCAACGACTCCAGGCATTGAGCAAACTGGATTTACCCACATTAGGACGACCAACGATCGCCACTTTTAAACCTGTTCTGAGTAATTCGCCTTGATCTGCGGTGGCGAGAATATCAGTCACTTGTTGTAATACGCTTGCTAATTGAGTTTTAATTGAATTTTGGTCTAGGGGGGGTAAATCATCCTCAAAATCAATTCTGGCTTCCACTTCTGCCAAAATATCTAAACAAGTTGATCGCAACTGTCGAATGGGTTCAGCGAGTTTTCCCTGCAATCCCGCTAGGGCAATTTGGGACGCTTGGGGAGATTGCGCCCCGACGAGTTCACTAATACTTTCTGCCTGGGTGAGATCCAAACGACCGTTGAGAAAGGCCCGTAGGGTAAATTCGCCTGGTTGGGCGAGTCTGGCTCCCTGTTCTAGGCATAATTGCAAAACCTGTTGGACGGGAATAATGCCGCCATGACAATGAAATTCCACCACGTCTTCCTTGGTGTAGGAACGGGGCGATCGCATGGGTAATAATAGGGCTTCGTCAACAATGGCGTGGCTTTGGGGATGGTGAATATAGCCATAGAGAATGCGATGACTTTCCCATTGCTGTTTTCCAGAAGCTTTAAAAAGTGTTTGGGCAATAGCGATCGCCTGATTTCCCGATAAACGCACGATGCCGATACTACCCTGTTGGGGAACAATGGCCGTTGCGATCGCCGCGATCGTCTCTCCTTGGAGCATCCTGATAATTTATAAAATAGGTCTAGTGTAGAGATTTTATTATTTTAGCCTGAATCATTCAAAACCAACCTACCCATTGCCCGATCAGGGTGACTCGTTCATAGTTATGATAAGATGGGAGGCAAAACCGTAAATTTTTGAATAGTTGCGATAAAACAACAAAGCACCGCATCCGTTATAGTTTTTAGGGAAGTCTCTGCTGGGAAGAAGATCCCTATCTTCTTTTCATATAAAAGGCTTAATATTTTTTGAGGAATTCTTTGAGTTTTTCCCTCATAATAAATAGTTAGACCGCTATTGAGGTACATAGGACAAATGACTAATCCCGTTAATGATTCCTCTGTTTCTGGAGTCAACTCTCCCGCCAAAACGATCCCTTGGTGGAATCGTCCTGTCACTGGAGACGGCGGACTATTAGGAGAGTTGTTAACCAAAATAGAAAAAGAAGAGGTTCCTGAAGCCACTCTTGCCCTTCGTAACCTGCAATTGATGGATATTCGTGTTTTTGCTAAAACCGCAGAGGCGATCGACAGTCCCAAATTTACGGATGAGGATTTTTTGACCTTTGCTAGGATCAAATATATGCTCAGTAACGGGATTGGAGATTATGCTGAGTTGGATGAAAGTATCCGCCTATTGCAACTTGCCATTCAAGCCAAGGATTCTTTCATTGCGATCGACCAAACCGAACTCCGCTATCGGGGCTATAAGCAGCAGGAATTTTATAGTTTTGTGGAGCATTTATTAAAAAATCAGGAAAATACCGAGAGTTTTCGAGAAAAAGTTAATACGAAAGCAAAAGAAATACTCATTCAAGTTAAAACGGAAGAAGGGCAAAATGCCATTAAAGCCTATGCTAGACACATGGAAAAAATCTCAAAACACGTCTTGGGGTTAAAGCTTTTATTACTATTCAAAACATCTAATTTATCGGATTACTCAATTTTACGAGCGGTGGCAGACGTGATTCTTGGGATTGAAATGAAGCACATTTACGACGTTAAAAAATTAGTGGACGTAGTTAATGGTAATTATGATGCCTTTGAACCTTTGAAGCATATTATCCAATTGCCTGACAATCGCAAAGACGTTGAAGTTTACGCCCTTATGATTCAAGTCATTTCTCTCTCTCATCAGTATGAAACAGTCTATGTCAAGTTTGAACAGTTAATGAAAGTTCTTCAAAAATGGTATCGAAATTATCAAGTTCTTCTCCAGATCTATCAAGAGTATCCTGCTAACCAGTACAAGCTTCCTCAAGAATTTAATGAACCCATTCCAGGCGAAGCACTGTATCTTAAATATTGTAAATGTTTGACTGACAAAAAAACAGGTATGGTTTACATGGATTTATCCTGAGACCATGATTAGTAACCATAGTAACCCTAGTAATCATTGACCAAAAGCGATGGAATGCTCCAGGGATATGATGAGCTTGTGAATTTCCGTAAATTCTGGGTAGCCTTTTTTGACTGATAAGTAGGATAATCCTAATTGATAGGAACGTTATTCTCAGGTAATCGGTTTATTTAATTAGGTTAGGCTTCATCATGACAAAAATACTGGGATATAATTTGTGGGTTTCTGCCACTGTTGCGATCGCGGGAACATTGGTTCTGGGAGTTCATAAATCCGAGGCTGTTACCTTCAACTTTAACCCACAAGTAGGAACCTCCCAGGCGGCGATCAATAGTTTTACTCAGGCAGGAAATTTATGGTCAAGTATATTAACTGATAACGCAACCATTAATATTGATATTGGGTTTAACTCTCTCGGTGGAAATGCGATCGCCAATACTCAGTATACAAAAGAGACAATTTCCTATACTGACTTTCGTAATGCCCTGACTGCCGATGCAACGTCCAGCGATGATGCTACAGCAATTGCAAATCTTCCTACGGGTTCATCCTTTGCTCTATGGATCAACCTTACGGGTGATAACCCCAACGGAGCGGCTAGCCTTACGCCCTATTTAGATAGTGATGGTAGTGACAATAACAGCACGATCCGACTCACCACAGCCAATATTAAAGCTCTAGGACTTTCGACCAGCCAAACCTCCGATGCTTCAATTTCTTTTAATAGTAATGTTTCCTTTGACTTTGATCGAAGCGATGGCATTAGTGCAGGTTCCTATGATTTTGTCGGCATGGCCGCCCATGAAATTGGTCATGCTTTAGGTTTTATCAGTGGTGTTAATATCCTTGACTATAATCCTAACCATTCAAGCAATAATTTAACCTATGTTAACTCTTTTGATCTCTTTCGTTTTTCGTCCCAAAGTTATAACCAAGGAAAAAATACGCTCGATTGGACTGCCGACCCACGAGATAAATATTTTTCCCTAGATGGAGGAACAACAGTCATGGTTGCAGATGCTTTTTCGACGGGGGTATTGCATGGAGATGGTTATGACCCTGGCC
>QBMS01000217.1 GCA_003249095.1 Snowella sp.
GCAAGAGGAGTTTTAGGGAAGATGTGTGTACACGGTAGCCAAAGTTGGGGGGCTAGGGGGGGCTAAACTAAGATTATGACCGTGAGGAGTATAGATTTCTCCTTGCCAATCTTTATTTTTTTGATTTTTTAACCTTTTTTGGCAATTACATGACAGTTTTTGAGGGAACGTTTACCCATGATCCGATCGCCTTTAAGTTTGCGATCGTGATTGCGCGATTTAATGATCTGGTGACGGATAAACTAGTTTCGTCTTGTCAGGACTGTCTCAAACGGCATGGTGTGGATGCCGATCCCCAGGGGACACAGGTAGATTATGTTTGGGTTCCAGGCAGTTTTGAGGTTCCCCTCGTCGCTCGACAATTGGCCTTAACGGAAAAATATGATGCCATTATTTGTCTCGGTGCGGTGATACGGGGTCAAACTCCCCATTTTGATTATGTCGCCTCCGAAGCCGCCAAGGGAATTGCCGCGATCGGGTTTCAGACGGGCGTTCCTGTGATCTTTGGAATTTTAACCACTGATACCATGCAACAGGCGTTGGAACGGGCAGGAATTAAGAGTAATCACGGTTGGCACTATGCCCTGAATGCCTTGGAAATGGCCAGTTTAATGCGGCAATTGCGCCCCCAAAACCCGCGTTAATTCCAGAATAGAAATCGGTTTACTGAGATAGTCATCCATGCCTGAGGTGAGGCAGTTCTCGCGATCGCTGTTCATCGCATTGGCAGTCATCGCTACGATGCGGATATTTCGGTCGGGATACCGTAATCGAATAATCCGAGTCGCTTCCAAGCCATCTAGATTGGGCATCTGAACATCCATCAAAATCAGATCGTAGGATTGGGTTTCGAGTAATTGCAACACTTCTTCCCCGTCCTGGGCGACATCGGCACGGTATCCCAACACCCGTAGAATTTGCAACGCAACTTTTTGGTTGATCAGATTATCTTCTGCTAACAAAATGCGAGCGGAATTAGGCTCTTTGTTTTTAAGGGGGATCAGGGAGTTCGTCCTAGCCTTTCTGGGAGCAGCCGCAATTTTCGTTGGGGAATTTTGGAAAATTTTCAGTAGGGCATTATATAACTGGGATTGGCGCAGGGGTTTAGTCAGGGTTGCTTCAAAAAGAGTTTCATCGTCGGCGTTGAGGGCGAATTGTCCCAAGGAAGTCAGTAAGATCAAGGGTAACGCCTGGCGATGTTCTAATGACGCGATCGCTTTCGCTAACATGACTCCATCCATATTAGGCATCTGCATATCAACAATCGCCAAGTCGAATGCCGCGTCCGTTTGTAATAAAGCGATCGCCGCATCTCCTGAATCCACTTCCTCGGAAACCATTTTCCAAGATTCGCATTGCAATCTGAGAATTTTTCGATTGGTGGCATTATCATCCACAATTAAAATGCGTTTTTCTGCCAAACAGGCCAAGAAATCATCTTCAGCCAAAAATAATGATTCCGAGTCGGTAGCCGCCAAAATGGTAAAAGAAAAGGTCGATCCGATGCCCATTTCTGTCTCCACACCGAGGCTTCCGCCCATCAGCTTGACCAGATGTTTACTAATCACTAATCCCAATCCCGTGCCGCCATAGTTTCGGGTCGTAGAGGAATCCACCTGACTGAAGGCTTTAAATAATCGGTCTAGGCGATCGGAGGGAATGCCAATACCTGTATCCTTCACCTTGAATTCGAGTTGGTGGGTTGGTGCGATCGGCTCTGAACCTTTATTAAGGAAATGCCCTTGGAGTTCTAGGTTGCTGAGTTCTTGTTCGGATAGGGGTTTGGCCGTGACGGATAAAATCACTTCTCCATCGGAGGTAAATTTAATCGCGTTGCCAATGAGGTTAGAAAGTACCTGGCTAAGGCGAGTGGAATCTCCCCAAATCACTTCGGGCGTTTCGGGAGCGAAATAGTAGGCTAATTCCAATCCCTTGGCGATCGCCTTAGAAGACAATAATTCCAGGAGATTTTCAACGGATTCTCGTAAATTAAAGAGATGGGCTTCTAGTTCCAGTTTTTCGGCTTCAATTTTAGAAAAATCCAGAATATCGTTAATAATGGTCAGCAGATTATCACCACTGGTACGGATGGTTTCGGCATAGTCCTGCTGGCGGGGCGTTAAATCCGTAGCAAGCAATAAATCCGTCATCCCGATTACCCCATTCATGGGAGTCCGAATTTCGTGGCTCATCATGGCCAAAAATTCACTCTTAGCTCGGTTAGCCGCCTCTGCTTCCCATTTTGCCTGTTCTAAGTCCTGATTTTTTTGATTTAATTCTTGTTGACGTTGTTTTTCCTGTTGCAAGAGTTCCGCCTGGGCCAAGGCAATCCCCACTTGGTCGGCGATCGCTTTGAGAAAACTGCATTCCTTGGCCGTCCAGTTTCTTTGATAACTACATTGATGCAAACCAATAATGCCATTGGGTTTGTCTTGATAGGAAGTCCGAATCGCCAGGATAGATTTAATCTCGACTTGTTCTGCAAGATCAGTCACCCCTACAAAAAGAGGTTCACTCAAAATATCATCAACGGCGATCGCCTCATCGGTCGCCAGAACTGCCTCAGCATGGAGATTTCCCTGGACAGGAACAGCTATCCCCAGCATAGAGCTATAACCTGGCTCTAAATATTCCGCAACCAAGGGAATTTGGGGAATGGGTTCATCCAGATAACTATGAATCGAACAACGATTTACCTGAAAAACCCTGCCCACTTGCTCGGCTGTCGTTTCAAAAACTTCCTGGGGATCAAGACTATGGCGAATTTCCTGGGTAATTTGTTTTAATAGGAGAATTTGCTCAACTTCTCGTTCTAATTCTGCCTGAGCGGCTTTTTGATCAGTAATGTCAATACAGGAGCCGATATACCCTGCAAAACTGCCATCACTCAAAAAACGAGGTACGCCCACATCCAACAAATAACGATATTGTCCATCCCAACGACGCAGACGATATTCCATTTCAAAGCGATGCCGTTTAAGAAAAGAACTGAGGTAAGTATCCAAGCACGCTTGGTAATCATCGGGATGAATGCTCTCTGCCCAGCCCTCGCCCATTTCTTGCCCTATTGTGCGTCCTGTAAAATCTAGCCAAGCCTTATTAAAGAAATTACAGAGGGTATCCGTTCCTGCAACCCAGAGCAACACGGGCGCACTATTAGCCATTGCCCGAAAACGTTCTTCACTTTCTCGCAGAATTTCTTCACTCTGCTTATTTTTCGTAATGTCAAAACGAATTGACAAATACTGATAGGGTTTACCGTCTTCATCTAATAAAGGCACAATGGTCGTGTCAACCCAGTAATAATCTCCGTATTTCGTTTTATTTTTAATTGCTCCATGCCAGACTTCTCCCTGGGCGATCGCTTTCCATAAATCCTGAAAAAAAGCAGGGGGATGGTAACCCGAATTGATAATGCGATGATTTTGTCCGATCAATTCCTGCTCAGAATAATGGGATATTTGGCAAAAAAGATCATTCACTTCGATGATGATCCCTTTATTATCCGTAATGGCAACGATCGCGGCAATGGTTCAGCCTGATTAAAGGCAGAAAGGATTACTGGGCAAAGGATTAGAGAAACAAAGAAGCAAATATAAGCTTGGAAGTAATGGTTATAACTTTACAGGGGTGTTAAGGGTAATAATACTATAAATAAATCGGTAAAAAAAGGAGAGAGAGTATGTCAATCCAAAAGATAAAGCCAATCCAAGAGTTTAATGATTCTATATTTTGCAATGGGAAAGAAAAAGAATTATTTAAACGAGACTGTCCTCATTGTCACAGCGAGGAAGTGAAAATTCATTCTCATTACAAAACGAAAAATAATGGAGAGAGAAAAATATTTATCTGTCAAAAATGTGAGTCACTATATTCAGAAACGTATAATAC
>QBMS01000218.1 GCA_003249095.1 Snowella sp.
GTTAAGTCCTTGTCTTGTAAGGATTTCATTCTAATAATTAGACTGAACCAGTGCCGCAATCCGACTAGCGGCGGTTAATTCCCGTTCGTGGCGTTGTCCATAGCGAAAAGAAAGGGCAATGACCTCATAACCATCGGTTTTCGCGATCGCGGCGGTAGTGGCGGAATCGAGTCCCCCCGATAGCAAAACGACAGCTTTAGGTTGATACATAATTTGAGTCAACTTTTCAAAAAAGGGGTAGAGACCGAACAGGGATTCCTAGCAGAATCACCACGCTTTCTATGATAATGAAGAGAGTGCCAAGATATAAAGTTTTGTTACTGCTTACTCTGTCATTTGCCCCCGCGCTCCTGAATAAATGCTTGACCAGATTCTCGATTCATCCCTTGCCCTCAGCCTCAAAACGCCCTTAGTATTAGTCATTTTGATTATTTTAGAAGCAGTGCTGTCGGCGGATAATGCCATTGCCTTGGCCGCGATCGCCCAGGGACTCGGAGAACGAAAATTACAGCAAAAGGCCCTGAATTTTGGACTTGTTTTAGCCTATCTGTTCCGAGTGGGCTTGATTTTGACCGCTACCTGGATCATGAACTATTGGCAATTTGAGTTAGCAGGTGCGCTTTATTTACTTTGGTTGGTATTCAACTATTTTCGTTCCGATGATCAGCAGGATCATAAACACCATACCCTCGAATTTAAGTCTTTTTGGCAGGCGATTCCCATGATTGCCATCACCGATTTGGCTTTTTCCCTCGATAGTGTGACGACCGCGATCGCCATTGCCGATGATCTCTGGTTAATTTTGATTGGCGGTGCGATCGGTGTAATTACCCTCCGCTTTTTAGCCGAGCTTTTTATTACTTGGCTCACCGAATTTACTCACCTAGAGGATGCAGGCTTTGTCACTGTGGGTCTAGTAGGACTCAGATTACTGTTGCGGGTAATTAATCCTGATTTAGTTCCGCCCGAATGGGTCATGATTGTGGCGATCGCGGGTCTCTTTATTTGGGGTTTTTCCAAACGCAATTTAGTAGAGCTGCCCTCTGAAACCAGAGAAGAGGAACTTATTTCGGTCGCCGAGCCTTACAATCGTGATCGAGGAAACCATTGATCCTTCATTAATTTTAAAAATTCCAATTAACCCTAATATTAATGGTATTTATGACAACCGATTCCTTAAAATCCTCAGCAGTTCAAAAACTTTATAATACCTATCCCTTTCCTCCCGAACCGCTTTTGGATGAGCCGCCTCCTGGTTATAATTGGCGATGGAATTGGGTGGCGGCCCACAATTTTTGTACGGGACAAAAGCCAAAAAGAGAAAACATTCGCATTCTAGACGCAGGCTGTGGAACAGGAGTGGGAACAGAATATTTGATTCATCTCAATCCCCAGGCGGAAATTGTGGCGATCGATTTAAGTGAAAAAGCCCTAGAAGTGGCTCAAACCCGTTGTCAACGGTCGGGCGTAATCAGAAATCGGGTGACTTTTCAGCATCTTAATTTAGAAAATGCGGATCAACTGGCGGGACAATTTGACTATATTAATTCCGTCGGCGTATTGCACCATTTACCCGATCCGATTAAAGGTATTCAAGCCCTAGCCAATAAATTAGCTCCTGGGGGATTTTTTCATATATTTGTCTATGCAGAATTGGGACGTTGGGAAATTCAACTGATGCAACAGGCGATCGCGTTATTGCAAGGAGAAAAAAAAGGAGATTATCGGGACGGTGTGGCGGTAGGACGACAAATTTTTGGGGCCTTACCTGACCATAATCGTATTGTCAAACGAGAAAAAGAACGCTGGTCATTAGAAAATCATCGGGATGAATCCTTTGCTGATATGTATGTCCATCCCCAAGAAACTGACTACAATATTCATACTTTATTTGAACTGATTGATGCTTCGGGTTTGGAATTTATTGGCTTTTCTAATCCTCAATATTGGCAACTAGAACGCCTACTGGAAAAAGCTCCCGATCTCATGGAACGGGCAAAAAATCTCAGTGAACGTGATCGCTACCGATTAATTGAGCTACTCGACCCTGAAATTACCCACTACGAATTTTTTCTGGGTAAACCGCCCCTACTCAAAACCGACTGGTCAAAGGATCAGGAATTATTAGCAGCGATTCCCGAACGTCACCCCTGCATGACGGGCTGGCCCAGTAAGGATTTATTTAACTACGATTATTTACCCATCGAGTTAACGGAAGAAGAATTTCAATTTATCCAAGCCTGCGACGCAAATACGGATAGTCAACAAAATTTGGCGACTATTTTAGAAAATATCACTCTGGATTTAGAAACCGTCCGTTCTTTGCAACGTCGTCAATTGATTTTGCTTTCTGTTAAAAACCCTCTGTAGGGGCGAATTGCGTTCGCCCTTGAACTTTTTGGGCGCAAGCCTTGCGCCCCTACGATCCATTAAAAACCCTCTGTAGGGGCGAATTGTGGTCAGCGAGTTTATCGAACTACGATCGCCCTTGAACTCGGAGTAATCAACGATATTCCTAACAAGCGATCGCATAAAACTTGCAAAAGAACCGAGTCGGCCTGTTATAATAATTAAGCTATCGTCTGGGCGGCATAGCCAAGTGGTAAGGCAAGGGTCTGCAAAACCTTCACCCCCAGTTCAAATCTGGGTGCCGCCTTTAATTTTTTAAGACTATGAATATAATCTTTTTTAAGTAACATCAGGATCATGATTCCATGAACGGGGATCTTCTAAGGGTTCTAGATGGGTGCTGACGTGCGATCCAGGTAAAGCATGAGTGATCGTTTGTTCCAGATTTTCACAGATATCATGCCCCTGAGCCACTGTCCATTGGCCTGGGACTAAAACATGGAAAGAAATAAAGCGTTGCGTCCCTGAAATGCGAGTTTTGAGAGAATGAAAACGAATTTCCCGTTCTTCGTAGGGTGCAAACATCGTGGTAATAGCCGCCAAATCGGCCTTGGGAATCGCCTGATCCATTAAACCTGAAACCGTCTCTCGGAAAAGATTTACCCCCGTCCAAATAATATTCGCCGCCACTAATAGGGCAATAATCGGGTCGAGGATTAACCAACCTGTAAATTTCACCAAAATAATGCCGACAATCACCCCCACAGAAGTCCACACATCGGTAAAAAGATGGTGAGCATCCGCCCGCAGAGTAATCGATCGCAATCGCCGTCCCGCCTTGAGCAAAATCCAAGCAACCACACCATTTAAGACCGTTGCAACCAAGGCCAAAATTAAACCCAATTCAATTTTTTCTAGGGGTTGGGGATCAAATAATCTACCCCAGGCGGCGATCGCGATACTACCTGCTGCGAGCAAAATAAAGGCACTTTCTAGTCCACTGGAAAAATATTCTGCCTTGGAATGGCCGAAGGGATGCTCCTCGTCCGCAGGTTTGGCCGCTACCGATAAAGCCCAAAACGCGACACAGGCCGCCAATAAATTAACCCCCGACTCCATTGCATCGGACAATAAGCCTACGGAATCCGTGAGCAAGTAGGCTCCAGTTTTTAACCCAATCGTCGCGATCGCTGCCCCAATCGAAAGGATCGTATAGGGACGGGCAGATTTTGCGCTCATAGAAACCTACATCGAGAAGGGATGTCTCAATTTTATCGACTAATTAGGCGATCGAGTCATGATCCTTTTTTACCGAATTGACTTTGACCATTTTGACTGATTAAAAATGCGATCGCTTTGACTGCTGAAAATGCGATTACCGTCTTGTTGTTGATTAAACGTTAAAACCGCGATCGCTTAAAATAGAGGGCAAACTTTTAGAAAATAACGGCTCTCCTGAATAAAAAGTGATAATCAAAACTTATCATGAAAAGCAAGCTAAAA
>QBMS01000219.1 GCA_003249095.1 Snowella sp.
CCTCTAAGCCTTACACCATACCTTTTTTCGCCTTTAATCAAACTACACCAGTGCCAAATTCTTAGTCCTTCACTTTTTTTAAGGATGTTATGAAGTCTAATATTTCAGATTATATTAAAGTTCTTTCTAAAATTACTACACATTGTTGAAAAATGTAGACTAGACGCGATCGCCCTTTAATGGGTCAGTCTCTTGGTCACCAGAAAAAATTTCGTCTTCCCATTCTGGATGGTTTGGGTATATGTTAAGATAAGTAACGAAAATGAAAACCTTTAAGATTTATTATTTAACATTGCCGTGATCCCCCTCTTAACGTCTGTTGTTGCCAACTTTGCTCGACCATCCATTAGGGACGGTTTAGTTTTACCCAAGGAGCGATCGCAGACGACCGAAGCCTGGTTTATCCTGCTGATGTCAGGGTTTCTCGTCTCTGTGCCTGTTTTTGTCCAAGCCCCCCTAGTCCGCTCCTTTCCCTGGTTAAGTTTAGCGTTGACCCTCGGTTGGATAATTTTTGCCATCGCCTTAATGAGAAATCCCAATCCCAAAATTTCTGTCTGGGGAGATTTGTTCTTAGGATTTAGCTGGAGTTGGTTAGCGGGTTCTATTTATTGGGGATGGTTTCGTTGGGAACCCTTGATTCACTTGCCCATTGAAGCGATCGCTCTCCCCGTTGCGATTTGGGGATTATCTCGACGTTGGGGACTGGTGGGTAACCTATTTTATTTGGGATCATTGACGGGAACCGCTATCACGGATACTTATTTTTATCTCACTGGTTTAATTGATTATTGGCGACAATTAATGGCAGCCGATCCCACCCTAGCCGCGCCGATTTTCCACAACGCGATCGCTCAGATTCAGACTAGTTGGGGACTGGGTTGGGCGGTCTTGTTAGTCGGTTTCCTATTAGGATTAGGCAAATGGGCCTTGGCAAAACCCCAAATTCATTGGTGGGCGTTTGCTGGGGCAGTATTGAGTACAATCTTAGTAGACAGTTTATTCTGGATTGTTGCTATCCTGGCTTAGGAACCTGCTTTTTTATCCCTTCCCCCCGTGGAACAACTCGGACAAAATAACGCGCATTTTGTGATTCATACTCTCCAAGGAGAAAAACAATTCTCCCTGGCGGAGAAAAACTATTGGACAATTGGTCGCAGTCAGGAAAACGATATTGTCATCCGTGACCATTCCATGTCCCGTAACCATGCGATTCTCCAATGTAATGAAACGGGAGATTACCTCCTGATCGATTTGGGGAGCAGTAATGGTAGTTTCGTTAACGGGAAACGGGTCAGTGTTCCGATTGCTCTGCAAAACGGCGATCGCATTCTTTTTGGTAAATCCCACGTTGAATTCTATGCCTTGGATCGGGAACTATCCACAGCAGCCCAAAACCCAAGAGACGAGGACACCCAAACAAATCTCTTACACGAACGTCGTCTGATGTCTGTCATGGTGGCAGATATGCGGAATTTTACCGTTTTATCTAGACAATTAAACGAAGAAATCCTATCGATCTTAATTAGTAATTGGTTTCGTCAGGCGGGAGAAATTATCCGTCATTCTGGAAGTTGGGTAGATAAATATATCGGGGATGCGATCATGGCGATCTGGTTTCACAGTGGCAAGGAAAATACCCCCGAAGAAGTTCTCAGAATCTTTCACGCGGTCAAAGAGATCAATCAAATGACCAAAAAATTGAGTAATCAATATCCCGTTCCGTTTCCACTCAAAATTGGGGTCGGTATTAATACGGGTTACGCAATGGTGGGGAATACGGGAAGTGAAGATCATCCCGACTATACGGCGATCGGAGATACGGTTAATGCGGCTTTTCGTTTAGAATCTTCGACAAAAATTTTAGGGTTTGATATTGCGATCGGTGAACAAACCTACGATTATTTGAATGAATTTAAAGGTTTATCCCAAAATTTTCAACAGTATAATGTTAATCTCAAGGGTTATGAAGTCCCTATTACAACCTATGGAATAAATTTTGATCAATTAACAGGATTTATTCACAGTAATCAAACTATGCCAACACTCAATTAATGATGGGTTTTCAGATAGTGATTTTAGAGCAAAATTAGCTAATAACGGCGATCGCGTTCTAAGTCAAAAATAGCTTTTTCCCAATACCAGGTTTCCGATTCTCCTGGGTGTTTCAGACGTAAATTTTTTAAAAGACGCTCAACTGTCCTCTGATCGCCTCCCACCATTGCCGTCAATTGTTTTCGAGTTTTTCTGGGAACGGATTTTCCCGAATGGGTTTTCGCCCTCGAAGTGGTGCGATACAAGCGAGAGGAAGATTTTTTCAAGGATGACTGATTTTTTCGATAAAAGAAAAAGATAAGCCCAAAAATGACAATGAATAAACCTAAAATAATATATTCCATCAATACACTCCCCACTATAATGATTACGACTATTTTTCAGGGATTTTTTCAGAGATTAGGGCGATCGCAATCGTACCTAGTTTCTGAATTATAGCTTTCCAGAATAAACCCGTAATACCAGAACACTATGATGATCCCTCAATTTCTTGGCTAAACGCGATCGCTTCATTGCCTTCTATCAGTTGCTTTTTGAAGTAAAATTTAGTTATCATCACCCATCACAACCCTAACTGAGTGAACCCTGCTAATGACACCTCTCACTCTTACGTTAAAACCCGTTTATAGCTTAAGCAATGATCAGTTTCAGCAACTTTGTTGGGCGAATCCAGAGCTTAAATTGGAACGAACTCGCCAGGGGGAATTAGTAATTATGTCTCCTACGGGTGGGGAAACAGGACGGAAAAACAGCCAATTAAATTTTCAAGTTCAACTCTGGAATCAAAAATATCAATTGGGTGAAGTGTTTGATTCTTCGACGGGATTTATTTTGCCGAATGGTGCGACTCGTTCTCCTGATGTTGCTTGGGTAGAAAAGTCTCGCTGGGAAGCCCTTACGCCAGAACAACGAGAAAAGTTTTTACCACTCTGTCCCAATTTTGTGATTGAGTTGGTTTCTCCGAGTGATTCTGTCCAGAAAACACGACAAAAGATGGAGGAGTATCGAGAGAATGGTTGCTGTTTGGGTTGGTTGATTAATCGTCCAGAAAATCAAGTTGAGATTTATCATCCTGATTGCGAAGTTGAAGTTTTAAGTTTGCCCACTAAAGTTTTTGGAGAAAATATTCTGAAGGATTTAGAGATAATTTTATAATATCTGCTATAATTCGTGTAGTCTTTAGATTCTCACATCTATGAATGCAAGCAATAGGAATACTCAGAATGAATCTTTGAACAGTCAGCAATCTTCACAAGATAATTTAAACAAAATTAATAAACAATTTCAAGATTTATTAAATAAAACTAATATAAATCATCAAGATTTTCAAACATTAAAAAAAGATGTTCAAGGCATAGATTCTAAAATAACTCAGATTCAAAATAAACCTTTTAATTTCCTTTAACCTACAACAGTATGGCCAATTGTTCTTACAGGTATTGTTACTTTTGCTGTTACAGTTCTTGGTTCATGGCTTATAAATCATATCAAAAATCAGAATGATCAAAAAGAATCTAAAAAGTTGATCTTATACTTCATTGAAGCTAATAAAAATATTCTAGCTGCTCTTTCTGTAGAACTTGAAAAATTAAAACGCTACAAGAAAACAGATGGGATAATTATGATTCCAAATGATTTCTCTTACACACCAATTATCCAATCTTGTAAAGAATATATCGAATTATTAAAGAATAGAAAAATCAATCAGGACATTTTATTAAGTTCTAAATCTTTTGATAAAAAAGCTTCTGACAAATTA